>NZ_LMMI01000060.1:0-214518 GCF_001422775.1 Methylobacterium sp. Leaf87 | reverse complement strand
GAGGTTCTCAGGGCCCTGGTCGAACAGGGGCCGACACCCGCCGCCCACGGCGTGGTCCGCTGGCGCTTGTGCGATCTGACCCAGATCCTGTGCGAGGATCACGGCGTATCGGTCTCCGAGCAGACCTTGAGCCGGGTCTTGCGGGCGATGGGCTACCGCAAACTCTCGGCTCGCCCGCGCCATCATGCCCAGGCCCCCGAGGCCGCCGCCGTTTTCAAAAAGGCTTCCCCGASCGTCTGGCGCAGATCGCGCAGGCTGTCGGGGCCAAGCCCGTAGAGATCTGGTTCTGCGACGAGGCCCGTGTCGGCCAGAAGAACACGCTCACCCGACGCTGGGCCAAGCGTGGAACGCGTCCCTCGGCCCCAAAGGATCAGCGCACGGCCTCGGCCTACATCGTCGGAGCGATCTGTCCGGCCCGGGCGTCGGCGCAGGCTTGGTCATGCCCCGCTGCACCACCGAAGCCATGGCCCATCACCKCGAAGAGATCGCTGCGACCGTCGCTCCGGGTGCCCACGCCGTGCTCCTGCTCGATCAGGCCGGCTGGCACACCACCAGGAMGCTGCCCGTCCCCGACAAGATCATCCTACTGCCCCTGCCGGCGCGCTCACCCGAACTCAACCCCGTCGAAAACCTCTGGCAGTTCATGCAGGACAACTGGGTCGGCAATCGCATCTTCCGATCCTATGCCGACATCCTCGACCACTGTNTGCTCCTGCTCGATCAGGCCGGCTGGCACACCACCAGGACGCTGCCCGTCCCCGACAAGATCATCCTACTGCCCCTGCCGGCGCGCTCACCCGAACTCAACCCCGTCGAAAACCTCTGGCAGTTCATGCAGGACAACTGGGTCGGCAATCGCATCTTCCGATCCTATGCCGACATCCTCGACCACTGTTGCGACGCCTGGAACAGGATTATCGCCCAGCCCTGGCGCATCACCTCCATCGGATTGCGCCAATGGGCACATGCGTGCTGATCAATGGGAGTTGGTATTACGTATCATCCGACCGACCCAGCGGAGGGACGCGCAGCTCCGAAGTCCCGCCCTCAGCCCCCTACGCTCGCTTGGCTCACGAACTTCGTGGTGAGGTAGGCCTCGATGGCCTCCGAGCCGCCTTCGCTGCCGTAGCCCGAATCGCCGACGCCGCCGAACGGCGTCTCGGGCAGGGCCAGACCGTGGTGGTTGATGCCGATCATCCCGCTGTGAACCCGTGCGGAGACCTCGGTCGCCCGTGTGCCAGAGCGGGTGTAGGCATAAGCCGCGAGACCGTAGGGCAGGCGGTTGGCCTCGGCGTAAGCCGCTTCGTCGTCGGAAAACCGCTGGATCAGCGCGACGGGCCCGAACGGCTCCTCGTTCATGATGCGGGCCTCGACCGGCACGTCGCAGAGCACCGTGGGGGCGAAGAAGTTGCCGCGGTTGCCGATGCGGTGCCCCCCGGTCCGCAGGTCCGCCCCGCGGGCGACGGCGTCGGCGCAGAGGGATTCCATCGCCTCCAGGCGCCGGGCATGGATCAGCGGCCCCATGGTGGTCTCGGGATCGAGACCGTCGCCGACCTTGCGTGCCTCGCTGAAGGCGACGAAGCGATCGCGGAACACTTCATAGATCGAATCGTGGACGAGGAAGCGGGTCGGTGCGACGCAGACCTGTCCGGCGTTGCGGAACTTGTTGGCGCCGAGGACGGCCACCGCCTGCTCGATGTCGGCGTCGGCGAAGACGAGGGCCGGGGCATGGCCGCCGAGCTCCATCGTCACCCGCTTCATGTGGCGCCCGGCCAGGGCCGCGAGTTCCTTGCCGACCGCGGTCGAGCCCGTGAACGAGATCTTTGCGATGACCGGGTGCGGGATGAGATAACCCGAGATCGCAGCCGGATCACCATAGACGAGCGAGAGCACGTCGCCCGGCACGCCGGCATCGAGGAAGGCGCGCACGAGTTCGGCGCAGCTCGCCGGGGTGTCCTCCGGTCCCTTCAGGATCACCGGACAGCCGGTGCAGAGGGCGGCCGAGACCTTGCGGACGGCCTGGTTGATGGGGAAGTTCCAGGGGGTGAAGGCCGCCACCGGCCCCACGGGCTGGCGCAGGACCATCTGGACGACGCCGTCGGCGCGGGCCGGGATGATGCGGCCGTAGGCGCGCTGCCCCTCCGCCGCGAACCAGTCGACGACATCGGCGGCCGCCAGGGTTTCCATCCGCGCCTCGGCCAGGGGCTTGCCCTGCTCCAGGGTCATGATGCGGGCGATGCCGTCGGCGCGCTGACGCAGGAAATCGGCGGCCCTGCGCATGGTCTTGCCGCGCTCGAACGCCGAGACCCGACGCCAGGCTGCAAAGCCGCGTGCGGCGGCCGCGAGCGCGCGGTCGAGATCGGCCGGGGTGGCGACGGCGCAGGTGCCGAGCGTCTCGCCGGTGGCCGGGTTGAGGACCGGCAGGGTCTCGCCGCCGGCGCCCTGGGCCCAGGCACCAGCGATGTGCAGGCTCACGTTCGGATACGTCATCGTCGGCTCCCGCGCAGTTGGACCTGCGCGGGTTGTCCGCCCTTCGCGCGCCGCCCGCAACCCGTGCGGCGCCGAGCCGGACGTCAGGCCGCCATGCGCTCGGCCACGGCCTGATCGGGTCCGCGCAGAACCACGCTGCCCCCGCGCGTCGCCTGGAGGGTACCGCCCTTCGGCACCACGTTCCAGCCTTCGCGGCACCCGTCGATGGGCTCGGAGACCACCACGAGGCCGGTCTCGGTCTGGCGGTAATACAGGCTCGGGGGTCGTCCGTCGCAGGCCCAGCGGTAGGCGGTGAGGGTCTCGCCGTCCGTGACCACGGCGGTGAAGCGCAGGGGCTCGGCCGCTTCGGCGGCCTGCATGAGATCGCGCACGATCGAGAGGGTGCGGGCCATCGCACCGACGGGGTCCTCGGCGAGGCCGTTGGCGAGGGCCAGGAGGAAGATCGCTTCCGAATCCGTGGTGCCGCGCCGGACGTCGTAGAGATCGTCGGGGATGAGGGCTTCGAGGCGGCGCTTGATCTTGTGGTAGCCGCCGATCTGCCCGTTGTGCATGAACAGGTGCCGGCCATGGGCGAAGGGGTGGCAGTTCGCCCGCGTCGTCGCCGTGCCCGTCGAGGCACGGACATGGGCGAAGAACATCCGCGCCCGCACCTGTTGGCACAGGTTGACGAGGTTCTCGTCGGACCAGGCCGGGCAGACGTCGCGGTAGAGGCCGGGCTCGGCCCGCTCGCCGTACCAGCCGATGCCGAAACCGTCGCCGTTGGTCTCGGTCTTCGCCTCCGTCGCGTGCAGCGACTGGTGGACCAGCGAATGCGTCGGCGCGCAGACGAGGTCGGTCAGGAAGACGGGGTCACCGGAATAGGCGAGAAAACGGCACATGGCAGGCAGACACCTCCTGTGGGATTCGGGCGGGGCGCCTCCCATCCGCCGGTGAGCGACCCCGCTTCGCGCACCTGCCGTTTCGTCATCGAAGCCCCGACACTCGGGCGATCGTGGTGAACAGAACGTTAACCCGCCGCCGGACCGAGGCTGTGCCGCTTCGATGCAAGAGACGCACCGCATCCCTGCGATGGACCCACACCGTGGCGAGAAGACGATGACGGCGGCGCGAAGGACCACGGATGCCCGACCGGGATCGAGGGTTGCGGGAACCGCATAGCCGAATTCGCACTTGCGACCCTTGTCCAACAAGACGTGGCAGCGCAGCATCACTCACAGAGAATCAGCGCTCGAACCGATTGTCTCCTCGATCGGTACCAACGCACGCCGTCGCGCCGAAGACCTGCCTTCGATTCAACCCCGACTTCGCTTCAACAGAGCCCGACTTCGCTTCAACAGAGAAGGAGACTTCATGGCCCAGCCCCTGCCGGATTGTCCGATCGCCCTCGTGGTCGAGGACGACGCTGCCGTGCGCGACCTCGCGACGGCCGTGCTCGAAGAGAGCGACCTCGATGTCATCGCCTGTGACAGCGCCGAGGCGGCGATCTCCGTGCTCGAACGCTCCGGCGGCAACGTCGCCCTGTTGTTCGCAGATGTACGCCTCGGCGCCGGCATGGACGGAATCGACCTCGCCACGGCCGTCGGGCGCCGGTGGCCGGACGTGCGGGTGGTGCTGACCTCCGGCGGCGACGCCAAGGGTGCCGGGCGTATCCCGAGCCGGGCGGTCTACATGCAGAAGCCCTGGCGCGCCCTCGACGTCCTGGTCCAGGCCGAGCACGCCACCGTGGCGGTCCGCGCAGCCTGAGTTCTCACGCACCGCCGCGCATCCCTGCGGCGGCATCGTTCCGACAACGAAAAAGCCCGACCGCGAGGCGGCCGGGCTTTTTCGTGACCGGGTCCGATCCTGAAGGGATCGGACCGACGGGATCTCAGGATGCGGCGCCGCCGACGGGGGGCAGCACGGTCGGGGCGGTCGGGGCGAACGGCGAACCACCCGGGCGACGCGGCGCACCGGCACCGAAACGGGGCTTCGGCTTCGGAGCGGCGATCAGGCCCTCGCGGATGGCAGTCTTGCGCGCCTGCTTGCGGGCGCGGCGGACGGCCTCTGCCTTCTCGCGAGCCTTGCGCACGGAGGGCTTCTCGTAAGCCTTGCGCTGCTTCATCTCGCGGAAGATGCCCTCGCGCTGCATCTTCTTCTTGAGGACGCGGAGAGCCTGATCAACGTTGTTGTCGCGAACGAGTACCTGCAACGGTCTAGATCCTCTGAGACATAGGTTTGTTGAACAGCGCCGATCCCGGGGCCAATCGCGGTCCTGGAAGGAGGATGGAACCGACAAATGCCCCGGACCCGGAATTCTCTTCCGGGCGGGACGTCGGTCGGACGGCCTCGAATCGGCGCAGAAACTGCACTTGGGTGAGGCTCATACACGAAGCCTCCGCCACTTCCAACCGCCGGCACGCGATTCCGACGCCGATGTGTCAGGCGTGCGACTGGATGAAGTTGCGCACCAGCGGATAGGTCTGGCTCTCCCACTTCCGGCCCGAGAACACGCCGTAATGGCCGACGCCCGCCTGGAGGTGATGGCTCTTCATGTGCGGCGGCAGACCCGTACACAGATCGTGAGCCGCCATTGTCTGGCCGACCGCGCAGATGTCGTCGCGCTCGCCCTCGACGGTCATCAGCGCGGTGCGCCGGATCGACCGCATGTCGATGGGGTTGCCCCGGTAGGTGAGCTCGTTCTTGGCCAGGGTGTAATCCTGGAACACTGTCCGGACGGTCTCGATATAGAACTCCGCGGCCAAATCGAGGACCGCGAAATACTCGTCGTAGAACGTTTCGATCTGCTGCGCCTTCTCGGTCTCGCCGTTGGCGAGATGCCAGAACAGATCGGCGTGACCCTGCATGTGGCGCTTGGCGTTCATGGAGACGAAGGCCGAGACCTGCATGAAGCCGGGATAGACCCGTCGGCCCGCCCCCTTGTGGCGCTGGGGCACGGTGGCGATGAGATTCTTCTCGAACCACGCGATGGGCTTCGAAGTGGCGAGGTGGTTCACCGAAGTCGGACTGATGCGGCAATCCACCGGTCCGGCCATGAGGGTCATGCTGCGCGGGTGCGCGACATCCTTCGACTGGGCCATCACGGCGGCGGCGGCCAGAGCCTGCACGGCCGGCTGGCACACGGCGACGAGGTGGGCGCCCTCGCCGATGGCGCCGAGGAACTGCACGAGGTGATCGACGTAGTCGTCGAAGCCGAAGGCACCGGCTTCGAGGGGCACGTCTCGGGCGTTGTGCCAGTCGGTGATGTAGACGTCGTGGTCGGCGAGCAACGTCCGCACGGTGCCGCGCAGGAGGGTGGCGAAGTGGCCCGACAGGGGCGCCACAACGAGGACCGGCGGTTGCGGCGTGTCGACGTCCTTGCGGAAGCGCAACAGGGTGCCGAACGGCGTGGCGAAGACGGCCTCCTCGGTCACGGCGACCTCGCGGTTGCCCACCGTGACGGTGTCGATGCCGTAAGCGGGACGCGTGAAGGTCAAGCCCGCGCGCATCATCATGCGGGCGCCAGCCGACCACCAATTCATCGGCTCGCGGTATCCGGCGGCGGTCCAGGGTGAGACCGCGTCGTGGACGAGTCGACCCCACGCACGGGTCTGCTCGGCCAGATCCGTCTGGGCATCGAAGGCACGATAAAGCATGAAGCCTGAACTCCTACACGAACGACCGGATCGCGGAACGTCCGCAGAGGACGGACCAGGCAAAAGGCCCGCCACCGATGGGGCGCTAGGCTGAGCCAGGCGAGCGATCAACGCAACGGGCCTGCCGAGCGATCCCCCGGGGCTGTTGTACACCTGCATCACCGACGCCCTCCGGTCCGAACCGATCCCGCCCCTCGACGCCCGGGCAGAAAAATAGTGCACTCCCGCACCATAGTGCCCGTTCGATTGTGCGAGCATTGCACGGCGGCGCAGCGCGGATCCGCCATGACGTCTCGGTTCCGGCATGACATCTCGGTTCCGGCATGACATCTCGGCGGCTCACCCTGCCGAAGCGCTCACGCTTTTGCCCGGATCGGGGCCGGCGAGGCACGATCTCCACTCCGTGGCCCAATCGGCTTGCCGTTCTCGCGGTTCGGCACGAGTCTTGGATCGCCACCAGCCTCGGCCCGTGTGCTCCGCACGCGGTCGACCAGAAACACCGGGGGACCCCCATGCCAGCGGCGACACTTACCATCTCGAGTCGCAACTATTCGTCGTGGTCCCTGCGCGGCTGGCTCGTCTGCCGGATGGCCAGCCTCGACTTCGAGACGGAACTGCTCTCGGGCAACGATGCTTCGACCCGGGCGGAGCTGCTCCACCTCTCGCCGTCCTTCCTGGTGCCGCGCCTGTGCCACGGCGAGATCGTCGTGTGGGACACCCTGGCCATCGCCCAATACCTCAACGAGATTCGACCGGAGGCCGGGTTCTTGCCGAAGGACGCCGTGGCGCGGGCGCATTGCCGGTCCATCGCGGGCGAGATGCATGGCGGCTTCATCAACCTGCGTTCGGCCCTGCCGATGAATCTCAAGGCCCGCCACACCGGGTTCAAGATCTTCAACGGCGCGCGCGGCGACATCGACCGGATCGTCACCATCGTGGACGAGTGCCTGTCGCGCTATTCCGGCCCCTACCTGTTCGGGGAGACGCCGAGCCTGGCCGACGCGATGCTGGCCCCCGTCTGCACCCGGTTCGTGACCTACGACGTCCCGGTCTCTGGCGCGACCGCGGCCTACCGCGACATCATCCTCGCCTGGCCCCTGATGCAGGAATGGCTGGATTCGGCCCTGGCCGAGCCCGACGAGATCGAAGAACTCGACATGGAGTTCTAGGGAGGCAGCTCATACAACCGGGTACCGCTGCTCGGGCACTCTGTCTTCGGTTCGAAGTTTCCGGTCCCGGAGAATCGGGGCGGCAAGGGCTGTCGACGCTCGGATGACGTTTGGGCGTGGATCGAACCGCACCTGCCCCACGGTCAACCGGGTAAAACTCGGGTCAATGAAAGACAAGTCATCGGTCAGTAACCTGCACGTCCTGAAGATGGGTACCGGTGGCAGGTTACGCCCTCGGTTTACGGCTCGCGACACGACGGTCCACGATCACTACAACGGGGGCTCGCAGCGCAGGGTCCGGCAGTGCCTGTTTCTCAGAACAGTGCCAAAGGCCGCATGTCCGACGAGCGGATGCTCGATGCCGTGCACGCGAAGGCAGACCGCTCGGCATCCGGCGAAAAGGTTAAGACCGGAGCCAGACGATCGCCCGCTCGCGCGGCGGTTCGAGGAGTAAAGTCCAATGCTTGGCCGAGCGGTCTCCCTGACGCTCGGCAACGTGTCCGACATCAGTGGAACGCTGCCGCTGCTTCGGGCTGTCGTCCCACCCAGACGTCTGATCGCCGACAAAGCTTACGACACACGGAGCCCGAGGGATTGGCTGAAGCGCCACCGGGTGAGTGCCGCCATCCTGCAACGGCCACCCGAACCATGGCCTTCGAGTTCAATCGGATCGCCTGCCTGCAGCGCACTCGGATCGAGCGCTTGTTTGGACATCTCAAGAGTTGGCGGCGTGTCGCAACCCGCTATGATCGCTTGTCCTGCAACTAACTGGCGGCCGTTGCGCTCGTGTCCTACTTCGTCGCACAGGCCACAATGAGTCCCCTACTAACCTTCCGGCTACCCATTGCCGACACGATGCAGTAGCCTCTCAGTCGGCTCGGTCCAAAATACCGGCCAAGTCATTGGGGAACTCGCGATCAGAAGCAGCACGCAAGAATAGCTGATGCTTCAACGCGATAGCTTGGAGCGGTCGGCGAGAATCGAACCCGCATATTCAGCTTGGGAAGCCCTGATAGGTCTCTGATTTTCAAGGGCGACGTTCCCTGTGTGAGTCCGTTCAAGGTCTCTCTGTTCACGGGCGCGCATGACACCGGACCGCTCCCACCACGGGTGACCAGAAACGCAAAAAGCCCCGCCCGGCCGGAGCCGAGCGGGGCGAAACAGGCAGGTTCCGGCGGGGAATCCTGATGGTCATCCTCTCGCGAGGGCTGGAAGGCTTGTGGCCGGTTCCTCCGGCCGGAGTAGGACTGGCCTGCTGCCGGTTCCGTGGACGCGCTCCTAAGCTAATTGGGCCTGTTTTTCGAACTCGATCGGGCTGACGTAGCCGAGGGGCGAGTGCCGGCGGGCCGGATTGCAGAAGCGTTCGATGCAGTCGAACACGTCGGCCCGAGCCTGGTCCCGCGAGCGGTATGTCTTTCGAGCCGTCCGTTCGGTTTTCAGCGACGAGAAGAAGCTCTCCATCGCGGCATTATCCCAGACGTTTCCGGATCGGCTCATGGAGCAGGTGATGCCGTGATCCGCCATGAGGCGCTGGAACGGTTCGCTCGTATACTGGCTGCCCTGATCCGAGTGATGCAGCAGGGGATTCGGCTTGCCCCTGCGCCAGACAGCCATCAGCCTAGCGTCGGTGACGAGTTGGGCTGTCATGCTGGCCTGCACCGACCAGCCCACGACCCGACGTGAGAACAGGTCGATGACGGCCGCCACGTAAAGCCAACCTTCCGCCGTCCAGATGTATGTGAAGTCGGCGATCCACTTTTGGTTCGGCCGATCCGGTTCGAACTGTCGATCCAGGATGTTGGGGGAGACGACGGAGCGCTCACCATCATCCTTGGGCAGGCAGCGCCGTCGTGGCCGGGCCCGCAAGGCGTTCTCTCGCATGAGCCGCTTAATCCCATGTAGCCCGCAGTTGATGCCGTCCGCGAGCACGTCGTGCCAGATCCGACGCGCTCCATAGGTGCGGTCGCTTGCCGCGAAGCTCGCCCGCACCTTCGACAGGATCGTGGCGTCGTCCTGGACTCGCCGGCTTGCCCGCCGGGTAAGCCAAGCATGGGAGCCGGACCGGGAGACGTCGAGGGCGTTGCACATCCACGCAACTGGCCAGATCGAGCGATGCTTGACCACGGAGGCGAACTTCATATCGCATCCCTCGCGAAGTACGCCGGGGCCTTTTTTTAGGCTATCGCGCTCCGCCTTCAGACGGGCGACCTCTTTACGCAGGCGCTCGATCTCGACCTGCTCGGCCTTCATCTGCCAAGGACCGGGAAACGCCTCGGCCGGATCGGACGAGAACTCCTTCATCCATTTGCGCAGGACGTTCTCGCGCACGTCCAGATCACGGGCAGCTTGCGCAACCGAAACGCCCCGCTGCTTGATCAGCCGCACCGCCTCGACCTTGAACTCTCGAACAAACTTGCGAGGCTGCATCCCACACCTCCGCTTCCATCATGACACCCAGACTGGGTGTCCACGGAACCGGCGGCAGGCCACTACGAGGGTTCGATACGCCTCCCCAGCGAGCGCCACCGTCTCCTTGTGGGTGAGCCGCTTTGGTCCCTCGCGCATGGAACGCCAAACACCCTCCGGATACGCAACGGCTACCGCCTGACGAGCCTTCGCCTCTTGAGGGTCTCGAGTCCGCAGGGAGGTGCGAACATCCGCATCCTTGGCCGTGATGGTCTTCTCGACCACGCTATCCCCCATTGGAATAGCGAGAAGCCGTCCGCGAACCTTCGGCAGCACGTCAGCCGGGATGCGCTGGATGAGTTGGTGGGTGGTGCTGCCTTGCCGCTTCATGGGGCGCGGCATCCGAAGGGGCATGTTGAACGCATCTGTTGAACAGTCAGATGCGGAGAAAACCCTTCAAGATCAAATGCTTTTTGCGGATCAGCAGCTTAGCCGGCTGATGGTGCCCAGGAAAGGACTCGAACCTTCACCTCTTGCAAGACTGGTACCTGAAACCAGCGCGTCTACCAATTCCGCCACCTGGGCCTGTCGGGGCCGCGTGCGGCGCCGACGTGGGTTCGTTTAGGCGGCGCGGGGGCACCCGTCAATCGTGATTTTGGGGTGGCGCACGAAACGGTCGGTCCGGTCCGCGTCGGGGCGCGGCGTCCCTGCGGACGCCGCGCCGTGTCGCCTGCCCTCAGGCGCTCGGCCAGTCGCGGATATCGACGAAGTGACCCGCCACCGCCGCCGCCGCCGCCATGGCGGGGGAGACGAGGTGGGTGCGGCCCCGGTGGCCCTGACGGCCCTCGAAGTTGCGGTTGGAGGTCGAGGCGCAACGCTCGTTGGGGCTGAGGCGGTCGGCGTTCATGCCGAGGCACATGGAGCAGCCCGGCTCGCGCCAGTCGAACCCCGCCGCCTTGAGGATGCGGTCAAGGCCTTCCGCCTCGGCTTGGGCCTTCACGATGCCGGACCCCGGCACCACCATGGCGGAGACGCTGGCGTGGACCTGGCGGCCCTCCACCACCTTCGCCACGGCCCGCAGATCCTCGATGCGGCCGTTGGTGCAGGAGCCGATGAACACCCGGTCGATGGCGATGTCGGTGATCTTCGTGCCCGGAACCAGCCCCATGTAGTCGAGGGCCTTCTCCTTCGACTGGCGCTTGTTCTCGTCGAGAATCGTCGCCGGGTCCGGCACGGCGCCGGAGATCGAGACCACGTCCTCCGGGCTCGTTCCCCAGCTGACGATGGGGGGGAGGTTCGCCGCGTCGAGCCGCACTTCGCGGTCGAAATGCGCGCCTTCGTCCGAGACCAGGGTCTCCCAATAGGCGCGCGCACGCGCGAACGCCTCGCCCCGCGGGGCCTTCGGACGCCCCTCGACATACGCGAAGGTGGTGGCGTCGGGCGCGACGAGGCCGGCGCGCGCGCCGCCCTCGATGGACATGTTGCAGATGGTCATCCGGCCCTCCATCGAGAGGGCGCGGATGGCCGAGCCCGCATACTCGATGACGTAGCCGGTCCCGCCGGCGGTGCCGATCTCGCCGATGATCGCCAGGATGATGTCCTTGGCCGTCACGCCGGGCGGCAGGGCGCCGTCCACGGTGACGCGCATGTTCTTCGCCTTCTTCTGCAGCAGCGTCTGGGTGGCGAGCACGTGCTCCACCTCCGAGGTACCGATGCCGTGGGCGAGCGCCCCGAAGGCGCCGTGCGTCGAGGTGTGGCTGTCACCGCACACGATGGTCTGGCCCGGCAGGGTGAAGCCCTGCTCGGGGCCGATGACGTGGACGATGCCCTGGCGCCGGTCGAGGGCGTCGTAGAACTCGATGCCGAAGTCGCGCACGTTCTCGGCGAGCGCCTCCAGCTGGATGCGGCTCTCCGGGTCCTCGATGCCGAAGCTGCGGTCGGAGGTCTGGACGTTGTGGTCCACCACCGCCAGGGTCTTCTCCGGGTGGCGCACCCGGCGCCCGGCGACGCGAAGCCCCTCGAACGCCTGCGGGCTCGTCACCTCGTGGACGAGGTGGCGGTCGATGTAGAGGAGGCTGGTGCCATCCGGCTCGACATCGACGACGTGGTCGTCCCAGATCTTATCGTAGAGGGTGCGCGGCGCGGTCATGATCGGGCTGTCTTCGCGTTTTCTGAACGGGCTTGGGAGACGGGCTTGGAAGACGGGCTTGGGCACCCGGTTCTCCCTTTAGTAGTATTCCAGACCGTCCGGCGAAAGTGGGGCGCCCGTCCCCTCTGGCGGATGGCTGCGGCGCGGTTTTCGCATATCGGCCCGGACGATGCCGGGGTGGGGCGGCGGGCGTCGGCTGTGGGGACCCGCGCCGGCTCACTGGACCGGTCCCGGCCCAAGTCCTAAAGCGGAAGGGCACCCCGCCGGGGTCGCGCACCGGAGTCCCGAAGGTCCGCCATGACGCCCGTCGATCTGCTGCTGCTCAAACCCATGCAGCCGAGCGTGATGGAAGCCCTCGCGACGCGCTTCACCCTGCACCGGGCCGACACGGCTCCGGACGCGGAGGCGTTCTATGCCGAGATCGGCCCGCGCATCCGCGCCATGGCGACGGGCGCGCAGGCGCCCGTGGACGACGCCCTCCTGGCGCGCCTGCCCAACCTCGAGATCGTGGCGAGCTTCGGCGTCGGCTACGATACCATCGACACCGCCTCGGCCGCCGCGCGGGGCGTGGTGGTGACGAACACGCCCGACGTGCTGTCGGACGAGGTCGCCGACCTCGCGATGGGCCTGCTGCTCGCCACCCTGCGCCAGATCCCCCAGGCGGACCGCTACCTGCGCGCGGGCCACTGGCCGACCCGGCCCTACCCCCTCACCCCCACCCTGCGCGGGCGCACAATCGGCATTCTCGGCCTCGGGCGCATCGGCCGGGCCATCGCGACGCGGCTCGAAGGCTTCGGCGTCGCCCTCGCCTATCACGGCCGCCGCCGGCAGCCGGAGGTGTCCTACACCTATCACGCCACGCTGCTCGGCATGGCCCGGGCCGTCGACGTGCTCCTCGTAGTGGCGCCCGGCGGACCGGAGACGGACGGCCTCGTCGACGCCGCCGTGCTGGCCGCCCTCGGTCCGGAGGGGATCCTAATCAACGTGGCCCGCGGCAGCGTGGTGGACGAGGCCGCCCTCATCGCGGCCCTGCGCGACGGGACGATCCTCGGGGCCGGGCTCGACGTCTTCGCACGCGAGCCGCACGTGCCGGCCGACCTCGTCGCCCTGGATCACGTGGTGCTCCTGCCCCATGTCGGCTCGGGCTCCGTCCACACCCGAGAGGCCATGGGTCGCCTCGTCGTCGACAACCTGCTCCACTGGTTCGACGGCCGGGGACCGCTGACGCCGGTGCCTGAGACGCCAGTGCGGGAGACACCGGGGCGGGAGACGTTTCGGAGCGCGGGCGCGTGAGCCCCCGCGCGCCGGCCCGCATCCTCGGTTTCCTCTCGGTCCTCACGGTGGGCGGCGCGGTGTTCGCGCAAGCACCGCAGGTTCAGCAAGCACCGCAGGTTCAGCAACCGCCGCAGGCTCCACAACCGCCGCAGCCGCCGCTAGAGGCCTCCCCCCCTCAGAATCCGCAGGGCGTGGCCGCGCCCGAGGTCGCGCCCGCCGCGCCCTTCGTCGAGAGCCTGCCGAAGGACATCGCCGGGGTGCCGGGCACCTGGGACCTGTCGCGGGACGGCAGCACCCGGCGCTGCGTCATCACCCTGTCGAGCGAGAGCGGCGAGGCGGGGCGGCGGCTGTCCTTCCCCGCCGGGTGCCGCCGGGCCCTGCCGGTGCTCAACGGCGTCGCCGGCTGGCTGTTCACCGACGGCACCCTGCGCTTCGTCGACAGGAACGTGCGGCCGGTCCTGCCCTTCACCCGCCGGCCCGACGCGCGCAGCCTCGCCGCCACCTCCGAATCCGGCGAGCAGTACAGCCTCGTCCCCCTCCAGATCCTCGCCATGCTGCCGGCCGTGCCGGTGCCGGCCGTGCCGGTGCCGGCCGTGCCGGAGCCGGCGAGACCGGAATCTGCCGCGTCCCGGTCGGACGCCCAGCGTCCGGCGGCACCGGAGACGGACCTGGGCGGCGAGCCGCCGCCGGCCGGGATCTATACCCTCGACCGGTACCGCGACCCCGATACCTGCCGGCTGGAGCTGACGCCGGCCCAGCCGCCCGCCCCGGTCCGCATCCTCGAGGGATGCCGCGACACCGGGCTCGGCGTGTTCGATCCCGTGTCCTGGCAGTTCGCGCGGGGGCGGCTCACCCTCACCGCCCGGCGCGGGCATACGGTCACGCTGATCCCCACGGGCGACGGGCGCTGGCGCCGCGACCCGGAAGTCGGCACCACCTTCATCCTGCGCCGGGTCGTGGCCCCGTGAGCTGGGTCGCGGCCCCGTGAGCCGGGTCGCGGCCCCGTGAGGAGGCCGCACGGGTTTGCCCCGTGCGCGGCCCCGGATTATGCCGACGCGATGCTCACCGTCGCCGCCCTCTATCGCTTCGTCGATCTGCCCGATCCGCTGGCGCTGCGTGCCCCCCTGGAAGCCCTGTGCGGTAGCCTCGGGATCACCGGCACCCTCGTGCTCGCCCGCGAGGGCATCAACGGCACGGTGGCGGGGGCGGCGCCGGCCATCGAAGCCTTCCTCGACGCCCTGCGCACCCGAGCGCCGTTCGGCGCGCATTTCGGCGCCGTCGAGGTCAAGATGTCCTCGGCCGAGGCCCCACCGTTCGGGCGCCTCAAGGTGCGGGTGAAACCCGAGATCGTGACCTTCGACGGCGGAGCCACCCATCCGGCCCTGGCGCCGGCGAGTCCCGTGGCCCCCGAGGCCTGGAATGCGCTCCTGGACACGCCGGGGCTGCTGCTCATCGACACCCGCAACGCCTTCGAGGTGGCCCTGGGAAGCTTTCCCGGGGCCGTCGATCCCGGCACGAGGCGGTTCAGCGAGTTTCGCGCCTACGTGGACGGTCTCGACCCGGCGGCGCACCCGAAGGTGGCGATGTTCTGCACCGGCGGCATCCGCTGCGAGAAGGCCGGAGCCTACATGCGGGCGCGCGGCTTTTCCGAAGTCCACACCCTGGCGGGCGGGATCCTGCGCTACCTCGAAACGGTGCCGGATGCGCAGAACCGCTGGACGGGCGACTGCTTCGTCTTCGACGGTCGCATCGCCCTCGGCCCCGCCCTGGTCGAAAGGCCAGACCACGCTCCGGAGACACTGCGATGATCGACCCGGCGATGAGCGACCCGGCGATGAGCGACCCGGCGATGCGCGACCCGGCGACGAGCGAGCCCGATCTCGGCACCCGCATCGACGCCCTCGAGATGCGCCTGACCGAGCAAGACGCCGTCATCGACGACCTCAACGCCACCATCACGGCGCAGTGGCGTCAGATCGATGCCCTGTCGCGGCGGATGGCGAAACTCGTCGAGGAGGTCGAGGAGGCGGGCCACCGTCCCGGTTCGAACGCGCCGGAACCACCGCCGCCGCATTATTGAGCGCGCCTTCCCGCACCGGTCCTTCGCGATACGGATCCCTTCGTCGATTGGGCCCGAACCCATGCTCATGCGTACGGGCGACACCTTCCCGATGACGGACCCCATGCTCGGTGACGGATTCCATGGCCGCCCGTCCGCGAGGGCGGGCACGCCGTACGAGGCGCGATCCACATGGGCGGTCCTGCGCGCGCCGATCGCCGGGCAGAGCCCCCCACCCCGGAGGGGACGGGCACCGGCCTCGATCGATCGCGACGGAGGTCGTCTCAGGGGCCGAAGATGCGAGCCGTCAGTTTCGATTTCGCCAGGTCGCGAAGGCACACGTAGAAGATCGGGGTGAAGATCAGTCCGAAGACGGTGACGCAGACCATGCCGAAGAACACGGTCGTTCCGATGGCGTGGCGCAGTTCAGCTCCGGCGCCCTTGGCGATCATCAGGGGGACGACGCCGAGGATGAAGGCGAGGGACGTCATCAGGATCGGTCGCAATCTCAGGCGGCCGGCTTCGACGACGGCGTCGACGATCGATCGCCCCTGGTTCTCCAGGTCGCGGGCGAACTCGACGATGAGGATGGCGTTCTTGGCGGCGAGACCCACGAGGACGACGAGGACGACCTGGGTCAGGATGTTCTGGGTCAGGATGTTGTTGTCCTGTCCCATCCACAGGACGCCGCTGATGGCCGACAGCAAGCACATCGGCACGATGAGGACGACGGCGAACGGCAACGTCCAGCTTTCGTACTGCGACGCGAGGACGAGGTAGACGAAGACGACGCTCAACAGGAAGGTGACGATGCCGTCGCCGGCGAGGCGTTGCTGATAGGACAGCTCCGTCCACTCGATCGCGAACCCTTCCGGCAACGTTCGGGCGGCGATCTCGTCGACGAGGGTGAGCGCCGCATCGGAACTGACCGCCGGGACGGCCGAGCCGATGATCTCGGCGGTCAGGAACAGATTGTACCGCGGCACGCGATCCGGCGCACTCTGCGTGCTGAACGACGCGACCGAGTCGAGCGGCACCATGGCGCCGGTGTCGCTTCTGGCCTTGAGACGGCCGATCTGTTCGACGTCGAGGCGGCCCAGTCCCTCGGCCTGGGCGATCACCTGATACGTCCGCCCGGACAGATTGAAGTCGTTGACGTAGGCGCTGCCGAGATAGGCCTCGAGGGTCGAATGAACGTTCTGAACCGGCATGTTCAGCATTTCGGCCTTGGTGCGATCGACGTCGACGAAGAATTGCGGCGCGTTGGTCGAGAACGGCGTGAACGCGAGTAGGATGCGGGGATCCGCCTTCAGCGCCGCCAGCAGGTCGTCGGTCGCGCGCGCCAGCGCGACGGGGCCGTTGTTGTTCAGGTCCTGAACTCGGAGCGAGAAGCCGCCCGAGGCTCCGATCCCCCGGATGGTCGGTGGGGCGACGACGGTGATCTGCGCGCCGGTGATGTCGGCGACGCGTCTGTTCACTTCGGCACGGATCGACGCCGCGGACTTAGCCGGACCGGTGCGCTTCTCGAACGCCTCGAACTGGACGAACACCACGCCGGCGCTGCTGCTCTGGGTGCCCGTCACCACGCTGCGGCCGGGGAACATGTGGGCATATTCCACGCCCGGAATGGCGCGCACCCGCGATCCGACCTCCCGTGTGACGGCGTCGGTCCGTTCCAGCGACGATCCGACCGGCAATTGCACGAGCGTGATCACGAAGCCCTGGTCGGCGGCGGGGACGAAGCCGCGCGGGACCACGACGAACACCCATGCGGCCGCGGCGACGAGGCCCGCGTACACGACCTGCATGCCGATCCGCAGACGGATCACCCCTCGGATGAGCCGCGCGTAACCCCGCGACAGGGCGTCGAAGAAGCGATTGAAACCGTCGATGCCGGGCCGGAGCAGTCTCGCGAAGACAGTGGCCTTGCCGCCGGTGTGGGGGTGATGCGGCTTGAGAAGGAGGCCGGCCAGGGCCGGACTGAGCGAGAGCGAGTTGAACGCCGAGATCAGCGTCGCGACCGAGATCACGACGGCGAACTGCCGGAAGAATTCGCCCGAGATGCCGACGATGAACATCGTCGGCACGAAGACCGAGGTCAGCACGAGCGCGATGGAGATGAGGGCTCCCCCGACCTCGTCCATGGTCTTTCGGGCGGCGTCCTTCGGCGACAGGCCTTCGACGATCTAGCGCTCGACGTTCTCGACCACGACGATGGCGTCGTCGACGACGATGCCGACGGCCAGAACCAGGGCGAACAGGGTCAGCGTGTTGATGGTGTAGCCGAGCATCGCCATGGCGGCGAACGTGCCGACGAGCGACACCGGGATCGCGAGCAGCGGAATGACGGTGGCGCGCACGTTCTGCAGGAAGACGATGACCACGAGGACGACGAGGGCGATGGCTTCGTAGATCGTCACTTCGAGCGCCTTGATCGACGTGCGTACGAAGAACTCGGTCGGATTGTAGGTCATCCGGAATTCGACGCCCGAGGGCCGATCGCGCTCCAGCGCCGCCACCGTGGCCTGGATCGTTTCGGAGCCCTGGAGCGCGTTCGTGCCCGGGCGCTGGAAGACGAGCAGGGCGACGGCGGCCGAGTCGTTGATGTAGGCGTTGGTGCCGTAGTTCCGTGCGCCGAGTTCGGCGCGGCCGACATCCCTCAGCCGGACGACGCGGCCGCCGTCGGTGTTGCGGATGATGAGATTCTCGAATTCCTCCACCTTCCGGAACCGGCCCTGCACGGTGATCGAGGGCTGGAACGCCCGGCCGGAGGGCGCGGGAGGCTGCGCGAGCACGCCGCCGGCGACCTGGACGTTCTGCGCGCGGAGCGCGTCCACGACCTCCATTGCGGACATGCCCATCTCCGAGACCTTGTTCGGATCGAGCCATATCCGCATGGCGTATTCGCGCGCGCCCACCGGCTGAACGCTGCCGACGGTGGGCAGCCGGCTCAGCACCGGCACGACGCGTTGAAGCGCATAGTTCGACAGATAGAGCCGATCCCGGCTCCGATCGGGCGAAACGAGTTGCACGACGAGCAGGAAGTCGGGGGCGTTCTTCGCCACGGTCACGCCGATGCGGCGGACGACCTCCGGGAGGCGTGGCTGGGCGAGGGCCACCCGGTTCTGCACCAGGACCTGCGCCTTATCGAGATCGGCGCCGACGCGGAACGTCACGGTGAGGCTGAAGCTGCCGTCCTGCGTCGACTGCGACTGCATGCGAGCGACGCTTGCGGATGAAGGGGGTCGCGGCCTTGTGGGCCTCGATCGGCTGGACCCCGACCTCGGGGAAGAATCTCGGCATCCGTCCTTTCACGAACGGCGAGGATCCGTTCCTTCACGGTCTGGCCGCCGAATTCTTTCGTCAATATTCGGCGGACGCGCTGGAGCCGGTCTATTGCGAGGACATGGCGCACGCGATGGGCCGTTACATCGGCAAACGCTACGGCACGGCCGCCGAGACACGCTCGATCCCCCTCTCGGCCTGGCAGCTCAGACGGATCGAGGAGTACGTCGAGGCGCACATGACCGACGGCATCCGCGTCCAGGATCTTGCGGATGTCGCGGCCGTATCGACCGGGCATCTCCACCGGGCTTTTCGCGCGGCGACCGGGCTGACGCCCTCCGCCTTCATCAGCGAGCGACGCATTCGCCGCGCGATCGCGATTCTGCAGAACGAGCCCGTGACGATCGCGCAAGCCGCCCTCCGGGTCGGGATCAGGAGTCCGAGCCGGCTCGCCGGCCAGATGCGACGCCTCACGGGCTACAACCCCTCGGGCTCGTACCGCGGTCGAGATCGCCAATGATACGGCCCTCGACAGGACCGCCGATGGACCACGTCTTCGTCAACGTCATCCTGGCGGGCGGGGGCGACGGCGTGTGCGGACGCCGCCGGGCTTCGAGCTCACCCGGGCAGGTGGATCGTCCACGGCGCGTCGAACCCGTGCTCTTCGAGGTTCACGCCCGGACCGCCGCGGTCGATCACCACGAAATCCTGGGGGGCGCCGAACGGGGTGAGCACCCCGTGCCAGGTGCCGGGGGCGTAGCTCACGCCCTGGCCCGGCGCCGTGACGAAGGCCCGGGGCCGGCCCGGGCGGCCGTCCTCGTCCGGGCAGACCACCACGAGGAACGGGCTGGCGTTCAGGGGCACGAAGGCCTGCCCCCCCAGGGGATGGCGCTCGACGAGGCTCACGGCGAGGGGCATCGGGTAGGGCTCGGCCTCGACGAGGCCGACGACGACGCGGGCGCCCTCCCCCGCGACGGGAATCTCCGCCAGGTCGTGGAAGCGGCGCGCCTTGCCGGCGTTCATGGGCCGCGCCGCCGCCTGGCTTCGGTCGATGACCGAGCCGAAGGGCGCGAAGGCCTCGGCCGTGAGGGCCTCGGCGACGACGTGGCGTTCGCTCACCGGGCGCCCCGGAGCGTCAGGCCGGCATGGCGGTTCACGTCCTTGTAGAGCAGGTAGCGGAACGGCCCGGGGCCGCCCGCGTAGCAGGCCTGCGGACAGAAGGCGCGCAGCCACATGAAGTCGCCGGCCTCGACCTCGACCCAGTCGCGGTTGAGCCGGTAGACCGCCTTGCCCTCCAGCACGAACAGGCCGTGCTCCATGACGTGGGTCTCCTCGAACGGGATCGAGGCGCCGGGGCGCATGGCGACGATGTTGACGTGCATGTCGTGGCGCATGTCGTCCCCGGCGACGAACCGGGTGGTTGCCCAGGCCCCGTCCGTGCCCGGCATGGCGACGGGATCCTCCCGGCTCTCGTGGGTGACGAAGGAGTCGGGGGCGTCGAGGCCCGGCACCCGCTCGTAGGCCTTGCGGATCCAGTGGAAGCGCGCGGCGGTGGCCTCCCCGTTGCGCAGGGACCAGGCGGCGCCGGGCGCGAGGTAGACGTAGGAGCCGGGCCGCAGGCCGTGGTTCTGCCCCTCCAGGACGAGGCTCGGGCGCCCCTCCACCACGAACAGGACACCCTCGGCCTGCGCGTCGGGCTCGGGCCGGTCGCTGCCGCCGCCCGGCGCCACCTCCATGAGGTATTGCGCGAAGGTCTCGGAGAAGCCCGAGAGCGGGCGCGACAGCATCCAGGCCCGCGCGCCCTCCCAGAACGGCAGCACGGAGGTCACGATGTCGCTCATCACCCCCCGGGGAATCACGGCGTAGGCCTCGGTGAACACCGCCCGCCCGGTCATCAGCGCGGTCTGGGGCGGAAGGCCGCCGCAGGGCGGGTTGTAGGCGGATGCGCTCATGGCGTGTCTCCGATGTGTCGCGGGCGTATGGCGTCAGGCGGCCCGAGGGGCCGCCCGGGGGGCCGCGATGGGGGCATCGAGGGCCGTCTTCGTGTCGACGGCGACATCGCCGTCCAGCACCCGGTGGGCCTGCGCCCGGTCGATATCGCCCTCCCAGGCGGCGATGACCACGGTGGCCACGCAGTTGCCGATGAGGTTGCCGAGCGCCCGGGCGATGCCGACGAACCAGTCGATGGAGAGCACCAAGACGAGGCCGATCACCGGGATGTCGGGCACCGCCGAGAGGGTCGCGGCCAGCACCACGATGGCCGAGCCCGGAATCCCGTGGGCGCCCTTCGACGTCAGCAGCGCGATGCCGAGGATGAGGAGCAAATGGCCGAAGGACAGGTCGGTGTTGGTCGCCTGGGCGATGAACACCGTGGCCAGGGTCAGGTAGAGCGAGAAGGCGTCGAGGTTGAACGAGTAGCCCGTCGGGATCACGAGACCCACGGTGGAATCCTTGATGCCGAGGCGTTCGAGCTTGCGCATCACCTGCGGCAGCACGCTGTCGGAGGAGGCGGTGCCGGCCACCACCATGAGCTCCTCGCGCAGGTAGGCGAGGAGCTTGAGGATGCTGAAGCCCGCCGCCTTCAGGATGGCGCCGAGCACCACGAACACGAAGAACGCGACGCCCGCGTAGAACAAAGCCACCAGCATCCCGAGCTGCTTCAGGGAGCCGACGCCGTACTTGCCCACCGTGAAGGCGACGGCGCCCAGCACGCCCAGCGGCGCGAGGCGCACGATGAAGCCGATCACCTTGAACAGCACGTTGGTGATGCGCTCGATGCTGTCGGCCAGCGGCTTGCCCTGGTCGCCCAGGAGCGCGAGGCCGGAGCCGAACAGGATGGCGATGATCAGCACCTGCAGGATGTCGCCCTTGGCGAAGGCGTCGAACACCGTGGTGGGGATGATCTTCATCAGGAAGTCGACGGTGCCAGTGACCTGGCCGACCCGGTCGGTGTAGCCGGCCAGGGCCTTGGCATCGAGGCTGGCCGGATCGACGTTCATGCCGCGCCCGGGCTCGAACGCGTAGGCCAGCACGATGCCGAGCACGAGGGCCAGGGTGGTGACGGCCTCGAAGTAGATCAGGGACTTGAGCCCGACCCGGCCGACCTTGCGCAGATCCCCGGCGCCCACGATGCCGTGCACCACGACGCCGAAGACCAGGGGCGCGATCGCCATCTTGATGAGCTTGATGAAGGCGTCGCCGAGCGGCTTCAGCTGCACCGCGAAGGTCGGCCAGACCATGCCGAGCACGACGCCCAGCACGAGGGCGGCCACGACTTGCCCGAACAGGGACGCGAAGAAGCGTCTCATGCGAACCTCCCACTGGTTATGAAGGCCACGATCCTGCCCGAACGCCCGGCCCTGGTGCGTCGGCAGTCCCGTCGGGATCAGCAAATGCCGCGCCACGCTTCCTGCGCGGTGCGACGAGCCGAGCTCGTGGGACCGGCTCGCACGATCCGTCAGGCATATTGAGACGTCAAATATTTCCTGGGTCTCGATCGATACGAAATTCGTATGAACAGGCGGGCCCGATGTCGGAGCGGCATCGGATCGCGCCCTGCCTTGGCGATGTCCCCCGCTCCACGGCTCCTCAACGCGTGGCGAACTTGATGCTGATCGCCGCCTTGGCGACGAGGCCCGGGTTCGGCAGGGCGTTGAGATACTGGGTGTAGCGCTTGTCGAAAGCGTTCTGGAGGATGAAGTCCGCCTTGATCCGGTCGTTGACGCGGTAGGAGGCGAAGAGGTCCACCAACGCGTAGGCCTTGGTCGCCAGGATGGTGGCGCCGGGCGGCACGTCGGTGCGGGCGTCGACGAGGTTGAGGCGGGTTCCGACCGTAAGGCGGTCGTCGAGGAAGCGCAGACCCAGGGTGGTGCTGATCCGGTCCGGCGGCACGGTGATCAGGCTCTGGCGCGTGGCCCGGTCGCGGCCTTGCGTGTGGGTGGCGGCCAGCGAGACGAAGCCGCCGCCCCAATCGTAGGCCCCCTCCAGCTCGACGCCCGACAGCTCGGCCCGGGCGATGTTGAGGTACTGGAACGACTGGACCGGGATCACGCACGGGAAGCGCCCGGGAATGCGGGCGCAGATCGAGGCCGGGATGCCGGGGATCGCCGGCACGAAGAAGGTCGGCCCCACGGCCTGGATGTTGATGAAGTCGTCGATCTCGTTCTGGAAGACGTTGAGCTTGGCGCGGAACACGTCCCCGGGAACGAGAACCTCGTTGACCTTGAGATTGATGCCGCCCTCCACGGTGCGGGCCACCTCGGGGCGCAGGGTCGGGTTCGGCAGGATCGTGAAGGCCGGGAACGGGTGGATGCCCTGCACCAGGGTCTCGGTGATGGAGGGCGCGCGGTAGCCCTCGGCGTAGGTGCCGTAGAGTTCGATGCCGGCGAAGGGCGACACGCCCACGGTGATCTTCGGCGAGAGCCGGTCGCCGCTCGACCGGAAGGCCCCACCCGAGAGATCGTAGGTGTCGTAGCGCAGCGCCCCGATGACACGGAGCCAGCCGGCGTAGCGGATCTCGTCCTGCACGAAGGCGCCGGCCAGCGAGCGCTGCCCGGACGGCGTGAAGGCGCCGCCGAAGCCGCCGGCATTGTCGGTGGTGCGGACATCGTTGCGGACGACATCGCCGCCGACGGTGAGCGCGTGGCCCAGCGCCCCCGTGTCGAAGCGGGCGGTGTTGTGGCTGTCGAAGCCCGTGGTCCCGATGTCGTAGGTGAGCCGGTCGCCCGCCCGGGTGCCGAGGCGGCCGTAGAGGCCGCTCGCCGTGTCCTGCAGGAACGTCAGGTCGTTGTGCGTGGTGGTGGAATAGCCCTTGATGCTGAAATCCACGAGCGGCACGTCCGGCCGACTGAACCGGTAGCCCAGGGTGTAGGTGTCGGCCTGCACCGCGTTGGCGAAGCCCGCGCCCGCGTTGCTGGTGCCTGCATTGGCGAAGTCGAAGCGCTGCACGAGGGCCGTGCCACTGAGTTCGTGCCCGTCGGCGGGCCTGACGTTGATCTTGGCGAGGCCCGAGGTGAGCTCGTTGCCGGTGTCGCGCACCAGGGTCCCGAGGCCGTCGCGGTAGGGGCCGTTGTTGCGGAACACGAACTGCCCGAACACGTCCGCCGCCGTGCCGATGCGGGCGCCGAGCGCCGTGGAGTTGAGCAAGCGCTGGCCGTTGGTGCCGAAGCCCTGCTTCTGCACGGCGCCCGCCACCTCGTCGGGGGCCAGGATGTCGTCGATGGAGCGGGTGCGGAAGGCCGCCACACCGCCGATGGCGCCCGAGCCGTAGATGGTGGCCGTGGGGCCGCGGGTGATGTCGACGCCACCGACGAGTTCGGGGTCGAGGTAGAACACCCCGTTGGCGCTGTGGCCCGAGGTCTGGAAGTCCTGGCGCGCCCCGTCGACGAGGACGTTGACGCGTCCGAAATCCTGAAGGCCGCGGATGTTGATGGCTTGCGCCGGATCGTTCTGGTTTTCCTGGGTGGTCACGCCCGGCACGTCGCGCAGCACGTCCGAGAGGCGGCTCGGCTGGAGGCGCTCGATTTGCTCGCGGGTGACCACGCTCGTGCCCGAGAGCGCGTCGACGGCGCTGCCCGGGGTCTTGGTCGAGGTCACCGAGATGGTGTCGAGGCTGACATCGGCGTCGGGCGCGGCCGGGCGCACCGGCGACGCGGTCCGGGGCTGCGTCTGGGCCTGCGCGACCGACAGGGTGAGGAGGGAGCAGCCGAGCGCCAGCCAGGCGCGGTGGGACGATCGGGACATGGACGCATCCGCCAGAGAGCACAGTCGAGACGAGTGGCTGGCTGGCGATGGGGCTGGCTGGCTGATCCGCAGGTGCCGCGCGCGAGGGTGCGGGGTCAACGGCCTCGGCGGAGGTCCAGATTGTCGGAAATCCAATCTAGCGTCGCGCTGACCTGAAGCAGTTCCAGACTTGGCAAGACGAGACGCGAGGACGTTGCTAGCCCGCAACAGTCCGGCGCGGCAACAGGAAGGGCTGGTCGCCCTCCGGCACCCGGCCGACGGGCCAGGACACGCCGAACACCCGCGCGATGAGGTCGTCCCGCATCACCGCGGCCGGGGGCCCGTGGGCGACGCGGCGGCCGTCCTCCAGCACCAGCATCGCGTCGGCATAGGCGGCGGCGAGGTTCAGGTCGTGCAGGATCGCGATCACGGCGGTGCCCCGCCGGGCGAGGTCGCGGGCGGCGTCGAGGAGCGCGCCCTGGTGGCGCAGATCCAGGCTGGCCGTCGGTTCGTCGAGGAGCAGCACCTGCGCGGGCGCGAGGGTGCGCCCGGCGGCGAGCTGGCACAGCACCCGGGCGAACTGCACCCTGGCCTGCTCGCCACCCGAGAGGGTCGGGTAGGCGCGGGGCCCGAGATGCGTGGCGTCGGCGCGCGCCAGGGCCTCGGCCAGGATCGCGGCGCGGTCGCGCGGCCCGAGACCCCGGCCGATGCCGTCGAGGCCGATCCGGGCCACCTCCGCGGCGGTGAAGGGAAAGGCGAGGTGCGCGGCCTGCGGCAGCACGGCGCGTAAGCCAGCGAGCCGCCAGGGCGGAATCGCCGCCACGGCCTCGCCCGCATACGCGACGGTGCCGTGGGTGGGTTTGAGCTCCCCGCTCAGGAGCTTCAGGAAGGTGGACATGCCGGCCCCGTTCGGGCCGACGATCACCTGGAGGGTCCCGGGCGTGGCGTCGAGGGAGACACCGTCGATGAGGCGGCGACCGCCCGTGACGTAGGCGAGGTCGCGGGCGGCCAGAAGCGCAGGCTCATCCCTGGAGGCGACGTCAGGCAACGCCATGTCGCCGCCCCAGCAGCAGCCACAGGAAGACCGGCGCGCCGACGAAGGCGGTGACGATGCCGATGGGCAGTTCGGCCGGGGCGACGACGAGGCGGGCGGCCACATCCGCCAGGACGAGGAAGGCGCCCCCCAGGAGTGCGCTGGCCGGCAGCAGGCGCCGGTGGTCCGGGCCGACAACGAGGCGCAGGGCGTGCGGCACCACGAGGCCGACGAAGCCGATCACCCCGCTCGCCGCGACCCCGGCCCCCACCGCCACGGCGACGAGGAGGATGGCGAGGTGCTTCAGGCGCTCGACCGGCACGCCGAGGTGGAACGCCTCCGCCTCGCCCAGCACCAAGGCGTTGAGGCCGCGCCCCAGGAACGGCACAAGGACGAGGACCGGCAGCACGGCGGGCGCCGTGGCCCAGACCTTGGTCCAGGTCGCCCCGCCGAGGCTGCCCAGGGACCAGAAGGTGAGGTCGCGCAATTGCCGGTCGTCGCTGGCGTAGACGAGGAGGCCCGTCAGCGCCCCGCTGAGGGCGCCCAGCGCGATGCCGGCGAGCAGCAGGGTGGCCACCGAGGTGCGGCCCGCCCGCGTGGCGATCCGGTAGAGCCCGAGGGTGGCGCCGAGGCCCCCGAGGAAGGCCGCGACGGGCAGGGCCGCGTAGGGCAGCGGCCCCGGCAGCCCCGCCTCGGCGAGGAGGCGGTCGCCGAGAACGATGACGGCGGCGGCGGCGAGGCCCGAGCCCGCCGAGACGCCGACGAGGGCCGGATCGGCCAGGGGATTGCGGAACAGGCCCTGCATCAGGGCGCCCGAGACGGCGAGGCCGGCGCCGACCATCAGGCCCAGCAGGGTGCGGGGCAGGCGGATGTTGAGCACCACCAGGCCATCCCGCCCCGCCTCCGCCGCGCCGGACGTCAGGATCTCGAGAACCCGGGCCGGCGCCATCCGCACCGCCCCGAGCCCCAGCGAGAGCAGGATCGCCACGAGCACGAGAACGCCGAGGCCGGCGAACACGAGAGCACCGGGCCGATTCGGCACGGCGGACTCAGTCACGCGGCAGGTCGGGATAGATCGCCCGCATGAGGTCTGCGGCAGCCTCCGGAGTCCTCGGGCCGAAGCCGAGCAGCGCGAGGCCGTCCATGGTCACGAGGGCGCGGCGGGCGGCGGCCGGCGTCTGGGCCAGCGCCGTGCCGCTCGCGAACACCCCCTCGGGCGTCGGCGTGCGCCCTCCGGTCACCATCATGATCACGGCGTCCGGGGCGGCCCCGACGATGGCCTCGTCGGTGATGGGCTTGAAGCCCTCGATGCCCTCGGCGGCATTGACGAGGCCGGCGAGGGCCAGGATGCCGCCCGCCGTGCTGCCGCGCCCGCCGACCATGACGCGCCCGCCGGTCTGCGACAGCACCACGAGGGCCCGGGCCGGCCGGGTCACCCGGGCGCGCTGCCCGGCGAGGGTCGCGAAGCGGGCGGCGACCGCCCGGCTCAAGGTCTCGGCCGGCGCCTCGAGCCCGGCGAGGCGGCCGACCGTGGCGATCTTGTCGAGGACGCCCTCGGCGGTCGACGGCTCGTGGATCGTCTCCACAGGCACGCCGGCCTCCCGCAGCAGGGCCAGCACCGCCGGCGGCCCGGCACCCTCGGCGGCGAGCACGAGATCGGGTCCGACGGAAAGCAGGCCTTCCGCCGAGAGGGCGCGGAGATAGCCGGCATTCGGCCGTTCGCGCAGGACCTCGGCCGGGTAGACGCTGGTGGTGTCGACGATGGCGATGCGCGGCCCGGCACCGAGGCGCCACAGGATCTCCGTCACGGCGCCGCCGAGGGAAGCGATGCGGGTGGCCGGCGTCGCAGCCATGGCGGGCCGGCCCGCCAGGGCGCAGCCGAAGGCGCCCGCGAGCACCGCGCGGCGGGACGGGGGGATGAGGTGCGGCCCGGTCATTTGGTGAGGATCAGCTTGTCGTTGGCGGTCACCCGCAGGCGGTAGAGGGAGCCGGCGTGGAGAATGACGATCTCGCGCCGGCCCTGCAGGAGGGCCGCCGACGGGATGCCGCCCTCCGGCAGGGACGGCTGTCCGGGCTGCACCCCCGTCCGGCCCGAAGCGCCGGGGTCGCCACGGCCGGCGTCGCTCACGTCGGACATACTGTCATCATTCCAAGTTCGAACCTATTTTTCAATCGATCTAAAGAGCTTTCATAGTCACGCCACCATAAAACCTTTCCGCGCCCATGACGACAAGCAACGAAGACTTTTTCGAACAGTATGGCGGCAGATCGGCGTCGGGAATGCCCTGCGGTCCCACCGGGACGCCTCGAGCGGCGCGGCCCGAGCGAGGGGATCCGGCGCGCCCCTGCCAGGTCCGACGAAATCACGGTCCGGACGCGCAGAGAAGAATTGCGCACAATCTAGAATCACTCCATGGTGACGCGTGCGCCGAGCCCGAACGGAAGGGCCGCGTCCAGAATCCCGTCGCGGAAAGGCATTTCATGTCACGATCGTATTCCCATCTCGGTGTCGTCGTACTGGCCGGTGGCCTGCTCACCGGCGGCGGCGTCACCGGGGCGGCGCAGGCCCAGGACGCCGATCCGGGCGCGATCGTGAACGCCCTGGTCACGGCGGGCGGCAACCAGCCGAAGGTGCGCGCGAGCGGCGCCAAGGGCGTCTGCGTGAAGGGCAGCTTCACGCCGTCCGCCGAGGCGCCCGGCCTGTCGAAGGCCCCGCACTTCACCAAGACCGTGCCGGTCACGGCCCGCTTCTCCATGGGCGGCAGCAACGCGAAGATCTCAGACAAGGCCAAGCCCGTCACCCGCGGCTTCGCCATGCGGATGACCGACCCGTCGGGCGACATGGTCTTCGTCGTGATCTCCGCGCCGGTGTTCTCGACGAAGACCCCGCAGCAGCTCCTCGATTTCGCCACCGTGCGGGCGCCGGGCCCGGACGGGAAGCCGGATGCCGAGAAGATCAAGGCGTTCGCCGCCGCCAACCCCGAGACGACGCGCCAGGGCGCGTGGCTCAACGCGCGTCCGGTGCCGGCGAGCTTCGCCGGCGTCGATTACTGGGGCGTGCACGCCTACACCCTGACGAACGCCAAGGGCGCGGCCACGGTGGCGAAGCTGAAATGGGTCGCGAGCGCCGGCCAGCTCGGCCTCACGGACGACGAGCTGAAGGCCAAGCCCGATAGCTTCTACGCCGACGAGTTGAAGGAGC
Organism: Methylobacterium sp. Leaf87; assembly: GCF_001422775.1. Classification (NCBI taxonomy): domain Bacteria; kingdom Pseudomonadati; phylum Pseudomonadota; class Alphaproteobacteria; order Hyphomicrobiales; family Methylobacteriaceae; genus Methylobacterium; species Methylobacterium sp. Leaf87. The sequence continues at coordinate 186,097 of NZ_LMMI01000060.1, read as the reverse complement.
GTCTGGCGAAGGGTCCGGCCAGCTTCGACCTCGTGGCACTGCTCGGCGAGCCGAACGATCCGGTGAACGACCCCACCGTCGCGTGGCCGGAGGAGAACCGCAAGGCGGTCAAGCTCGGCACCGTCGCCATCGCGGCGATCGAGCCCGACGCCACCTGCGACGCGGCCACCTTCGATCCCGTGGTCGACCTGCCCGAGGGCGTCGCCGGACCGGCCACCGATCCGATGTTCGCGGTCCGCTCGCCCGCCTACGCCGTGTCCCTGTCGCGCCGGGCGAACTGACCCGGGTCGCATGGGCTCGGCCGGTCCACGACGGCATCCCGCTGTCGTGGACCGCGCGAAACTTCGCTACGGTCGGTGCGCTTTCGGGGCTCCGGCGAGCCTCCGTTCGGGGGCCGGCGCGCCCCCTCGACGACACCGGCTCGCGGGGCGACGCACATGACCAGCATTCCGGCCCCCGGCGGGGCGCTCGCGGGGCTTCGGGTCCTCGACCTGTCGCGCATCCTGGCCGGTCCCTTTGCCGGTCAGGTCCTGGGCGACCTCGGGGCCGAGGTGGTCAAGGTCGAGCGGCCGGGCGAGGGCGACGACACCCGCCGCTGGGGGCCGCCCTACCTGCGCGACGCGGAGGGCCGCGAGACCGATGTCGCCGCCTATTACCTCTGCGCCAACCGCAACAAGAAATCCGTGGCCGTCGACATCGCCACGCCGGAGGGCCAGGACCTGATCCGGGCGCTGGCGTCGCACGCCGACGTGCTCATCGAGAACTTCAAGGTCGGGGGCCTGGCGCAGTACGGCCTCGACCACGCCGCCCTCAGGGCCCTGAACCCGCGCCTCGTCGTCTGCTCCATCACGGGCTTCGGCCAGACCGGCCCGTATGCGGCGCGGGCCGGCTACGATTTCCTGATCCAGGCCATGGGCGGGCTCATGAGCATCACGGGCGCACCGGGGGACGCGGAGGGCGCCGGACCGCAGAAGGCCGGCGTCGCCATCACCGACATCGTGACGGGCCTCTACGCCACCATCGGCATCCTGGCGGCGCTCGCCGCCCGCGCCCGCACGGGCACGGGCCAGCACATCGACCTCGCCCTCCTCGACACCCAGGTGGCGAGCCTCGCCAACCAGGCGATGAACTACCTCACCACCGGGGTGGCGCCGGGGCGACTCGGCAACGCGCATCCCAACATCGTGCCCTATCAGGACTTCCCGACGCAGGACGGCGCCATGATCCTGGCGGTGGGCAACGACGGGCAGTTCGCGCGGGCCTGCGCGGTGCTGGGCTTTCCCGAATGGGGCACGGACCCGCGCTTTTCCACCAACCGGGCGCGGGTGGAACACCGCACCCTGCTGGTGCCCCTCATGGGGGCCGCGACCCGGCAGCGGAGCACCGCCGCATGGGTGGCGGCCCTGGAGCGCGTCGGCGTGCCGTGCGGGCCGGTGAACACCCTGGCGGACGTGTTCGCCGATCCCCAGGTGATCGCCCGCGGCCTGCGCGTCGATCTCCCCCATCCCCGGGCCGGCACCGTGGCGCTGGTGGCGAACCCCCTCAACCTCTCGGGCACGCCCGTCACCTATGCGAGTCCGCCCCCGGCCCTGGGGGAACACACCGGGGCGGTGCTGGCCGACTGGCTCGGCCTCGACGCCCCGGCCGTGGCGGCCCTGCGCGCGGCCGGGGCCATCGGCTGAGGGTGCCGGCACCGCGCCGGGACCCACGCGGCGTCCGGGGGATCGGATCGGTCGCGGGTCGCGGCGGCCACCGCCTCAGGCCGCGCGGGTGGCCGGCTCGGTCCTGGCCACCAATCCGCGCTTGCGCGCAACGGTCTCGGCCCGCCAGTTGCGCAGCAGGCGCCGCCGGACCCCCTGCCAGCGGATGGCCGGCACCGGCGAGACCGGATCGATGAGGGCGCTGAGGGCGCGGGCGTAGTCCAGCACGAGTCCGGGGGTCCACGTCATCGCGCCGGCGCCGTTGCGCATGAGGGCGGCCGCCCAGAACTCCGGGCTCAGCACCGCCCGGGCCAGCCGGCGCCAGGGGGTGCCGTCGCGGGCGAAGCTGCCCTCGACGGCGGCGTCGAGGGCGTTGGCGACCCCCGTCGAGCAGTTCCGGCCGACGAGATTGTAGGTGGCGTCCCGGCGATACCCGTCCCAGAACGCGCGCAGGCGGGCCCCGTCGACCCCCTGGAGGGTGACCGTCACGGTCGCCTCGCACCAATCGTCCGCCTCCGCGCGGTAGCTCGGCAGGAAGCGGCCCGGCACGTCGTTCTCGGGGCCGGCGCGCAGGATCGCCCGCAGGTTGTCGGGCGAGCGGTCGATCTCCACGGCGGGATAGTGGCTGAGATAGAGGGGGCTTTCCCCGGGCGCGCCCGCGAGTTCCAGGGCGGCGTGGCCGGTGGAGACGTGCCCGACCCCGTTCACCGAGACGACGTAGCGGTGGACGAGGCGTTGCCGGGCCGGGATCGTCGCCGTTCCGGTCGGCGTCCAGACATGGACCGTGAGCGTGTCGGAGCCCGCCCCCGACGCGGCGGCCCCGAGGGTGTCCGGCGGACGGCGCAGGCGCAGGCCGAGGACGGTGACCTTGATCCCGGACAGCACCAGGAAGGCGCCGATGCTGAAGCCGACGGTGCCGGCGTACCAGGTCGGGTAGGGCTGCAGGGTCAGGAGTCCGAGGACCGCGCCGAGGCCCCCGTACGCCACCGACCAGCGCCAGCCGGGAAAGCGCAGGACGTGCGCGAGGACGATCCGCGACAGGCCGTCGAACAGGAAGGCGGTGCCGAACAGCATCGCGAGGAGGAAGGTGCTCGAGGCCGAGGCCAGCATCGTCAGCACCGCCACCACGAGGAGCATGCCGGCCTTGAGCAGGCGCAGGCGGCGCGCGGCCCCGGTGGCGACGAGGCCGCGCACGAGGGAAGTCACCGCCTCGACCACGAGGAGCAGGCCGAACCAGCGATCGGGGACGTGGGTGGCGCCGTCGAGGGCATCGATCACCAGGGCGCCGCCGAGCCCGGTCCACACCAGCCCGACGCCGGCGACGAACCCCCAGCGCCGGTGGACCGCCTCGCGTCCGACCAGCAGCAGCCAGAGCGGGAGGGCCCGCGGCGTCCAGGCCCCGGACCGGCCCGCCGGAACACCCGCGGCGGCGGGGGCCCCCGCGGCGAGGCCCAGGAGGCCCTGCTCCTTTGGGCTGAGGGGCGGCGGGCTGAGGGGGGCCGGGCCGGGCGCGGCCTCGCTCCGGCGGCTCGGATTCGACGGGTGGGTCACGCGAACACTCCCCCGGGCGCGCCGGCCACCGGACGTGACGGACGAAGGACACGCCGCCGCGACGCAGCAAAGAAACACCGCCGCGACGGATCCCTCGGCGAAGGGGTCGCGGCCGCCGGTGTCCCGCGCCGACGGAATGATGTCCTGCCGGGATCTTGTCCGGGCAAGCGGGAGTGTTGTCCACCCTGTCCCATCTCCGCCGGTGTCGGCGTGGGCGCGCCGATCTGGCGCGCGCGGGTTGGGGACGCGCAGGTTCGGGACGCGCAGGTTCGGAACACGACGGTCAACGCGGCACCGGCGGGCCGCCGCTCCCGGGGAGCGGCGCCGGGGCGAGGCCGCCGATCTGGCCGGCCTGGTGCGCGAGCATCACCTGCATGGCCCGCGCGAGCGCCCCGGGCCCGATGGCCAGGGGTCCGTCGAACGGACGTTCGTGCAGGGCGATCACGCACAGGGTGACGACCATCGCCGCCGAGAACAGGAACAGCGTCAGGACCTGCGCGCGGTGCTTGTCGCCGTGCACCATCCCGATGGACACCAGGGTGAGGGCGGCGAGGAAGAGCAGGGTCAGCCACTTCGAATCGTCCTCCTTGGAGGCGCTCAGGGCCAGGCGCTCGCCGCGCGCGTCGCGCAGGGTCATGGCCACGGTCATCAGGGCCGTGTGGGCGACGGTTCCCGCCTCCCTCGTGAGAGCGGGATCGGCGAGGATCCGCATGAGGCCGCTCAAGGCCGCGCCGGCGGATTCCGAACTCTGGCCGCCATTCGCCATCTTCGCCCACTCGTCGTCGATGACCCGCTCGGTGTAGGTGAGCAGCGCCTGGCGGATGCCGGCCATGTTCGAGGCTGTCTCGATGCTGAGGTCGAAGGCCGCGATGAGGTTCGCGCGCTCCTTCTCCACCACGTGGGCGCCCTGCTTCTGGCGCTCCCAGGCGTCGTTGGCGACGAAGCCGGTGAGCAGGGCGAGCAGGATGCTGATCGAGCTGAAGAAGGCCGGCACGACCCCGTCGACGACGCGCAGGAACGTCGGCCGGGTGAACGGCAGGGCGGTGATCGCGATCATGATCCCCGAGACGATCACGAAGAACAGGATGATCAGGCCCACCATCAGCCACATCGGCTGATCGAGCCAGAGCCCCAAGAGCATGTTCGTCTCCCAACCGGCCGCGCGACGCGTCACCGGATCGACCCTTAGGGCAAAGACGCCAACGGCTGGTGAATCCCCGAGGCCCCGCCGGACGCGGCGGGGTCGCGCCGAACACGGTGGGTTTGCGCCGGCGCTTCGGCCCGCTCAGGTCACCGCCCGGCCGGACAGGCCACCCGGCCCGCGCAGCAGCAGCAGGCCGCTGAGCGCCAGGGCGACGGTGATCGCGCCGAACATGGCGTGGGCCCCGAAGGCCGCCAGGATCGGCAGCAGGACGATGGGCGCCAGGGCGGCCGAGACCCGCCCCGCGGCCCAGGCACAGGCGAGGGCCGTGGCCCGCACGGGCGTCGGCAGGAGTTCCGTCGCGTAGATCGCCAGGATGCCGCCGTAGATCGACGCGGCGGTGTTGAACGCGATGCCGGCCCCCACCAGGACCGGGAAGGTGCTCGCCCCGGCGAAGACCGTGCCGAAGGCCGCCATGGCGGCCGCCAGGGCGACGAGGCAGGCGCGCCGCTCCAGGCGGTCGACGACGAGGGCCGTGAGGGTGGTGCCGAGGGGCGGCCCCAGGAGCGACAGGGCACCGAAGACGAGGGATTCGTGGATCCGGAACCCCTTCTGCAGCATCACCACCGTACTGAGCAGGGGAAACCCCAGGGTCGCCCAGGGGGCGATGGCGTAGAGGGCCAGGAACCGGCCGGTCCTGCGCCGGTGGCCGGGGTCGGCCAGGAGCGCGGCGAACCCCGCCCGCACGGGGGGCGCCGGTGCCGGTCCGGTCCCGTCCGCCACGGGCGGCGGCGTGATCCGGGCCGCGCGCTCGAAGCGCCGGCAGGCGTGGTCGGCCTCCGCCCTGCGGCCGACCAGGGCGAGCCAGCGCGGCGATTCCGGCATCAGCCCGAACAGCCCGGCCCCGAGGAGCGCCAGGACCGCGCCGAGGCCGAGCGCCCACCGCCAGGGCTCGACGCCGAGGGGAGGCTCCGGCGCCAGGGCGTAGACCAGCCCGAGGACGGCGGCACCGCCGAGGGAACCGAGGCCGGTGCAGACCAGCAGCATCGCCCCGCGCCGGCGCGGCGGCATCACGTCGGTGAGGTAGGTGGCGGCGAGGGGCGGGAAGCCGCCGATGGCGAAGCCCGACAGGGCGCGCGCCAGGGTGAGCGACGCGGGGCCGGGGCTGAGGGCGGCGGCGAGCGATCCCACGGCCATCAGCGCGAGCGAGGCCTGGAGGGCGCGCCGACGCCCGATCCGGTCGCCGAGCAGGCCGAACACGGGCGCGCCCACCGCCCCGCCGGCGAAGACGGAAGCCAGGAGCAGGGCGAGGCCGCCGCGCGGCATGTCGTGGGGCGGCGCGCTGAAGATCGCCGCGAGCGCGTTGCTCAGGGCGACTTCGGCGATGTCCGTGAACAGGCCGAAGGTGCAGACGGCGAGGATCGCCCCGTGGAGCCGGGTGAGCGGCAGGCCGTCGAGGCGCTGGGCCACCGTGGCGACGGATTCGCCCGTGGGAACGCGCCGGCCCGCATCGGGCACGACGGTGTCGACGTGGGCTTGGCTCAACGGGCGGCTCCGGGGGGGGCTCCTGGGGGGCGCCGGTTCCGGCCCGTACGAGGGGCCCGAACCGGCGACGACGGCCTCAGGCCGCCGCGGTGGCGTCGCTGCCCGCGCGCTCGCGGGCCATCCGGCTCACGCTCACCGCGTCGACCTTGCCGGTGCCGAGCATCGGCACCTTGCCGACCACCACCTCGGCGGGGATCGCGATCTCCGTGGCGCCCCGGGACTTGGCGTAGGTGAGGTAGGCGGCGCGCGTGGCGTCCGCCTGCTCGGTGAACAGGATCAGGCGCTCGCCCTTGCGGGCATCCGGCACGGCGGCGACGGCGCTGGGCGTGTCGGGCCAGAGCTCGGCGGCGAGGGACTCGACGGCGGCGAGCGACACCATCTCGCCGCCGATCTTGGCGAAGCGCTTGGCCCGGCCCTTGATGGTGACGAAGCCCATGGCGTCGATGGCAACGATGTCGCCGGTGTCGTGCCAGCCGTCCACGGGGGCCTCCAGCACGCCGGGTTTCTCCGCCCGCAGGTAGCCGAGCATGATGTTCGGCCCCTTCACGTGGAGGCGTCCGCCCTCGTCGATGCCGGGGACCGGCTCCAGGCGATACTGGATGCCGGGCAGCAGGCGGCCGACGGAGCCGAAGAGGTTGAACATCGGCGTGTTGAGGGCCACCACCGGCCCGCATTCCGTGACGCCGTAGCCCTCCAGGATGCGCAGGCCGAATTTTTCGGAATAGGTCTTGCGGGTCGTCTGCTTCACCGGCTCGGCGCCGGCCACGATGTAGCGCAAGGAGCGCAGGTCGTACGAATGGGCCATCCGGGCGTAGCCCGTGAGGAAGGTGTCGGTGCCGAACAGGACCGTGGCGTTCGAGCCGTACACGAGTTCCGGCACGATCCGGTAATGCAGCGGCGAGGGGTAGAGGTAGACCGGGACCCCGGAGACGAGGGGCAGGATCAGGCCCGCCGTGAGGCCGAAGGCGTGGAACACCGGCAGCACGTTGAACACCTTGTCGGTCGGCCCGAAATCGATGCGGGCGGCCACCTGGGCGGTGTTGGCGAGCATGCAGCGATGGGCCAGCACCACGCCCTTAGGCGCGCCCTCCGAGCCCGACGTGAACAGGATCGCGGCCGGGTCGTCGCCGCGGCGGGCCACCAGGGGCTTGCGAGGGGCGAGGAAGCCCCGGATCTTGTCGCCCGTGGTCACGGTGGCGCGCACGTCCTCGAGGTAGACGAGCTTCACGGAGCCCTGGATCGCCTCGACGAGGGGGCCGAGGCGGCCCTTCTCGATGAAGGCGCGGGAGGTCAGGATCGTCTCGACTTGCGCCGCCCGGCACGCCGACAGCACGTTGGCGGGGCCGGCGGAGAAGTTGATCATCGCCGGCACCCGGCCGGCGCTGGCGAGCGCGAAGAACGTCACCGCCGCGCCGTTGGCGTTGGGCAGCATCAGCCCGATGGGCCTGCCCTCGGGGGCGAGCGGCATGAGCTTGCGGCCGAGGATGTTGGCGCCCATCACCAGGCGGGCGTAGCTGAGCTTGCCGGTGACCGGGTCTTCGAGGGCGTTGCGGCGCCAGCCGTGGTCGTTGCCGGCCTGGATGAGGGCGCTCATGACGTTGCGGTCGATGTCGGCGGTCTCGAACACGAGGTCCGACATCACGTCGTAGAGGGCGGCGCCCGCCGCCCGGCGGCGGTGCTTGCCCTTCAGGTCCGGGTCGATGGCGAGCTTGACCGGGGCCAGGATCGTCACGGTGACCTTCGGCCACCAGCGGCGCTTCACCTGATCCTTCGACAGGCGCGAGAACGCGGTCTTCTCCAGTCCCTCGATCTTCACCGGCACCACCATGGCGTCGGACTTGTCGGCGATGAGGCCGGCGCCGTCGTAGACCTTCATCAGGCTGCCCGTGACCGTGAGCCGGCCCTCGGGGAAGATGATCAGGGTCTCGCCGTCGCGCACGGCCTTGATCAGGGTGCGGGTGGCGAGCGGCCGGGTCGGGTCGAGGGGCATCGCCTTGGTCATGGCGAGGAACGGCTTCACCCACCAGCGCTGGGCGATGCCGTGATCGACGGCGAAGACCGGCTCCCGGTCGAGGAGTGAGAGGGCCAGCGGCGCATCGAGGAACGAGACGTGATTGAGGGCGATGATCGCGTTGGGGCCGGCCTTGTCGACGTTGTCGAGGCCGCGCACCTCCAGGCGGTAGAACGCCCGGAACACGATGGAGAGGAAGTCGCGGAACGGGCTCGTGGGCAGGACGAGGAGGATCACCACGCCGGCCACGAGGTTGAGCACGCCGATGAGGGTGAGGAGGGCGGCCATGGACCAGCCGGCCCCCTGCAGGGCGGCGAGGCCGAGCGCGCCCGCCACCATGAAGGCGGCGGTGAGCACGTTCACGGCGCCGATGACCCGGGCGCGCCGGTCCTTGTCGGTCCAGGCCTGCACGGCGGCGAAGGACGGCACGATGTAGAGGCCGCCCGCCACCGCGAGCCCGGCGAACGCGACCGTGATGCGCAGGCCCGTGCCCGTGGCGAGGAAGTCGCTTGCACCCAGGACAGCGCCCGAGATGGGAGGCAGATGGGCGACGGTCCAGGCCAGATCGAGGGCGAACACGCCCATGAGCAGGGCGCCGATGGGGGTCGGCAGCAGTACGATGCGCCCGCTCGCCAGCCACGAGGCGAGGCCGGAGCCCACCGCGATGCCCACCGAGAACACGGCGAGCAGCAGGGTCACCACGGTCTCGGAGCCGTTGAGGCTGGTCCGCACGAGCACCGGCAGCAGGGCCAGGATCACGGCGCCGACGAGCCAGAACCAGCTGACGATGACGGCGCCGCGCCACATCCGCGTGTCGCGCCAGAGGTCGCGCAGGAGGGCGGCGGTGGAGCGCGCCACGTTGGGATCGACCCGCAGGCCCGGCGCCGCCTCGCCCGTGGCGGGGATCGCCCGGGCCGAGAGCCAGCACAGGACCGCGAACACCATGATGAGGGCGCTGAACGCGAGGGCGTCGCCGCCCATGGCGGTGGCGAGGCCGGCCACGATGGTGCCGAGCAGGATGGCGAGGAAGGTCGCGGCCTCCACGAGCGCGTTGCCGGCGGTGAGCTCCTCGCGCTTCAGGTGGTCGGGCAGGATGCCGTACTTGATCGGGCCGAACAGGGCCGCGATGGTACCGAACAGGCCGAGCGCCACGAACAGCACCGGCACCGAATGCAGCCAGAACCCCGCGGCGGCGGCGGCGGCGCCGAAGATCTCGGCGAATTTCAGCCGCTTGGCGATGAGCGCCTTGTCGTAGCGGTCGGCCATCTCGCCGCCGAGCCCCGACAGGATGAAGAACGGCCCGATGAACACCGCGCCCGCCAGGGTGACGAGCATGCCCGAGCCCTCGCCGGTGCCGCCGACCTTGAACAGGATCAGGAACACGAGGGCGTTCTTGAGGAAATTGTCGTTGAAGGCCGAGAAGAACTGGCACCAGAACAGTGGCGCGAACCGGCGCGTGGTCATCAACGTACGGAACATGGGTGTCTCCTTGGCGGCACCATGACTGCCCGGCGGTCGGCGAAGCGTCAAATCCCGCCACGACCCGTGCTTATTGAACGTCGTTCAAAAAATCGGGGCGCGCAATCCGCTCCGTGACCGTCCGCGTCTCGCCCGTGCGCCGGCGCACGGGCGAGACGCGGACGTACGTCTTGAGGGGGAAGCCCTTACAAAACGCACCGATCCTTGCCGGCTCCCGCCCTGAACCCGACGGTTGAGCGGGCGTTCTGTGCCAGACTAACCTTTGTGGGTCCAACACAGACACGGGGAGCGCAGGGGCTTGGCCAAGACGGTACGACGCGGAACGGGGCCGCGCGGCGACCACAACCGGGAGGAGTTCCAGAGCCTCGTCACCAAGGCCGCCGAGGGGCTGGTGCGCCAGGAGGGGCTGCGCGGCCTCGGCATGCGCCGCCTCGCGGCAGTGATCGGCTACGCCCCGAACTCGATCTACAACGCGGTGGGCGATCTCGACACGGTGGTGATGCGGGTCAACGCCCGCACCCTGGAGCGCCTGCACGATGCCCTGGTGACGGCGATCTCGCCTGATGCGCCGCCGCGCGACAACGCGGTGGCCCTGGCGGATGCCTACCTGGCCTTCGTGCAGGCGGACCCGCAGGTGTGGAGTCTGGTGTTCGAGCACAGCCTGGCGCCGGACTCGGCGTTTCCCGACTGGTACGCCCAAGCCCTGGCGCGCACCACCGACCTCGTCGACCGGGTGCTGCAGCCGATGATCCCGGAGGAGGAAGAGCGCCGGCAGGCGGTGGCGACCCTGTGGGCCGGCCTGCACGGCCTCGCGTCCCTCTCGACCTCGCGCAAGCTCGCGGTGCTGACCCCCGAACCCCCGCGCGACCTCGCCCGGCTCCTCGTGCGCCGGTTCCTCGGATAGCGGCGATTGCTGGGATAGCGGCGATTCGGATACGATCGCCCTGCCCGCGTGGAGCGGGAGCGCCGTGATGGTCCACGCCGGCCGGGCGCGGCCCCTGAACGAGTCGGCGGGCAGACCCGTGAGCCCGGCGGCCAAGGGGAAGGCGCGGGCGCGCGTCACCGGTGCGGCGGGGCGAGGCCGCGGGCGAGGGACAGCATCGCCGCGAGGGTGTCGGCCTCGTCCTGCTCGGCGCCATGGTCGCTGAGCTTGACGATCACCGTTCCGGTGTCGCGGTTGATGTAGATGTACTGGCCGTAGACCCCGATGGCCGAGATGTCGTCGTCGCCGGCCGGCACGTGCCACCACTGGGCCGAGTAGGGCCAGCCGTCGACGGCCCGCCGCGCCGGCGTCTCGATCCGCTCGATCCAGTGCGGCGGAACGACGTCGACCGCGCCGACCCGGCCGCGATCGGCCACCATCAGCCCCAGGCGGACGAAGTCGCGGGCGACGGCGTTGAGGCAGCAGAACGCCTTCTCGGTCCCGCCCTGCGCGTCGAGGTTCCAGGTGGCGTCGGCCCCCGCCCCCATGGGTGTCCAGATCTGCTCCGACAGGATGTCGGCCAGCGGCTTGCCGTGCACCCGGGCGAGGATCAGGCCGAGCACCTCCGTGTCGATGCTGCGGTACTCGCCCTTGCTGCCGGGCTTCGAGGTCAGGGCGGCATGCGCGCGGACGAAGGCCGGCAGGTCGCGGGTGAGGTACATCCCGGCGGTGCCGACGAGGGGGTTCCAGGGGTCGTAGTTCTCCGGCACCGCGAGGCCGCTCGTCATGTCGAGGAGGTCGCGGACCGTGATGCGGCCGAAGACCGGCACCCCGTGCAGGTCGGGCAGCAGGGTCGAGACGGGGTCGGTCTCCTTGAGGCGGCCGCCCGCGATGGCCTGCCCGACGAGCAGCGACACCACGGACTTCGCCACGGACCAGGACGGGAACAGCGTCGCCGCCTCGAAGCCCGGCCGGTACCATTCGTGGACGAGGACGCCGTTCTGGGACACCAGGAACGCGTTGGTCCGCGTCGCCTCCAGCACGGTGGCGATCGGCACGAGGGCGCCCTTCCAAGGGACCCGGTCGGGCAGCGGGCGGGGCTGCACCGTCAGGATGCGCGGTGTTGCCGACGCCGCCACCGGCCGGCTCGCGAACCAGGTCCCCACGGCGGAGGGCTCGACGACGGCCAGGGCCGCCAGGGTGACGGGGTTCGGCACGGCGAGGAGCGCGGTCGCCGCCCAGGCCGCCCCGGCGAGGAGGCCGAGGGCGAGGGCCGCGCCGACGAGCCGGGGGCGGAGCCGCGCGCGCGGGCCGGGTTTCGCAGACACCTGAAGGCAACCCTTTTCGATGGCGAGAAGCGCGAAGGGAAGGAGCGCAAAGGGGAGGATCACGAGGCCAAGGATCACCAGGAGAGGAATCCCGCCGCATCTACCCCTGCGCTATCGATGCGGACGGGCGGTACCACGACGGACCCGCTCGGGTCCCGGGTCCGGCGCAGGCTCACGACGCAGGGTCTCGGCGCAGAACCGGTGGCGGCTCCTGCGAACCCTCGTCAGTGGGGTGCGGTCTGGCCCGAGGCCAGGATCGTGACGCCGACGGCGATCACGCCGATGCCGACCATCATCGGGAGGGTGATCGGTTCGCCGAACAGGAGCGCGCCGCCGAGGGCCGCGCCGACCATGCCGACCCCGGCCCAGATCGCGTAGACCACGCCGATCGGCAGCATGTTCATGCTGTGCGACATCAGCCAGAAGGCGGTGCCGTAGCCCAGCACCGTGATGATCGTCGGCACCGGGCGGGTCAGCCCGTCGGCGGCCTTCAGGGCGAGGGTCGCGGTGACTTCGGCGGTGATCGCGAAGGCGAGGAGCAGGTAGGGGTTCATGCCTGGGGCGTCCGTGGACGCGGTCGGCCGACGGAGCGCCGGATGTCGCGTGCGCCCGGATTAAGACCACCGGGGCCGTTAATGTCCCGTGTGGGCGCGGCGCACGAACCCCGCTCCGCGCACCGCCCGATGCCGCCGGGACCGTCGTCCCCTCTCGCGACCGGATGAAATCGCCCGGATGAAATCGCACGGCGTAATGTGTGCTACGCGATCCCATCCCGAACACCCGCGATCGGCCGGCGGCGGGACACCGGAGCTTGCAACGTGTCTCGACTGGCGATCGTCCCCAGCGTGGTCGAAACGACGGATCACGTCGAATCGAAATGGGCCTTCGATTTCTGGCGCTCCACCGCCCTGGCGCCCTTCGGCGACGTCTCCCGCGTGCAGCCGCGCGGGCCGTTCCGGGCCCGGCGCCTCGGTGTGGGCACCGCGGACTGGGCCCTCACCCATACGGTGAGCAGTCCGGTGAGCCTGAAGGTCGGGTCGCGCCATGTCGATCGAAGTGCCCCCGAGATGGTGGTGATCGGCCTCGCCCTCGAGGGGATCGGGTATCAGGAGCAGCTCGATCGCGGCGCCCGGATCGCGACCGGCGGCATCAGCTTCCTGTCGCGCGGCCGTCCCCTCCTCGCCGGCACCCAGACCGATTACGAGGAGATCCGCCTCGCGGTGCCGCGCCGGACCTTCGAGGCCTGGATCGGCGACGTCGACCGCTTCGCCGGCCTCTGCATCGCGGGCGAACCCGCCAACGCGGCGTTCGAGGCATGCTTTCGCAGCTTCGCCCGCTCCGTCGCGTGGATGACCGAGGGCGAGGCGCAGGTCGCCGTCGAGGGCGTGCTCCACATGCTGCGCGGCCTCCCCCGCGCCCCGGCCGACCGGTCGACCGTGCCCGTCTCGCACGCGGCGGTGGTTTCCCTCGCCCGCGCCCATATCGAGCGCCGGCTGCACGACCCGGCCCTCGGCCCCGACGAGATCCAGGCGGTGCTGGGCGTGTCCCGCGCCCATCTCTACCGGGCGTTCTCGGAGACCGACGGCATCGCGGCGGCCATCCGGGAGGCGCGCCTCGCCCTGGCGCACCACCGCCTCGCCGCGTCGCGCTACGACGGGCTGAAGATCGCCACCATCGCGTATGCGTGCGGCTTTGCCGACGTGCCGACCTTCAATCGCGCGTTCCGCCGGCGCTTCGGCCTCGCCCCCGGCGACCTGCGCGCCGGACGGAGCTGAGGCGGAGGCGCCCGGACCGTCTCTACGGCGGGCTGCCTCTACTACGGGAGGTGGTAGGAGACGCCCGCGATCAGGGCCTTCTCCTCGGTGTTGACGGTCCGCCGGGGGTCGGCGCCGAACTTGTTGTGCCAGTACTGGAACCCGGCGAACACTTCGAGCCGGTGGGCCGGGCCGCCCGCGAGCTGCCCGACATCGAGGACCAGATTGGTCTGCGATACGAATTCGAGCTGCGTCTCGTACTCGTTGGTGCGGCCGTAGCGGCCCTTGGGCAGGATGATGGTGTTGAAGCCCGAGAGCGAGAGGGGCAGGCCCGTGAACGGCAGGGGAATCGCGTAGGTGAGCTCGAACTCGGGCGTCATCTGGAACTCGACGCTGCGGAAGCGGCCGGCGGCGAAGCCGTTATGGGCGAATTCCTTGTAGCCCTGGACCTTCAGGTTGAGGAATCCGGCCGGCACGTCGAAGGCGAAGTTGAGGCCGAAGGTGCCGGCGCGCTTCTGCGAGTTGAAGGTGGTGTTCTTGGCGTTGGCGTCGACGCCGAAGGCGAGGCCGATATCCTTGACGAGGCCCGGAATGGCGAACACGTCGGTGTCGAAGATCCGGTTCGGGCTCAGGGTGCCCCGGTAGATGAGGTACAGTTCCGTCGCGCCGATGTCCGGGAAACTGCCGAAGGCGTTGCCGGCCGGGTCCTGCGAGCCCGAGCGCAGGAGATCGAGGGACACGAGGTTGGTGCCGTAGGTCCACGCGTTGGTATGGAACAGGTTGACGACGTTCTTCGGGATCTCGCGGGGCTCCCGCCGGCCCGTCGGCGTGCCGTCGGGGCGCTGCACGCCGATGCCGGGCTCCGCCGAGGGCGCCTGGAAGCGGTAGCTGACGATGGTGTCGGAGAAGCTGAAGAACCCCGGCGGGGACGGCGGCGCGACGAGCGCAGTGGCTGCCGCTAGGGGCTCGGCCGCGCGGGCGGCCCCGATGGGGTGCGCCCCGGTGGCGTCCGCGACGAGGAGGGCCGCCGAGAAGCCGAGGGCCGTCAGGACCGGGCGGCCGGCGCGAGGCGCGAACGCGAGCATGTGCGAGTTTCCCAAACGTGTCTTCGCGACGGGTCAGTTCGGTCGAACCGGCGAAACGCCGAGAGACCAGGTGACCCGCGCTGCCTGCCCGATGTGTGAACACGGTCACCTCTGAGGGCGGCTCAGAGAACCTTCCAGAACACCAGGATCATGATCGCGTAGGCGGCGATCAGCAGGGCCGCGCCCCGGCGGTCGGTGTCGGCGCGCCGCTCCGGCGGCGGCGACAGCCACCAGCCGAGCCGGTTGGCGGTCCAGGGCACCAGCCGCGCCGTCACCAGCACGCTGAAGACGTTGCCGATGAACAGGGCGACGGGGAAATCGAGGTTCAGCACGCGGCCGAGGAACGGCGTTCCGACGAACAGACCCCACAGGAACACCGTGGGATAGAGCGTCAGGAGGACGATCATGTTCATCTTCCAAGCGGCGGGCGGCGGGGCGCCCTCCGGCGTGGCGTCGCGGAACCACTGCTCGAACCCGCTCTGCACCGTCCGGGTGTGGAATTCCGCCGTCAGCGGAACCGCCTCCTCGATCAGTTCCCGGCGCTGGGGCGAGTCGAGCCAGGCCCTCAGGTTGGCATCGCTGTCGAAGCGCAGGATCGCGACGTAATCCTCCTGCACGCCCGGCACCGCCGGCTCGAAGCGATAGCCCTGCAGGCCGGCGGCCTTCGACTGCGCGGCGGCGACCTTCTGCTCCCACTTGCGGTAGGCGGCCTCCATCCCGGGCTTCACCCGGGTGCTGATGACCGCCGAGGCCGGCGCGGTGCGGGCCGCGCTGGCGTCGTCCGTGACGATGTGGACATCGTCGCGCCCCACCAGCATCGGAGAGGCGCCGACGATGCGGGCCTGCCGCTCGGGCGAGGCGAGCCAGCCCTTGGCGTCGGCGAGGCTGCCGAAGCGCTGCAGGATCACCCAATCCACCTGGAGCGGGGGGTGGGGCGGCATCAGGCGCTGTTCGATGAAGCCGGGAAACCCCGAGATCACCGCGCTGGTGCCGCCCTGCCACTGGGCGAACGCCTCGGCGCTCTCGGGCCGGACGGAGGTCTGCGTCACGATGCTGACGCTGTGGGCCGCGTCGCTCATCGGGCGGCGAGCTGCGTGAACAGGCGGTCGGGCGTGAACGGCAGGTGGGCGAAGCGGACGCCGGTGGCGTCGGCCAGCGCGTTCGAGACCGCCGGGGCCACGGGGTTGATGCCGCACTCCCCTTGCGATTTCGCCCCGAGGGGGCCGATCCGGTCCGTGGTGTCGGCGAAGAAGATGTCCGTGCGCGGGGTGTCGGCGAAGGTCGGGATGCGGCAGTTGCGCAGCTGCGCGTTGACCATCCGGCCCTCGTCGTCGTGGACCATGTTCTCTACCAACGCCCAGCCGTACCCCATGGAGACGGCGCCATCGAGCTGGCCCCGGCACTGCATCGGGTTGATCGGCAGGCCGATATCGGCGGCATGGACGCTGTGCAGCACCCGGATCTCGCCGGTGACGCGGTGCACGGCGAGGCGCACGCCCTGCACGTTGAACGCGATGGTCCGGGGCGAGAGGTAGGCCCGGCGGCTCACGGTGAAGCGGTGGTCGACCTTCGTGCCCGCCGCGTGCAGATCCACCAGGGTGATGCGCTGGTTGCCGCAGACGACCCCGTCGGCGTCGAGGCGGCACTGCTCCAGGGGCACCCCCGTGTGCCTGCTGGCGAAGTCCAGGATGTCCTCGACCATGGCCTCGGCCGTGAGGTGGACCGCCTTGCCGCCGACCACGACGCCGGTGCTGGCGAAGGTGCCGGTGTCGTAGGGGGTGCGGTCGGTGTCGGCGTTGATGATGCCGACATCGTCGGCGCGGGTCCCCAGGATCGCGGCGGCGATCTGCTTGTGCGCCGTGGTGATGCCGTTGCCCATCTCCGTCGAGCCGCAGGCGAGGAAGTAGGTGCCGTCGGCCTTGAGGTGGAGTTCGGCGCCCGAGCGGTGCTCGGTCGGCGGTCCGCATTCGAGCATGGCGAGCGCCACGCCCCGGCCCTCTTCCCAGTCCGCCCCCTCGGGCTTGGCGACCCCATTGCCCTTGGCGAGTTCGCGCTCGACGATGTCGAGGCACTCGACGATGCCGTGGCTGCCGAAGCTGGCGTCGCTCGGCTCCTTCCAGATGGATTCGATGTTATCGCCCGGCTGCACCACGTTCCGGCGCCGCATGGTGAAGGGATCGATGCCGAGTTGCCGGGCCAGGGCGTCGATGGCGCATTCCACCGCGAAGGTGGTCTGCGAGGCGCCGTAGCCGCGAAAGCCGCCGCCCGGCGTCATGTTCGTGTAGACGGCGTGGCCGATGCCCTTCTTGTTGGCGCAGCGGTAGGCCGCTATCGGGCTCGCCATGGCGGCCGCCAGGGTCTCGCTGCCGTGGCCGCCATAGGCTCCGGTGTTGGAGAACACCGCGACGTCGAGGGCCGTCAGGGTCCCGTCCTTGCGGGCGCCGATCTTCACCCGGGTGGTCATCTGGTGGCGCGTGGTCGCGCCGATGAACTCCTCCTCGCGGGTCCATTCCCACTTGACCGGGCGGCCGAGCTTCATCGTGGCGAACAGGACGAGGTCCTCCGAGACCATCTCCTGCTTGCCGCCGAACCCGCCGCCGACCCGTTCCGTGAACACGTGGAGGTCGCGGTGCGGGATCCCCATGATGTAGGCGAGCTTCTGGCGCACGGCGAACGGCCCCTGCGAGCTCGTGCGGACGTGCCAGCGCCCGTCCTCGCCCTTCCAGGCGATGGAGCCGTGCGTCTCGAGGTGCACGTGCTGGACGCGCGAGGTCGAGTAGGTCTGCTCGTGCACGGCGTCGGCCTCGGCGAATCCCCGGGCCACATCGCCGATCTCACCCTGGAGGGTGCAGAAGATGTTGGTGCTCGCGGTGAGCCCGTCCTTGTCGTGCAGCACCGGCGCGTCGGGCCGCATGGCCAGGACGGGGTCGAACACCGCCGGCAGAACCTCGTAGTCCACCCGCAGGGCCCGGCAGCCGGCCTCGGCGGCGGCCTCCGTTTCGGCCACCACGGCGGCGATGCGCTGGCCGGCGAAGCGGGCGACGTTGTCGAGCAGCAGGATGTCGTCGGGATCGACGAGGTGGTCCTCGTGCAGGGCCGAGCTGAACCGGCGTTTGGGCACGTCCTCCCAGGTGTAGACGGCGACGACGCCCGGCACGGCGAGCGCCGCCTGGCGGTCGATGGACACGAGGCGCGCGTGGGCGTGGGGCGAGCGCAGCACCTTGAGGTGCAGCAGGTCCTCGACGGCGAGGTCCATGGTGTAGCGGGCGGTGCCGTTCAGGATGGTGTCGGTAAAGGGGTTGGGCAGGCTCGCCCCGAGGGCCTTGCCGGCGACGTCCGCCTCGATGTTGCACACTCCGTTCAGGGCGTCCTTGATCGAGCGGTAGCCGGTGCAGCGGCAGAGGTTGCCCTTGAGGGCGTGCGGCAGGTCGGCCTTCTGCGCGTCCGTGAAGGTCACGGCCGTCATGATCATGCCGGCGGTGCAGAAGCCGCACTGGAATCCCTGCGCGTCGTGGAACGCCTGCTGCAGCGGATGGCGCTCGCCGCAGGGCGCCAGCCCCTCGATGGTGGTGACCTCGCGTCCCTCGGCCCGGAAGGCCGGGACGAGGCAGGAATGGAACGGCTTGCCGTCGATGTGCACCGTACAGGCGCCGCAATCGCCGGAATCGCATCCCTTCTTGACCCCGAACACCTCGAGGTCGCGCAGCATGGTGCGCAGGCACTGGCCCGGCGCCGGCTCGGCGGCGTAGGCGCGGCCGTTGATGGAATACTGAGTCACGCGAGCTCCGTACGGATCTGTTCGGCCAGGTACTGCGTGACGTGACGCTTGTAGGGCGCCGATCCGTGCACGTCGGGGAAGTAGGCGTCCGGCGCCAGGCGCGCGTCGATGGCGCGGCGCAGGTCGTCGGCGGAGGGAAGGGTGGCGAAGCGCAGCTGCACCGGCCGCGGGGTCGCCGCCGTGATGGTGAGGAGGAAGTCGGCGCCGTCGTCGCCCACGGTGGCGATGATCAGGGCGGCCGAGCGCCCGTAGCGGGTGAGCGAGACCTGGCGCATGGCCGTGCGCTTCGCGAGCGCCGCGGCGGGCAGGTGGATGCTGCGCAGCAGTTCGCCCTTGGCGAGCACGTTCGCGTGGTTGCCGGTCACGAACTCGGCCACCGTGACCGTGCGGGGCGCGCCGTCGCGCGGCCACAGGGTGCAGACCCCTTCGAGGGCGGCGGTCAGCGAGATCATCGCGCCGGCGGGCAGCGACATGCAGACGTTGCCCCCGATGGTGGCGGCGTTCCAGATCTTGAACGACATCAGAAACGAGTCGATGCACTGCCGAAACAGCGGCACCGCGCGCCAGGCCGGCGGACCCTCGAACCCGTGCAGGTCGACGATCCGGCAGGTCGCGGCGATCTCGATGCCGGATTCCGTCGCGGTCAGCGGCGCCCAGCCCAGGCTTTCGAGATCGATGAGCGTGTCGACGGCAGTCTGCGGCTCGGCGAACAGCCAGGTTCCGCCGGCCAGCCAGGAATAGCCATCTTGCCAGCCCGAGAGTTCGTTCAACGAAGTCGGCCGCTTGACTTCGACGACGGTCGAAATGTTCATCGTAGACCCTCAACCCAATCGATCGTGGCGGCCGACAGGATGCCCCGTGCCCCCACGCATCGCCCTCGACCGAGGATCGCGGGACGGCCCGTCGCGACGGCGCCCTCGGGAGCGTCGCGCCGAAATCCCACGGCCGTTATCCTGGCTTTGCCCCGGAGGACGTTCGGCTCATTCTTGGGTTCATCAGGTAAACAAAATATGCGTCGGCGCCATTTCTTCAGTCGGCGCGACGAGAATTGTAAATATGGACCCCATCTACCGAAAACATCTGACCGAAAAATTTCGACTTGAGGAATAGAGAGCCTCGATGGGATCGGACCGTCACGACAACGCGGAATGTTTCGCCATCACTGTCGTACGCGCGCCGCCATGAGACGGATCGGCAACAAAAAATTTCAGCGGCGGCGCGGGAACTTCCCCGACCGGCACGGGAGCCGGCACGGCGGCCCGCCCGGACCGCGCCGTACTTCGGGCGGGTCGTACTTCGGGCGGGCCGTTCTTCGGGCGGGTCGTTCTTCGGGCGGGTCGTTCTTCGGGCGGGTCGTTCTTCGGGCGGGTCGTTCGTCAGAACATCCCGTTCTCGTGCGCCGACGTTTCGGGCAGGATCTGGAGCACGTCCCAGTGTTCGACGATGCGGCCGGAGGCATCGAGGCGGAAGATGTCCATGGCGGCGTAATCGTGGTCGGCCGGCCAGTGCTGGAGGCAATGCAGCACGACGAAATCGCCCTCCGCGAGGGCGCGCTTCACCGTGACCCGCTTGCCCGGCCACGCCCGCGCCATGCGCTCGAAATACGCGATGAAGCCGTCCTTGCCGGTGGCCACGTGCGGGTTGTGCTGGATGTACACGTCGCCGGCATAGCGCGCGATGGCCTCGCGCGGCCGGCCTTCGTTGAACATCAGCTCGTAGAAGGCGATCACCGTGGCCTTGTTTCGCGAAAGGTCCGTCATGCTGTCCCCCGATCGGGTAGGCCGGCCCATGCCGGGCAACGGCCGGTGGAAGCGGTCGTGCGTGGCCGTCCGAGACGAACCTAAGGGCAATGGACCACAACGGCACAGCGGAGCGGTGTTCGGCGTCGGCTCGGCATGGACCGACCGCCCCTCCCCGCCGCATGCCGGGACAGTCTCGGCGGATCGCGACCGCCGAGGCTGTCCCGTCGGCGCACCGGGCGGATCGGAGGTGCTTTCCACGCCATCGCCACCGAGCCGGCGCGGGACCCGGACGCGACGGCAATCGGTGATGGTCTCCACGCGCCGCCCGTCGATGTTCCTCGCCGTCGCACCATCGCGTGCGTCCCGGTCGGCGGCACACGGACGGACGCGCCCGCGCCGGTGCCGTGATCGAGCGTGAACCGGTCGCCGTAGTGCCGGCCCCGCCACCGCCGCGGGCGCGCCCGCTCGGAGGAGCGGCTCGTTTCGAGCGCCCCTGGACGCCCCCCGATCGCGCAAACGGGTCTTACAAAACGCCGCATGGAGCGAAAACGGGGAAACTTGGCGGCCTGCCGAGGCGCTGTCACAGCATGTGGTATCTCTATGGTCTGACGGTCCTCGCCGGTCTCGCGAATGCGATCCAACCCGGCCAGAACGCAACTCTCTCGAAGTCGCTGGCCATGCCGGTCACGGCCGCGCTCATCATCCTCTTCGTGAGCACGGGGACGATGCTCGTGGGCGGCCTTGCCCTCGGCAAACTGGAAATTCCGTCCGGGCAGCAACTCGCCCAGGTCCCGTGGTGGGGATGGTTGGGCGGCTGCCTCAGCGTCCTCCTGATCCTGGCCCAGCTCTACGCATCCCCGGCCATCGGGGCCGCCTCGTTCCTCGGCATCATCGTCACCGTGGGCGTCGTCGCCTCGCTGGTGCTCGACCATTACGGCTGGGTCGGCTTCGAGGTTCATCCGGCGAGCCTATGGCGCGTCCTCGGGGCTCTGATCATGGTCGTGGGCGTCGCCATCGTGGCGATGTTCTAGGACGCTCGGTCGAGCGATCATGCGGCGACGTCGCAGCACGCCTCGGCGGGACCGATCTACGCGGCGCCGGCCGGCCGGAACCGCCCCCGGCCGAAGGTCGGGGCGACGCGTGCGCAGATCAGGAACACGACCGCGACGCCGAGGGCGACGATCGTCGGGGCCGTCACCGCGGCGAGCGCGCCGGCCAGCGCCGAACCGACGACGTCGCCGAAGTTCAGGGCCGCCATGTAGACCTGGAACTGCGTCGCCGACGCCTGTCCGGTGCGGCTCGCCAGCAGGACGGTCGGCAGCAGGGCGACGTAGAGCAGGGCCGGCACCACGCTCGCCAGCCCGAGGATGACCGGACCCGCCGCAGCCTCCAATCCGGCCACGATCAGCAATCCAGCGATCCCGAACGCTCCCGCGCAGGCGACGAGGAGGGCACGGAGGGCACGGTGCGGCCCGAAGCGGTCGACGGCGGTGCCGAGGCCCGCCGCGCCGAGGGTCCCGCCGAGGAGAGCCAGTCCCGCCTGAAGGCGCGAGAGATCGACCGCGTTCCAGCCGTGGACCTGCACGAGCGCGACGGCGAAGGGCACCTGGAACACCGCGAGACCGAGATCGATCGCGAAGCACATCGCCAGGAGGGTCGCCGCGTCGCGCGTCCGGAACGCAGTCAGGAGCCGACGCGCGAAGGCGACCGCCTCGGACGCCCGACCCCGGTCCGGCGCCCGCGATGGGGGTCCGCGGCGAAGGGAGAGAAGCCGGTCGGTCGGCGCCTCGCGCACGAGAACGGACACCAGGGCGAGCGGAGTCGTCAGGGCGAGGAGCATGCCGGCCGCTGCGGGCAAGCCGTTCGCGGCGAGCAGCCAGGCGAAGATCGCAGCCCCCGCCGCACCGCCGGTGACGAAGCCCGCCCGCGTCGCGCCGCTGGTGCGTCCCAGTTCGCCGGTCGGTACGCTGCCGGCGATCATGCGGTCCGTTGCCGTATCGGCGAGGGAGGCCGCGAGGCTGTGCAGGAACAGCACGGCGCTGACAGCCGTCAAGCTCGGGGCCGCGCCGAGCAGGAGAAGGCCCGCGAGAGCCACCTGCGCGCAGGCCAGAGACAGGACGAGCCAGAAGCGGCGAGGCCCCATCCGGGCGGGGGTCGCGCGATCGATCACCGGCCCCCAGAGCAGCGGCTGCAGCACCCAGGGCAGGCCGACGATCGCAAGGTGCCGGCCGACCTCCGCCGTGGAGGCACCGGCCGTGGCGAAGTGGTTGACCAGGGCCGTCAGCGCGAAGCCCGCGACGACGCCTTGGTAGAGGTAGAGGAGCGTGAAGAGGCTGAACCGCCAGCCCAACGACGTGAGGCTCGGTGGCCTTCGGCGCATCGGTTCGATCCTCGGTCACCGCCCCATGGTATCGCCGGCCCCCGAGTCCGACGCAACCAGCGTCGCCCCCCAAGACGTCGCCCCCCAAGACGTGGCACCCCAAGACGTGGCACCCCAAGACGTCGCCCGAAAGACGTCGCCCGCATGATGGACAGGCGCGACATCCGGCGCGCCGATCCACCGTCGGAGCCGCCTCGCGACATTCGAGGACGCGGCCGGACGTCGAGGGACGGATCCGGCTGTCGTCGTCGGGGAAGTATCCTGGTTCCGTGTCCGGCCCCGTCCGGGACCGTCGGGAATGCACGGGATCGCCGTGGCCCGGTGCTCAGGCCGGGACCGGTGTGCGCAGGGGAGCGTAAGTGGCGCGGTAGCTGCGCGGCCCGATCACGGGGAGCAAGAGGCTTCTGGCCCAATTCGGCATCCGTGCGGTGCGGGACAGGCGATCGGTCATGGCCTGGACATGGGCCACGCGGGGCCGGCGCAGGGCTTCGTAGTCCGGACCGACCGTGCCCCAGTCCGCCCTCCCGGCGAGCAGTGAGCTCAGCACGAGGGCATCCTCGAGAGCCATGGCGGCGCCCTGGGCCCAGACCGGCGCCGTCGCGTGCGCGGCATCCCCGACCAGCACCACCCGGTCCCGGGTCCAGGTCGGAATGCGGACCTCTTCGAGGGGCGAGTGATGGAGCGCGCCCGGCTCGGACGAAACCGACGCGAGGGTGTCGCGGACGAGGCGCGGGAACGACGCGAAGGCCGTCCGGAAAGCGGCCAGATCCCGCCCCCGTCCGGCGGCCGCGCCCAACGAGACCCACCCGTAGACCTCGCCGTGGTCGACGGGGATGAGCAGGAACAATCCGTCCGATCCCGCCCACAGCGTCCAGGCGTCGAGGCCCGGGTTCGGTGCCATGAAGCGCCAGCTCGCCGGGGCCAACATCGCCGCGCCGAGCACGGAATCACCGAACGTCTCGCGTCGAACCCGCGAGTGGACGCCGTCGGCGCCGACGAGGAATCCGCCGGTCTCGACCATCCCCTCCCGGGTCTCGATCGCGACGCCCTTCGGCACCTGCCGGACGGTGTGAATCCCGGATCCGTGCCGGAGATCGGCCGGGGGAAGGTCGCGGGTCAGGAGGCGCAGCAGGTCGGCGCGACGCAGGCAATGCGGGCATGCCTCTTCCCCCCAGAACGCCGTCTCGTCGATGGCGAAGAGGAGGCGCCCGCTCCCGGTGCGGTATTCGCGCCGGCGGATGGGGGAGCCGACCCTGCGCAGGGCGTCGCTCAGGCCGAGCTGCCGCAGGGCTTGGACCGCGTTTCCCGGCAGATTGATGGCGAGGCCCGCATCGGCCGGCGTCCGTCGTCGCTCCAGGGTCAGCGAGGGAAGGCCGCGTCGCTGCAGCGCTCGCCGCATGGCAAGGCCGGCGATGCCGCCCCCGGCGATGAGCACCCGGCGTGTTGCGCTGTCGTCCATGCCGTCTCGCCTCGTTGCCCGGATCGTCGTCGTCAAGAGCGCGGCGCCGTCGCGCGCAGGGCCATGCTGGAGAAGACGCCATCCCGGCGGATCAGCCCATGCATCAGGGCGGCGCCGAGATGAGCGAGGATGAGGCCGAACAGGGCGTAGGCCAGCACCGAGTGGACCGGACGCAGCCAGGCATAGATCGCGGGATCGCGCGGCAGGATCGGCGGGAGCACCACCGAGCCGCCGAGCCCGATGGGATAGCCGGCCGCCGACAGCATCGCCCAGCCGATCAGCGGCAGCCCGAGCATCAGGCCGTAGAGCAGGCGGTGCGAGGCGTGTGCCGCCTGCCGCTGCCAGCCCGGAAGGTCTGGCGGCAATGCCGGCGGCGGATGGCGCCAGCGGTTGACGAGGCGCAGCACCGCGAGGATCAGGATGCCGATGCCGAGGGGGCGGTGCAGCGCCACGAGCGCGTCATAGTGCGCGAGGGAGGTCACCATCGCCACGCCGATGAACAGCATGGCCAGGATCATGCCGGCCATGGTCCAGTGCAGCAGCCGGGCCGGCCGGTTGAAGTGCGTGGTGTTGCTCATAATCCGGCTCCTGCAACGGGGGCATCGTGGACGGCGCTCGGCGACTTCGGTTCACCGGCGCGGCGCGTGAAGGACTGCGCGTACGCCGCCGAGCGGGCGCCGAGCAGCGGGTCGTCCCCGCCTTCGATGCCGGCGGGCAGAACCAGGGGATCGAAATTGACGTCGCGGCAATTGCCGTCCGCCTCGGCCTCCGTCTCCGAAACGATCACCGTCCCGGCATCGAGGCTCGGTCTCTCGGATGGCCAGGCCCGCGTCGCATCCGCCGTGGGGTCGCCAGGCTCGCCGAGCGTGACGACGAGGTGCCAGCGCACGGGCGCGCGACGGACCGCGGACGCGAAACCGTCGAACAGAAAGTTCTCGTCCGCGCGGCCCCCCTGGGCCGGGCTCTCCGCCGTTGCGGCGTGCTCCGGCACGAACGCCCAGCGCACCGGCGTCTGCCTGCCGTCCCTGGCGACGAACCGGAACGCGTTCAGGCCCCGGAAGGTGTCGTCGGCGAACCCGGCGGTGAGGGTCCGCGCCTTGATCAGGGCCGCCGCCTTCACGCTGTCGGGGTTCGCGGCGAAGAAGGCTGCGAGCGCCTCGGGATCGGGCTTGCCCGTGGCCGGATCGGGTTTGGCGGCGAGGAGCTGGGCGTAGAACGCCTCCGGGGTCCGCACCGGGAAGACCGGGATGTCGTTGTTGCCGGTGCGCCATTCCTCGCCGTCTGGGAGGTGGAAGCGGAGCGCGAGGCTGCGCACCGTGGTGGCCGCATCGGCCGCGTAGGGCCGCCCGCCCGCGAGGGCGATGCGCCCGGTGACTGGGGTGATCTGGCCCGGGGCGAACAGCGACGCCTTCGACAGGCGCTCGCCCCGGCCGCTGCTCTCGAAGCGGCCGGCGAGGCAGAGCCCCTTGGCGTGGTTGCGCCGGAACCCCGGATGCGGTCCGTTGACCCGCTCGAAGCGGTCGACGATCCGCGCCGGGGTCAGGTCATGCGGCGAGAGCCAGCCGCCGGCATACGCGAAGGCCCCGGCGGTGCCGGCGACCAGAGCCGCGATGGCACCGAGCCGCAGGATGACGGCGCGCGGTCTCATCGCCGGACCGGCGCCGGCGAGGTCGTCGAGGAGGGACATGGCGGGCCTTCAGATGGCTTTGGGGCTGGTGGCGCGGCGGATCGCGTCGGCGAGCGGGTGCAGGACGGCCGGGTCGGCCGCTCCCACCAGGCTGTAGCCGAGCCCGTCCTGGGCCCAGGCGTAGCCGTTCGACGTCCCGGAGGTGTGCGGCTGCATCGGTGCGTCCCCGGGCACGGACATGGGCCGCATGAGCATCACGAAGCGGGCGCCGTGCCCGTCGTCGTACATCAGGAGGCCAGCGGGCCCCTGCTGCGTCGCGACGAGGCGCCCGCCCATGAGGCGATAGCCGGCGCCGCTCAGGTCCGGCACGCCGACCGTTCGCTTCAGCCGGGCCGAGAACCAGCCGGCGAGTTCGTCCCGGTCGGCGGCAGCGAGTTCGACGGGCCGGGTGTGATCGGGGGCATAGACCGCGTAGTTCATGCTCGCCGCCTGGGCCAGCGCCGCGATGCCGGTCGGCACCGGCGAGACCACGTCGCGCAGTCCCCAGCCTGCGGCCCCGCCGAGAAGTAGAAGCAGCCCGGCCGCCATCACCTGCCAGACTGGACGTTGCGGGCGACGGCGTGCCTCGACGATCCGCGTCAGGTTCAGCCGCGCCGGAACCGGCTCGGCGGCGATGGGGGCGAAGGTGGCCCGCATCGCGTCGCCCATGTCGACGAGGCGGTCGACGCGCGCCCGCGCTTCGGGATGGTCGGCGAGATACGCTTCGACCTCGCGCCTCCGAGCGGCATCGAGCCGTTCGTCCACGAGGCCCTGGAGGTCGTCTTCGCCGATCGGACGCATGGTCATTTCACCCTCCGCAGGAGCGGGCGCTTGGCCGGAACGGCCGCCTCGGCACCGTCCATCGACTGGATCATCCGGTCCCGGGCCCGGGACAGGCGGGACATCACGGTCCCGGTCGGGATGGCGAGGATCTCGGCGGTCTCGGAATAGGACAGACCCTCCACCGTCACGAGCAGCAGGACGCTGCGCTGCTCCTCCGGCAGGGCGTCGAGCGCGCACATCAGGTCGCGGTGGCGCAGGGCGCTCTCCTGCGTCGGCGCCACCGCCAGGGTGGCCTCCGCCATGTCCTCGATCGGCATGTGGGCACCGCGGCGGGCACGCTGGCGCATCTGCGTCACCGCCAGGTTGTGGAGGATGGCGAAGAGCCAGGTCCGCGCGTCTCCGCCCGCCTGACGCTGGTGCCAGCGGCCGACGGCGCGCTCCAGGCAGTCCTGCACGAGGTCGTCGGCATCGGCGGGATTGCGCAGGAGGGCGCGGGCGTAGCGGCGCAGGGCCGGGATCAGCGGCGCGATGAGGCGCATCATGTCCGTCATGTCCGATCTCCTGGCATGGCCGGGGCTCCTCCGTGTGCAGGCCGACCGGTGCGAGCCTGATCCGCGGCCGACGACAGCCGACGACAGAGGCATGGACGCCGCCGGTCCGGGATTATTCCACGCTCGCACCAAACTTTCTCACGCGCGCACCGGACACCGAGTCTCTGCGGGACGGTGCTCAAGACGAGAACCGAATTCTTCGACGGCATGGGGAATAAGCGGCCGAAGACGTCGTCTGTCCGGCATCCCTGCTCGGCGCCGTTCGATCGGGCGGGAAACACCGGAGATCCGACATGACGATGCTCAAGACCGTCTCTGCCGTCGCTTTCGCGTCCGCCTGCACCCTCGCTGCTCTGACCGGGGTCTCCCAGGCCCGAACCGTCACGCATTCGCTGGAGAGCCCGGCGATCACCGGCTCGATCCGGCCGCAGGCTCGGTCCGCGGACTGGCTCGGCGGCCCGGACCTCGACAGCGGCAACGCCCGGAACCCGGCCCTGCCGGGCTATGCCCAGGGGCGGGGCGAGGAGACCGGGGGGCCAGCCCGTGAGCTGATCCCGAACTAGCTCGGCACGCCCCGAGCGCGCAAACGCCCGCGCTCGGGAGTTCTCGGCGACATCGAGCCCACCGGCAGGGCACAGGCACGATGGCCTGGCCGCGTGAACGGCATGCCATCCGGTTCGTGAAACCTCCGTCGTCGAGACCGCCGCGGTGGAGTTCGACGTGCGGATGACAGCCGGGCCGAGCGCCCCTTGCCGCGAACGGCAGCGCGGAGGGTTGTCGCTGCTGGCCTCGAGACCCCCGTGCGCTCGGGCGATTGCGACGCGACGTGGGCGAAGGTCGGAGCGCCGACGATCCGGCCCGGGTTTCCGGCCTCGGACCACTCGCGCTCGGATGCCGGTTCGTGCAGTTTCCCGGAAGCCCTCTGCCGGCGCTCCGCCGCGGCGGATCCGATAGGCCGCGCAGTCGCATCCCGACGGAAGGAGGCCCCCATGCCCGAGTCCGAGCAGACGATGGGAGCCGCGGGAGAACCCGATCACGACGCGCTGCTCCGCGCGAACCTGGAGCGTGTCTTCAACGAGCGCGACCCGCTCCGCCGGGCCTCGGCGCTGACCGACCTCTTCGTGGAGGAGCCGGTCATGTACGAACCGACGGGCGTCGTTCGGGGACGCGCGGCCATCGCGACCGTGGCGGGCAAGCTCCTGGATCAGTTCGGTCCGACGTTCCGGTTCACGCCCACCCGCAAGGCCGTCGGCCATCACGGTTTGGGTTCGCTGCAATGGCAGGCAGGTCCGGAAGGCGAGCCCGTCCTCGTGACCGGAGCGGATGTTGCCGAGATCGTGGATGGTCGGATCGCGCGCCTTTGGGTGCTCCTCGATCCACCCGCGGTTTGAGGTCGTCCTGCGGGGCTGGCGCGATCCGGATGTCGCGACCGCCGGGACCTCGCCCCTCGGACCGATGCGCGGGACGGGGCAGCGAGCGGCATAGGGGCGGCGACAGTCGAGGTCCCGGATGAGCGCAACGCTGCGGACCTCCGCGGCCCGGGCGAACGGCGGCCGTTTTCATACGGCCCGCCGCGAGTGGACCGGCCGCCGGTGGCCTGCCTTTGCGAGCGAGCGTTCAGCGCCGCCTGCCGATAGGCGCGGTGGCGGAGCCACTGCCCGGAAGCGATGCTGCCGAGCGGCACCGGTATGAGGCAGCACCGTATGAGGATGGGCCAGACGATCACGCCCCCCGGCGATACTCCGGAAGGCGGGAGCGCACGTCTGCCGCCCATGAACGAAGCTCTCCCGGTGCAGGGCGCGCCGCCCGGCTCCGTTCAGGCGGACCGCGCGTCGGCGTCCGCCCGCAGGGACAGGATCGCGTCGGCGAGGCCGTCGACCTGCGCCGCGTCGTGCGCGGCCGAGAACGCCACCCGCAGGCGGGCGGTGCCGGCCGGCACCGTCGGTGGGCGGATGGCGACGACGAGGTAGCCGCGCGCCTCCAGGGCCGCCGAGAGGGCCAGGGCCGCCGGGGCCTCGCCGACGTGGATCGGCACGATGGGGCTCTGGGCCTCCGGCAACCCGAGGCGGGCGGTGAAGCGGCGCGCGAGGGCGAGGGGCCGGGCGGCCCGCGCGGGCTCGGTCTCCACGATGTCGAGGGCGGCCAGCGCCGCCGCGACGGAGGCCGGGGGCAGGCCGGTGGTGTAGACGAAGCTGCGGGCCCGGCTCGTGAGGAGGTCGACGACGGCGCGCGAGGCGCAGACGTAGCCGCCGTAGGAGCCGAGCGTCTTCGACAGGGTGCCCATTTCGAGGGGCGCGCGGGCGCCCGCCTCGACCACCCCGAGGCCGTGGGCGTCGTCGACCAGGGTCCAAGCGTCGTACGCGGCCGCGAGAGCCAGGATCTCGGGGAGCGGCGCCCGGTCGCCGTCCATGCTGAACACCCGCTCGGTGAGCACCAGCACCCGCCCGTGCCGGGCGCGGCGCGCCGCCAGGATCGCGCGCAGGTGGGCGACGTCGTTGTGGCGGAACCGCAGCAGCGTCGCGCCGGAGAGCTGCGCCCCGGCGAACAGGCAGGAATGCCCGAGGGCATCGACGAGGACGAGGTCGCCCGCCCCCGCCAGGGCCGGCACGATCCCCAGATTGGCGAGGTAGCCGCTGCCGAAGACCAGGGCCGCCGCCTTGCCCTTGTGGGCGGCAAGGCGCGCTTCGAGGGCGGCGAGCGGCGGGTGGTTGCCGGTGACGAGGCGCGAGGCCCCCGCCCCGGCGCCGTGGCGCGCGAGCGCCGCCTGCCCCGCCGCGATCACCCGGGGATCCTGGCTGAGGCCGAGATAGTCGTTGCACGAGAACGATACGAGGCGGCGCCCGTCCCGCTCCGCCCCGGCCTCCGGCGCCCGCGCCGTCGCGACGAGGCGCCGGCGCAGGGCCTTGGCGTCGAGCTCGGCGAGGCCGGCCTCCGCGAAGGCGTCGAGGCTGGACGGGTCCGGGCCGGGTGTCTGGGGGCGCAACATGGGGGCTGATGGCACCCCCGGCCCACGCCTTGTCAAGGCCGCACCGGCCCAAGCCTTGTCAAGGCGGCCCCAGCCGCGGGCGCCTCAGGTCCGTCCCGAAGTCTGGTCCCAAGCCCCACTCCAAGTGCCGCCCTCGCCCTGCGGCCGGGACGGCGCCCGCTGCGGAACCCGAACCCGCGAAAGGACGCAACCCCGGGCGGCCGGGGCCGCGGCCGAACGGGCCGGGACTCGCCGGGCCGACGCGTCCGTGAAACCCCACCCGCACGGGATCGGCGCCGTCGCGGGTGATCCGATCGAGGCGGACCGCCAGGCCGTCGAGCATGGCGTAGCGACGGCGATACATCGCGCGCTTGTTGGCCGGGATCGCGCCCGCGGGCCGCCGCGCATCGGCCAGGGGCAGGGCGTAGAAGCCATCCGGCCGCAGCGCCCCGCCGCGTCCGTGCCAGAGCGCATCGTAGCTCAGATGGGCCGCCGTCGAATCCGACCGGCGCGCGAAGTAGGCGCTGCGGCGATGATGGATCGCGTCCGAGACCGCGAGAAGGCGCGTCACGCCGAGGCCGCGACAGAACACCCGGAACAGGTCGATGGTGAAGTCGGTCGGCCGCAGGCCATCGGCCTGCTTCGTGAAGCGGCGGTAGCGGTCGAGCACGCCCGCCTCGCTGCGCCCCTGCAGGCCGCCGACATAGGCCGTGAGACCGTCGCCGTCGAAGGACAGGCAGTACGACAGCGAGATCAGCCGGTCCGCGCCGTCCCACAGGCTGAAGGTGGCCTGCCCGTCGCGCAGGAGCCAGTGCGGCTGGTCGAGGACGATGCGATGGGCGGAATCGATCTCAGGCAGGTCGAGCAGGTCGACGAAGGCGTCGAGGGGCGTATCGAGCAGGGGGCCGAGCCGCTCGACCGCCGCGCAATGCCCGGCGATGCGGGTCAGGCGTTCGGCCGCGCTCCAGCGGGCGCAGAGGTAGGGCGTGGCGACCATGCCCCAGACCTCCGGGCGGCCCCTCAGGAGCCGGCCCAGGGCGCTGTTCGGCCGGGCTTCGCGCAGCGGCCGCAGGGCGACGGGATGCCGGAGGAGGCCGGACACCGCCAGGGCGATGCCCCGGGGGGAACTCGCGAGCAGGCGTTCCCAGAAGGGGTGACGCAGGACGAGCGTCATGGGCGATCTCTCCGGTGAGGTCGGGGGAGCGGGGGCCGGGCAAGCGGGCGCGCACCGAACCCCGAGGCACGCCCAACCGTGTACCGGCGACCGGCCCGCTTTAATCCCTATGCCATTCGACGTTTGCCCTAACGCCTTCGGTGGATGGCTCCCCCGGCCGGCCGACGCCCGCATTCTCCGAAAGACGGTGCGGATGACCGGGGATGCTCGCGCCGCGCATCCGCGGCCGCATCGCGGAGAGGACCCGGGGCTCGGGCCGTCAATCCGTCGTGGATTGCGCGCCCCGTTCGGCCTCGGTCGTCCCGGGCACGATGCCCTTGGCCGTCACGTGCCCCACGAAGGCATCGACCCACCCGTCGAAGCAGGCCATGGCCTCGGGCTCGCGAACCATGTCGTCGGCCTGATCGTCGGCGTAGGGCTGGCCGAGGCCGACGGAGGCGTGGCGCCAGAGGTCGTCCGGCACCTCGATCCCGCTGTAGCGGCATTGCCAGACGAGGCCCTGGTAGGCGTTCCGCTCGTCGCCCTGGTACGGCTCCCGGGCCGGGTCGAACCACGCCTTGTGGCGGAGGATGCGCGGACGACGGTCGTCGTCGAGTTCGTTGCCGCCTTCGTTGCCGTAGCAGAAGAACCCGGCGGTGCGCCCTTCCAGGTGGTTCCGGGTCAGCTCCTTCCAGAGCGGGCTCTTCTCCAGGGCCTGGGCCTTCAGGGTGCTCTTCTTGTCGATGAGGTCGGGGCGCGGGTTGCCGCCGCTCATGCAGACGAGCCGGTCGAACATCGCCTTGAGGTTGGTCGAGGGCCCGTACCACCAGACAGGGCCGATGATCGCCCAAGCGTCGGCCCGGGCGAGACGCTGGTAGAGCTTCTCGTTCCACATCAGGTCGGGCTGGTGGTCGCTGTCCGGACCGTAGCAGTTGCAGGGCCAGACGCAGAGCGCCATCGAGGAGCCGACGCAGCCGTTGCAGCCCTGGATCTTCGGCTTGCCGTGCGCGTTGCCGATGTCGACGTGGTCGACCTGCCAGCGGGGCGGCAGGCGCCCGAGCATCCGGTGCATCAGGAACCGGGCCTTGCCGTCCATGCCGGGGCATCCGTCGAGCCGCCTCGCCGATCCGGCGATCACCAAAACCTGGAGCGGGCGTGTCTCCAGCGGCAAGGTCTCTGTTTCGGCTACCAGGTTTCCCAAGATCGTCCGCCTCCGGATCGCAGACTTCATTCGGCCCAGACCCGCACCGCACTCCCGCGCGATCAGGTTATCGGACGTTCGTCATATCGGCGCGGCACCCGAGCGTCCCTTGACCGCCACCCCGTGCTGAAGAATGCTGCGGCTTCCCGTTTCGGGTGCACGAAGATTGCGATGCCGCGTTATTTCTTCGACCTCAAAGGCTGCCATCACGAGCGCGACGACGAGGGCGTGATCTGCGCCGATCTTCAGAGCGCCGTGCGCGAGGCCAAGAAGCTGCTGCCCGTCATCGCGCTGGACGAAGTTCCGGCCGACGGAGAGCACCATGCGGTCACGGTTCTCGTCTCGGACGAGGACGGACACGTGGTCTATTCGGGCGTGCTGTCCTTCGTCGGAAACTGGCTCATCCGCTAAGCAGGTCTTCGACGCAAGACCGGTGACCACTTTCGCGAAACCTGCCGAGGGTCCGGCCGTCCCCTGGACCGTGGCGTCGGGATCAGACGTCCTCGGCACTGGCGAGTTGCCGTTCGATCCAGTCCTGCGCCACGTCGAGATCGGCGAAGGTGGGCGGGTTCGCATGCTCGACGCGACCGAAACCGGCCTCCAGGAACCACCGGCCCGCCTGATCGCCATGCTGCGCGCACAGCTGCACCAGGATCGCGACGAGGAAACCGTCGTCGAAGACGAGGCGGCTCTCGCTGTCGGAACTCCCCGTCGCAACCTGCACGGGCTGGAAGAGGAGACTCATGCGGCGGCACGACCGTCCAGGTGCAGGTACGCGGACCGGAACTCCGCAAGCTGCTTCAACCGATCGAAGTTCAGGATCTTCAGGGACCGACCCCTCATTTCGATGAGGCCGCGCCGGCGGAGTTCCTGCAAGCTGCGATTGGCGTGAACGATCGTGATGCCGGCGGTGTCGGCCAGCTCCGACTGCGTAATCGGCAGACCGTAACTTTCGTCATGGACGAACCCGACCACTTTCATGCGCAGGTAGAGCTCGCAGAACAGGTGCGCCAGCCGCTCCAGGGCGGACCGGCGGCCGACGTTCAACAGCCATTCGCGCAGGGTCGCCTCGTCCACGAGGGTCGTCATGCGCATCGCCCGCGCGAGTTGCGGATGGTTGCGCATCAGCTCGGCGATGAGGTCCGGCGCGATATGAACCACCCGGCACCCGGACAGGGTGCTGATGGTGTGATCCATCGCGCTCAAGAGCGCCGCGTCCAGGTCGCAGAAATCCCCCGGGAGCAGGTAGGCCAGAATCTGGCGCGCCCCGTCCCTGCGCTGTTTGTAGCGGCAGGCCATGCCGTCCATGATCAGGAACACGCCCCTGGGGGTATCGCCTTCCCGGATCAGGTCCGTCCGCGGTCCGACGATGCGCGGAGCGGCGCTGATCCGTTCCAGGATCGCCCGGTCCGCCTCCGAGAGCGCGACGAAGCCCTCGAGCTTGCGCACGAGGGGATTGCCCCTTGTCTCCGCCGGCCGGGCGAACCCGACGGGCAGGGCCTCGATCCGCGCCGACGGAGGCGGCAGGAACGCCAACTCGTCCAGGAGGGCGATCAGATCCTCCGGGAACGCCGGCTTGCAGATCCAGGGCACGCCCTGAAAGCCGATGGCCTGGGGCTCGTTCGGCAGCAGGCTCGAGTGGACGAGGCAGGGAATGCCACGGTGGCGCAACTCCTGCCCGAGGGCGGTGCAGACGCCGTCCTTGAGTTCGACGTCCACGACGGCGAGGACGGGACTTTCGCGCTCCAGGGCATCCAAGGCGTCGAGGGCCGTCGCGTAGGGACCGATCACACGGTAGCCCGCCTGCACCAAAGCGTCGCCGAGGTCCACGCCGACCAGGGCGTTGGCTTCGGCAAGCAGCACGAGGGGCTGCTGTGCGGTGAGATGCATTCAAGGCTCCAGAATTTGTGGCACTTGAACGCCACGGGCGCGGGCAAGGCTGGATGCCCCAGCTATAGGCAGCTTTTATGCCGCACGAAAGTCTACTCTCACGTCCGGTGCGCTATCGAACCTCCACAATATCTGGGTATAACCCCGATTTATTCGTCAATAACTTATGTTAATTCGTTTTTATTCTCCAAAAATCCGTATTATCACTTGTCAGAGACGATCCTATCTTCTTCCCATCGTCCGCATACGGATCAGAGCGCGGGCGCTTGGGAGACAGCGCGCGCTCTTGCTCCGAGGTGGAGACGAGGGCTCATGACTCACGGTCGACACTGCGATGCCCACAATCGCCTGCTGAAGGTCATGCCGCCCGAGGATTTCGCCCGCCTCCGACCGCACCTGGAGCCGGTGGATCTCCTGACGGGACAGATCCTGCTCGCTCCGAACGCGCGGACCGAACACATCCATTTCATCGAGACCGGCATCGCGTCCATCACCGCCGAGGGGGCCAACGGCCGGGTCGAAGTCGGGATCATTGGGCGGGAGGGTGCGGTGGGCATCACCCCGGTGCTGCTCGGCTCCGATCGGATCCCGCACAACCACTTCATCCAGATGCCGGGCAGTGCCCTGCAAATCCGAACCGATGCCCTCACCGCCGCGGTGGAGGAGAGCCCGACACTGCGCAAGCTGCTCCTGCGCTACGTTCTGACCGAGATGATCCAGGTGCGGCAGACGGCCTTCATCAACGCCACCCATGAGATCGAAGCGCGCCTCGCGCGCTGGCTGCTGATGTGCCACGACCGGGTGGACGGCGACGAGATCCTGCTCAAGCACGATTTCCTGTCGATGATGCTCGGCGTGCGACGCTCGGGCGTGACCCTGGCGATGCAGCAGCTCGAAGGGGCCGGCCGCATCCGAGCCAGACGCGGGCGCATCACCGTGGTGAACCGCGAACTCCTGGAGGAGATGGCGGATGGCGGCTATGGCACGCCCGAGGCCGAGTATGCCCGCCTGATCGAGGGGGCCTGAGATGCCGCGCTACTTCTTCCACCTCCGGTACGGGCGCGGGACCGAAAAACTGGCCGTCGACCCCGAGGGCGATGAGCTCGCCGACGACGAGGCGGCCCGCCGGCACGCCCTGCAATGCGCCCGCGACCTGGTCGCCGGGTCCCCCTCCTTCGCGGTGCGCGACTGGTTCGCCTGCTCGTTCGAGATCGAGGACGAGCGGGCGCGGCGGGTTCTGATGGTGCCGTTCGGCGACATCGTCCCGGAGGAGGACGACGAGGACCGGACGGGCTGACCCCGCGCGCTCGGCGTCGGTGCCGGCAGTCGGTGCCAGGACATGACCTGTATCAGCCACATGAGTGGATCCCCCATGAAGACCAAGCGGCTGAACGGCTCCGCGATTCCCCGGGACCGGGCACCGGACAGTACGCTGTCGCTTCTCTCCGAAGGCTATGCCTTTATCCCGAACCGTTGCCGACGGTACGGATCGGATGTGTTCGCGGCCCGGCTCATGTTGAGTCCCGTGATCTGCATGTCCGGCCGGGAGGCGGCGTCGCACTTCTACGACGGCGATCGCTTCACCCGACGACACGCGCTGCCGCCGACCACCTTCGCGCTGATCCAGGACCATGGGAGCGTGATGGTCCTCGACGGCGACGCCCATCGCCACCGCAAGGAGATGTTCCTGTCGCTCGTCGGGCCGGACGCCCTCCGGCGCTTCTCCGACCTGCTTGCCGAGCATTGGCGCCGCGCCGTGCTGCGCTGGGCGACGATGGACAGCGTGGTGCTCCTCGACGAGGCGCACCGCGTCATCACGGCCACGGTGTGCGCGTGGGTGGGCCTCGCCCTGCCCCCGGACGAGATCGAGGCACGGGCGGCCGAGTTCGGCGCCATGGTCGCCGGCACGGGGGCGATCGGACCGCGCAACTGGCGGGGGCATCTCCTTCGCGCCCGCACCGAGCGCTGGGCCCGGCGCATGATCGAAGACATCCGGAGCGGTCGCCGCGACGTGCCCCCGGGCGCCGCCCGGACCGTCGCGACCCACCGCGACGCCGATGGGCGTCGTCTCGACGTCAGGACGGCCGGCGTCGAACTCATC
This sequence comes from Methylobacterium sp. Leaf87, assembly GCF_001422775.1. Lineage (NCBI taxonomy): Bacteria > Pseudomonadati > Pseudomonadota > Alphaproteobacteria > Hyphomicrobiales > Methylobacteriaceae > Methylobacterium > Methylobacterium sp. Leaf87. Next base: position 149,912 of record NZ_LMMI01000060.1, on the reverse strand, counting down.
AACCTGCTGCGCCCGACGGTCGCGAACGCGCGCTACGTGGTGTTCGCCGCCCTGGCGCTCCACGAGAACCCGCACTGGGTCGCGGCACTCGCCGACGCGGACGCGGGCACGCGCCAGCGTTTCGCCTGGGAAGTGCGGCGCGCCTTTCCGTTCATCCCGTTCATCGGCGGGCGGGTCCGCGAGCCCTTCGCCTGGCGAGACCATGCGTTCGAAGTCGGCGACTGGGCTCTCATGGACCTCTACGGCACCAATCACGACCCGAGCCGATGGCCGACGCCGGAGCGCTTCGATCCGGACCGTTTCGGCACCGAAGCCCTCGATCCGTTCGACCTGATCTCCCATGGCGGCGGCGCGGCGATGGACGGACACCGGTGCCCCGGCGAGGGCATCACCCAGACCCTGCTGATCACGGCGGCCGGCCTGCTGGCGACGTCGATGCGCTACGAGGTCCCGCCCCAGGATCTCGGGATCGACCTCGCCGACATTCCGGCGCGCCCGAGGAGCGGCTTCGTCCTGCGCGCCGTACGCCCCGTCTGAGGCGCCGGCGCACCCCCGGTCCCGACAGGTACACCCGGTCCCGACAGATCCGCCGGTGGACCGTCGGAGGGCCGGTGCCGCCGGAGCCGTGCCGGCAGGGTCGTGGCAGGATCGGGCGCGAACGCACCGCCTTGACCCGAGCGCGTCCGGCTTCCATCGAAGCCGCATGAGCGAACCCCGGCGCGACCACCTCTGGCGGCCCTACACGCAGATGAAGACGGCGGCGCCGCCCCTGGAGGCGGTGCGAACCCACGGGACCCGCATCGTGCTCGCCGACGGGCGCGAACTCGTGGACGGCATCGCCTCGTGGTGGACCGCGGCGCACGGCTACAACCATCCCCACATCCGCGCCGCCGTCGCCGCCCAGCTGGAGGCGATGCCGCACGTGATGTTCGGCGGCCTCACCCACGCGCCGGCCGAACGCCTCGCCGCCCGCCTCGCCGCCCTGCTGCCGGGCGACCTCGACCACGTGTTCTTCACCGATTCCGGGTCGGTGGCCGTCGAAGTCGCCCTGAAGATGGCCGCCCAGATGTGGCTCAACCGGGGGGTGGAGGGGCGCACCCGCTTCCTCGCCTTCCGGGGCGGCTACCACGGCGACACGATGGGGGCGATGTCGGTGTGCGACCCCGAAGACGGCATGCACCGGCGCTTCGGCGCCTACCTGCCGGAGCAGATCTTCTGTGACCTCCCGACCGATGCCGAACGGATCGCGGCCCTCGACGCCTGCCTCGCCCGACACCGCGAAACCCTCGCGGCGGTGATCGTCGAGCCCCTGGTCCAGGGCGCCGGCGGCATGCGGATGCACGCCCCCGACGTGCTGGCCGAGGTGGCGCGCCTCGCTCGGGCCCACGGCCTGCCCCTCATCGTCGACGAGATCTTCACCGGCTTCGCCCGCACCGGCACCCTGTTCGCCTGCGAGCAGGCCGGCCTCGTGCCCGACATCCTGTGCCTGTCGAAGGCGCTCACCGGCGGCACCCTGCCGCTCGCCGCCACGGTGGCGACGGGCGCGGTGTTCGAGGCCTTCCTCTCCGACGACCCCGCCGCCGCCCTCATGCACGGGCCGACCTTCATGGCGAACCCCCTCGCCTGCGCGGCCGCCAATGCCAGCCTCGACCTGTTCGAGACCGAACCCCGCCTCGCCCAGGTCCGGACCATCGGGGCGCGCCTGGCGGCGGGCCTCGCCCCCTTGCGCGGCCGACCTGGCCTCGCCGACGTCCGGGTACTCGGGGCCATCGGGGCGGTGCAGTGGACGCAGGTGCCGGACCTCGCCGACCTGAAGCGGCGCCTCCTCGCGCGCGGCGTCTGGGTCCGCCCGTTCGGCGACATCGTCTACCTCACCCCGGCTCTCACCATCGATTCGACCGACCTCGACCGGCTCGTCGAGGCGGTCGTCGCGGTGGTGTGCGACGTGACACGGACCTGAGCGCTGCAACTCCCGGCGCGCTTTCTCGTTGGACCAGGGTCGGGAGCGGCGCACGACCCCGTGGAACGTTACGGGCCGCATCCCATGGAACGGGCGGAGGGTGCATCGTGGTGGATGAGACAACGGGCCCAGGCGACGATCGGCCGGTGATCCTTCTGGTCGAGGACGAGGCGCTGACCATCATGGACCTCGGCGACGTCCTGGAGAACGGTGGCTACGAGACGGTGCAATGCGCCTCCGCCGAGCGGGCGCTCGGCATCCTCAAGGCCCGGCCCGACATCTGCGGCCTGGTCACCGACGTGGAATTGTCGGGCAAAACCAACGGGTTCGAGCTTGCCAACGCGGTCGCGGCAGCGCGTCCGCAACTGCCCATCGTCATCGTCTCGGGACGGGCCGCGCCGGACCCCGAGCGGATGCCGCCGGGCGCCCGCTTCATCGCCCGACCGTGCTCCGGCGAAGACATCCTCAGTCAGCTCAAGGGGTTACTCCCCTGCTGAGCCGGCTGCCCCGAGACGGTTCCGCCACCAACTCAGGGTGTCGTCGAGGCCGGTCTCAAGGGTGAAGCGCGGCCGGAACCCGACCTCTCCGGAAAGGCGCGCAACGGCGGCTTCGATCGCGGCCGGCTCGGACGGACCCAGCGTCCGGGCCCCGTAACGCACGAGATCGAACCGGCCGGTGCGGGTGGCCAGACCATCGAGAAGGGTCCGCACCGGGACCGCTTCCCCCGAGCCGATATTGACGGCCCCCGTCACCGGACCGTCGAGAAGCGCGGCCAAAGCGCCCGCCGCATCAACGACATGCAGGAAATCACGGCGCTGGTGGCCCGGCGAGGTGGGGAACTCTGCACCCGTCAGGAGGGCGTGGGCGGCGTCGGAGACGAGGCGGCCGCGCCGCTCGCCGGGACCGTAGAGGTAGAACAGGCGTCCCCACGCGAAGGACAGACCGACGCTCTCGGCGTAGGCCGCGAGTATTCTCCGGGTCCCATCCTTGGCGGCCCCGTAGAGGGTCGCGGGGCGGCAAGGGCTCGTCGCCTCGTCGAAGCGGGGATCGCCCCAGGTGTACTCGGCGCAGGTGCCGACGCCGACGAAGCGACGCCCGCCAATGTCGTGAAAGCTTCGGGCGAGGTCGAGGCTGGCTGCGACCCAGTCGAGGTTGCTCGGCGACGTCCAGTATCGACCGGGTTCGGCGTCCCAGGCCAGATGCAGGAGGTGGCTCGGCGCCACGTCGGCGAGGAGGGCCCGCCGCTCGGCCGCGTCGAGCAGGTCGGCCGCATGAACCACGGCCCCCGGAATGGGACTGCGCGCCACGGCGTGGACCTCGAACCCGCGCGCCGCCAGGGCCGGCAGCGCGTGCTGCCCGACGAAGCCGGACGCGCCGGTGACGAGGACCTTCACGCGCTCCAGTCCGGATAGGCGAGATCGCGCTCGGCGATCACCGTGACGGGCTCGGGCCAGGTCACGTCGAGGGCCGGGTCGTTCCAGCGCAGGCCTCGGGCGCTTCCGGCGACGTAGGCGCGGTCGATCATGTAGAGCACCTCGGCCGCGTCGGTCAGGGCCTGGAAACCGTGGGCGAAGCCGGCCGGGATGTAGAGGGCGCAACGGTTGCCCGCCGTCAAATCGGCGGCGAAGCTCTTGAGATAGCTCGGAGAATCCTGCCGCAGATCGACGATGACATCGCGGATGGCGCCCCCCGTGCAGCGCACGAGCTTGGTCTCGGCGTGGGGCGGAACCGAGAAGTGCATCCCCCGGACGGTGCCGCGCCGGGCGTTGAACGACACGCTCGACTGCGCGAAGCCCCCCACGAGACCCCGGGCGGCGAACTCGTCCGTGCAGGTGGTGCGGGCGAAGAACCCGCGATCGTCGGCGATGGGTTCGGGCCACACGCGGTAGGCCCCGGCCAGCGGCGTTTCCTCGAACCGCATGGCGTCAGGTCACGGTCAGGTGCGGGATCGCCGTGACAAAGCGGCCGCCCCAATCGCGGATGGCGGCCATCTCGCGGGCGATCTCGTCCTTGAGGTTCCAGGGCAAGATCAGGACGTAGTCCGGCCGTAGCGCCAGCAGGTCTTCCGGCGAGACCACGGGAATCCGGCTGCCGGGCAGCAGGGTGCCCTGCTTGTGCGGGGACCGGTCGGCCACCGCTGCCACGAGTTCGGGGCCGATGCCGCAGTAGTTGAGGAAGGTGTTGCCCTTGGCCGCCGCCCCGTAGGCGCAGACCTTCGCGCCCTTCAGGCGCAGATCCGCCAGGAATGTGAGCGTCGCGCATTTGATCGCCACCACGTCCTCGGCGAAGGCCGCATAGCCGTCCGCTGCGAACAGGCCACCGTCGCGCTCGGCCGCCCGCACGCGCTCGACCGCCGGGGCGGTCGGGTGAGCGGCCCCGGCATGGCAGAAGAACACCCTGAGGGAGCCGCCATGGGTCGGCAGTTCCTCGACGTCGAACACCCGCAGGCCGTGTCGCTCCAGGATGCCCGAGACGACGCCGAGGGAGAGGTACGAAAAGTGCTCGTGGTAGATGGTGTCGAACTGGCGCTCCTCGATCATCCGCAGGAGGTGCGGGAACTCGAAGGTGCCGGCGCCCTCCGCTTTCAGCAGGATGCGGAACCCCTCCACGAAATCGTGGATATCGGGCACGTGGGCGAGAACGTTGTTGGCCGCCGTGAGATCGGCGGAATGACCCTGCGCCACGAGGCGCCGGGCGGTCTCGGCGCCGAAGAACGCGACCTCGGTCGGCACGCCGCGCGAGACGGCGACCTTGGCGACATTGGCCGCCGGCTCGACGCCGAGCGCTGGGATGCCGCGCGCGACGGCGTATTGCAGGAGGTAGCCGTCGTTGCTCGCCACCTCCACGACCTTGCTGTCGGGTCCGAGGCCGAAGCGCGCCTGCATGCGAGCGACATAGGCCTCGGCATGCGCCAGCCAGCCCGCGGAAAAGCCCGAGAAGTAGGCGTAATCCGAGAAAATCGCCTCCGGCGTCTCGAACGCTTCGAGCTGCACGAGGAAGCAGACGTCGCACACGAAGGCGTGGAGCGGGTGGAACATCTCGCCCCTTCCGGCACGGTCTGCCGGCACGTAGGCGTTGGCCAGCGGCGACAGGCCGAGATCGGCCACGGTGCGGGAGAGAGGCGCGCCGCAGGCGCGGCAGGCGGGTCGGGTCACGGTGCTCACGCTCCCAGGGTCTCGTAGGCGCCGATCTGCGCCAGGGTGAGGTCGAGGGCCGAAGCCCCCTGCGCCTGGGCCCGGTGCCAGGCCGTGGTCCAGGCGAGCGCCGCGTCGAGGCGCAGGCGCCGGTCCCATCCGAGATAGGCGCGTGCCTTGGAGGCATCGACCTTGAGGAAGGTCGCCTCGTGCGGGTGGGTCTTCTCCGAGAGATGCCACGCGGCGCCCTCGCCCCATTCCCGCGCCAGGGTCTCGACGATGGACGACACAGGGCGGCAATCCTCGTCGGCCGGGCCGAAATTCCAGGCCTCGGCGACGGCCGCGCCGTCTTGCGCGCACAGGGCTTCGGCGAGGCGCAGGTAGCCGCTCAGGGGTTCGAGGACGTGCTGCCACGGCCGGGTGGCGTGGGGCGCGCGGATCTCGACGGAGCGGCCTTCCAGGAAGGCCTGCACGATGTCGGGGATCAACCGGTCCTCGGACCAGTCGCCGCCGCCGATGACGTTGCCGGCCCGGGCGGTCGCCACGCGGCAATCCCGCTCGGCGAGGAACGAGGCGCGGTAGGCGCTCGTGACCAGCTCGGCGCAGGCCTTGGAGCTGCTGTAGGGGTCGTGGCCGCCGAGCGCCTCGGTCTCGCGGTAGCCGTAGGGCCATTCGCGGTTGGCGTAGGCTTTGTCGCTCGTCACCACCACCACGGCGCGCACGGACGGAGTGGTGCGCACGGCCTCCAGCACGTGGGCGGTGCCCATCACGTTGGTGGCGTAGGTGGCGAGGGGATCGCGGTAGGACGGACGCACCAGCGCCTGGGCGGCCATGTGGATCACGATCTCGGGGCGCGTGGCCGCGAGGGCGTCGCGCACGGTGTCGGCGGACCGGATGTCGCCGAGCCGGGAATCCATCCGCCCGGAGAGGCCCGCGAGGTCGAACAGGTTCGGGCTCGTCTCGGGCGGCAGGGCGAGGCCGCTCACCCGCGCGCCGAGGCGCTCGAGCCACAGGCTCAGCCATGCGCCCTTGAAGCCCGTGTGCCCGGTGACGAGCACCGAGCGTCCGGCCCAGAAGGCGGGGTCGGGGTTGCGGGCGCCCGCGTTCGGCGGCGTATGGATAGGAGTCTGCAAGCCGTCGTGTCTCCGGATCGCGCCTCCCTACACCGGGACGGCGCCGGTGTCAGTTCGCGCCTACCAGCACTTCCACGGCGCGTGGCCCCCGGCCCAGAGGGCCTCGAGGTGGTTCTTGTCGCGCAGGGTGTCCATCGCCTGCCAGAAGCCCGTGTGGACATAGGCCGAGAGTTGCCCGTCATGGGCGAGGCGCTCCAGGGGCTCGGCCTCCCAGACGGTGGAATCACCGGCGATGTGATCGAGGACGCGCGGCGACAGCACGAAGAAGCCGCCGTTGATGGTCGCCCCGTCGCCCGCCGGCTTTTCGCGAAAACTCCGAACCACACCATCGTCGAGTTCGAGGGCGCCGAAGCGGCCCGGTGGCGTCACCGCCGTGAGGGTGGCCAGACGCCCGTGGGACTTGTGGAAGGCGGCGAGCGCCGTGAGGTCGACATCGGCGACGCCGTCGCCGTAGGTCATGAAGAAGTCGTCGTCGCCCAGATACTCGCGCACCCGCTTGAGGCGCCCGCCCGTCATGGTGGTCTCGCCGGTCTCGATGAGGGAGACGCGCCAGTCCTCGGCGGCGCTGCGGTGGAAATCGACATGGCCCGCCCCGACGTCGATGGTGACGTCGGAGAGATGCAGGCGGTAGTTCAGGAAGAACTCCTTGATGACGTAGCCCTTGTAGCCGAGGCAGATCACGAACTCGCGCACGCCGTGGGCGGCGAAGATCTGCATGATGTGCCACAGGATCGGGCGTCCGCCGATCTCCAGCATGGGTTTGGGCCGCGTCACGGTCTCTTCCGACAGGCGCGTCCCGAGACCGCCCGCGAGGATCACTGCCTTCATGGTTTCCCGCGTCCGCCCTCGTTCCGCGGCCCACGATTAGTCGAGGGGGGCTTACCCGTCCAGGCAAGTCGGACGCGGGCGGAAACCGTGGCTCGTGTCACATCGGCGTCACGACTCCCCTGGCAGATGCCGGTTCGGCGGTGGACGCGTCTGGAAACCCCGGCGCCCGACCGCCGATTGCGCGCTATGATGTGAAGAGGACGCGGCAATGCAGGCGGCTGACGAGCGAACGGAGGCGGTCCTGGACCGCGCGCCATCCCCCGCCGGCCTCTCTCCTTCCCTTCACCTCCCCAAGGCTACCGAGCGGACCATGAGCAAGTCGGACAAGCGCATCCGCCCGCCGGGTTCGAAGAACGGCCCCGAAAAGACCGCGCCCGGGTCCAAAAGCGTCCCTGGATCCAAAAGCGTCCCTGGATCCAAAAGCGTCCCTGGATCCAAGAGCGTCCCTGGATCCAAGAGTGTCGGCTGGGCCCTGGTCCAGGCGGCCCGACTTCACCGTTCTCGGGTCGGCGACCGGCTGGCGGCCCTCGATCTGTTCGCGGGCCAGGAGCAGGTGGTCCAGGCACTCGCGGCCTCCGGCACCATGACCATGGGCGACTTGGCCGCCACCCTCCGGGTGCGCCCGCCGACGGCGTCGAAGACGATTTCGCGCCTCGCTGCCCTCGGCTTCGTCGAGCGGCGGGCCGAGGCTGGCGACGGGCGGATCGTACGTGTCCGGCTGACCGAGATGGGGCTTGCCAAGGCCGAGGCCATCGAGCGGATCGGAGACGAGGTCGAAGCGGAGCTGCTCGCCGGGTTCGACGGCAAGGAGCGCCGCCGCTTGCGCAAGCTCCTGCGCAAGGCCGCGCGCAATCTCGCCGAAATCTCCGGCGCCCTCGGCCACGAGGTCGAAGGCGACGCAGAGATCGACGAGGACGAGGCGGACGCCGACGCGATCGCCCCGGCGCTCTGAGAGGGGCTCCACTCGATCAAAGCGGAGCCCGGATCGGCAGGCCCGCGCGACGCCCGCATCCGCCATTCCGAAGGGATCGAACGGATTTGGTCCGAGCCGCCCTACTGCATCGCGTCCTGCGCCAGGCGATACGCACGCCCGTGCTCGCGGTACCCCTCGACGACGCGGGTCATCATCGCGCGCTTGTCCTCGTCGAGGGGGCCTAGAACCCGGGCAGGTCGGCCGCCCCAGAGGTGGCCGCCCTCCAGCAATTGGCCCGGCTCGGTGGTGGCACCGGCCGCCAGGAGCACGTCGTCGGCCACCACGGTGCCGGGCGCGACGACGCAGCCGATCCCGATCAGGCTACGGGCGCCGATGCGGCAATCGGCGAGCCGCACGTTGTGGCCGATGGTGGTGTCGCGGCCGATGACGACGCCTTCGGATCGGGCACGGATCACCGTGTTGTCCTGAATATTGGTGTCGGCGCCGACCACGATGGCACCGCCCTCGGCCTGCAGATCGCACGAGAAGAACACGCTCGACCCAGCCCCCAGAGCAATGCGGCCGCGCAGGCGGGCCGTGCGGGCGACGAACACGCTCGCCTCGATCTCGGGGGTGTCGGCCTCGGGCAGAGGAGGAAGGTCGCCGGACGCCTCGCGCAGACGCTCGGCCCGTTCGGCGATCTCCGGCAGGGAGATGGGGCGGAGAGGCTTGGCCGGGCTCCCCGCATAGGCAAACCCCGCCGCAAGATGCGCGCGCGGGAACACCGTCGCGCCGGCCTCGATGAGCACGCCGTCCTCTACCGTGGCCCCGTCGAGGACGATGACGTCGTCCTCGATCACAACGTCCGAGCCGACCGTACAGGCATGCACCACGGCATTGCGGCCCACGGTGACCCGGTCGCCGACGACGGTCGCGTAGGTGTTGGTGGCGATGTGGACGGTGGAGCGGTGGCCGAGCCAGAAGCGTTCACCGACGGTCACCACCTGGCCGTCGGCACGAATCACGCTGTCGTCCCCGAGCCAGGCCTGCGCCCCGAGGGTGGCGGTGCCGATCACCGTACTGCCGCGTCCGCACCAGACCGGACGGGCGGAGAAGACCGGGAGGACCCCGTCATGGGGCAGGATCAGGTCGGGGGTCACGCGGACGGTCTCCTTCGAAGCCCGGTGGCGCGGACCGGGACGAGGGGCATATAGGTCCTTTGGGACCGGGCGGACATGCCCGGCCACGAAGCGGCGGATAAGGGCGTTCGGGACACGGGTCGCGTGACGCGCGGGCTTTAGCAAGCTCCTGTCGCCGCGCCTCGATCAACCGTCATGCCGCAGCGAGCTTCCATGACTGCACAGATCCCCGACGTCAGCATCCAGGCCGAGCCCTTCGACGTGGCGCACGAGATCGCGGTTCTGACCCGCGACCTCCACGGCCGGGCCGGGGCCATCGTGACCTTCACCGGCCTGTGCCGCGACGAGGACGGGCGCCTCGCAGGCCTCGAACTCGAACATTACCCCGGCATGGCCGAGGCGGAGATCGGCCGGGTGGTCGAGGCCGCCCGCGCCCGCTGGCCGCTCCAGGCGGTTCGGGTGATCCACCGCCACGGCCTCGTGGCGCCGGGCGGCGGCATTGTCCTCGTAGTGGCGGCCGCCGGTCATCGGATCGCGGCCTTCGAGGCGGCGAGCTTTCTCATGGACTACCTCAAGACGCAGGCGCCGTTCTGGAAGCGCGAGCACCTCGTCGGCGGCGCAATCGGCGGCTGGGTCGAGGCGACGCAGGCCGACGACGCCGCCGCCGCGCGATGGGCCTGAACCGGTTTTTGTCGCAGAACCGGAACCCGCTTTCGCGCGGCCTGCTCTGAGCATCCACAGGCAACCCGACGGATGGACCTTGTGCCCGCCGGCCCCGCATGCGCCGGGTTGCGCCCGATCCGAAGGAGTTCACCCGATTTCCATGCCCAGCCTCAGGCCCGATTCCCAAGCGGCTCCCCAGGGTGCCGGCCCGCAGCCGCGGGGCTGGTCTCATGCCGTCTCGGGCATCGCCATCGTGGCGTTCGCCGCCTTTCTGGCGCTGGCCTGGAGTGCGGTCTCGACCCTGTTCCTCGTCTTCGCCGGCATCCTGCTCGGGGTGTTCCTCGATGGGCTCACGCAGCTCCTCGGCAAGGTAATGCCCGCCGGCCGCGGCCTGCGCCTCAGCCTCGTCAGTCTCGCGCTCGCGGGCTTGAGCCTGGCGATGATCGCGTTCGGCGGCGCCACGGTGATGCAGCAGGGCCGCGAACTCGGTCAGACCGTGGCCTCGCAGGCCGGCACCGTGCGCGATCGTCTCAAGGATTACGGCATCGACGTGCCGGGCCTCTCCGCACCCAAGAAGGCGCCGGAGGGACAGGCCGCGCCTGAGGGCGACAAGGATTCCACCGAACCGAAGGGCCAGAAGACCGGTGGCCTCGCCGGCCTCGCCTCGGGTGCGATGGAGAGTCCGGGCTCGATCCTCTCCGATGCCGGCAGCGTCCTCGGTCCCGCGGCCAGTGTGGTGATCGCCCTGTTCAGCGCCCTGGGCAACGTCCTGGTCATCGTGTTCCTCGGCCTCTCGTGCGCCGCCGATCCGGCGGCCTACCGCGACGGGGCCGTGCGCTTCGTGCCGCCCCGCCACCGGGAACGGGCCAGGGCCCTCCTCGACGGCATGGGCGAGACCCTACGGCACTGGCTGTTCGGCCAGCTCATCACCATGGCGGTGATCTTCCTGTGCACCTGGGCGGGCCTGAGCTTCCTCGGGATCGGGGGCGCGCTGATCCTCGGACTCCAGGCCGGCCTCCTCGCCTTCATCCCGACCATCGGGCCGCTCATCGCGGGCGTGGTGATCGTGCTGGCGGCCCTGGCTTCGGGCCTCACGGCTCTGCTCGGCGCCGTCGGCGTCTACCTCGCCGTGCAGACCCTGGAGAGCTACGGCCTGACGCCGTACATCCAGAAGCGGGCGCTGGACATCCCGCCCGCCACCATCTTCGCCGGGCAGCTCATCCTCGGCGTGCTGTTCGGCCTGTGGGGCATCGCGCTCGCCCTGCCCCTCATGGCGGTGATCAAGGTGCTGCTCGCCCAGCTCTACATCGAGGACACCCTGCACGAGGACGCCGAGGCCTGAGCCGGGCGAGCGTCCTCGCCGGGGCAAGCCGCCTGCTGGCCAAACCTCGCGATCACTCCGCGTCCTCGGCGTCCGACAGGGGGTGGAGGTCGCGGACCATCCCCTTCAGGCGCTCGTCGAGGACGTGGGTGTAGATCTGGGTCGTGGCGATGTCGGCGTGCCCGAGGAGTTCCTGCACGATGCGCAGGTCCGCGCCGTTCTGCAGGAGGTGACTGGCGAAGGCGTGGCGCAGGACGTGCGGGCTGACCCGGTCTGAACGCAGTCCGGCGAGGGTGGCGACGTTCTTGAGGTCGCGCGCGAAGGCCTGCCGGGTCAGGTGGCCGCTCTCGCTGTCGGCGGGAAACAACCACGTGCCCCCGGGAGCAAGGTGGGCAAGGTGGTCGCGCATGGCGCCCCGCGCCATGTCGGTCAGCGGGACCAGACGCTCGCGCCCGCCCTTGCCCTTGACCACGAGGTAGCGTTCCCGCGTCGATCCCGCCGCACGCGGCAGGGCGATGAGTTCGGAAACGCGCAGGCCCGTGGCGTACAGGAGTTCGATGAGGCACAGCATCCGCCGGCTCCGCCCCGTCCCGTCCGCCTCGGCCAGATTTCGGGCCGTGGCCAGAAGGGTATCGACCTCGGAGACCGACAGCACCTTGGGCAGCGTCCGGCCCTTGCGGGGTGCGGCCACGGGCGCGCTCGGGTCGCCTTCGGCGAAGCCTTCCGCGTAGAGAAACCGGTGAAAGCCCCGGATGCAGGACAGCCGCCGCGCGGCGGACGCCGCGGACAATCCCCGCGTCTCCAGATCCGCCATGTAGGTCCGCACGGGGCCGGCCTCGAGGCGGACGGGATCGTGCCCGTCCCGTGCCAGGGCGGCGATGTAATCGATGAGGTCGCGGCGGTAAGCGCTCACGGTGTTGGCCGCCGCCCCACGCTCGGCGGCGAGCATGTCGAGGTAGCCCTGGATCAGCGCCTCGCCCGACGGGTCTTCCGGCGAGGACTCTTCCGGGGATGACGCCGCGCTCACCGGCCCGGCGGCTGGAGCTTCGAGGCGGGGATCGTCACGCTCATCTCGCGCGGTGTCGGCACCACCAGAGTCGCCAGGGCGAACAGGCCCGCAAAGGCGAGCCCACCCAGGATGGCGAGGGTGGCGAGGAAACGGAACAGGGTCGGCACTCGGACGAACCTCGGTCGCGGGGCGTGAGGGGAAATGCGGCGCGGAGTGCGCAATGAAAGTCATCGGTTGCACCATGCAGGACGCGCCGTGGCAATGACTTCCCGGCCACAGGGTGCGCCGCATTCGCCGGAGCCGGCGCACCGGGGCGGGACCGGACCAGCCCCAGGGTTTTCGTGCGGCGCGCACGCGCACCGCTTCGCCCGCCTCGCAAAACGCGCTAAGACCGGCGCAACGATGCGAAGAAACCGATGACCGAAGCCGAGCCTCAGGGCACCCCGCCCCCGGGCGACCCCATCGAACTGCGCCTGCGCCGTGCCCTGGGCGATCGATCCATCGTGCTCGTCGGCCTCATGGGAGCCGGCAAGAGCACGGTCGGGCGACGCTTGGCCTCGCGCCTCGGCTTGATGTTCCGGGATGCCGACATCGAGATCGAGACGGCGGCCAAGCTCACGATTCCGGACATCTTCGCCATCTACGGCGAGCCGAGCTTTCGCGATGGCGAGGAGCGGGTGATCGCCCGGCTCATGCGCGAGGGGCCCCTCGTTCTCGCCACGGGCGGGGGCGCTTTCATGCGGGCGAGCACGCGCGAGCGGATCGCGGAGCGCGGCGTCTCCGTGTGGCTCAAGGCCGAGCTCGACGTGCTCATGCGCCGGGTGCGCAAGCGCGGCGGCCGCCCCCTCCTCCAGACCGAAGACCCCGAGGAGACCCTGCGCGGATTGATGGAACTCCGGCATCCGGTCTACGCCGGTGCCGACGTGGTGGTCCTCTCCCGCGACGTCGCCCACGATCGGGTGGTGCAGGACGTGATGGAAGCCCTCGACGCCCATCTGAGCGGGCGCCCCGCCCAAAGACACGACCCGCAAGGAATCGCCGCCCAGTGACCGATCGCCTGACGGTGGACGTCCCCCTCGACCAGGGCCGTGCCTACAGCATCCTCATCGGCCGGGGCCTCCTGGACGAAGCCGGAACGCGCATCGCGGCCCTCGGCGCACGCGCTGCCGTGATCGTCACGGATTCCAACGTCGCCGCTCTCTACGCGGACCGCCTGCGCGCGAGCCTAGAGGCGGCGGGCCTGCGCGCGGGCCTCGTCACCGTGGCGCCGGGCGAAGCCTCGAAGAGCTACGCCACCTACGCGGAGGTCTGCGACGGGCTCCTCGCTCACAAGGTCGAGCGCGGCGACATCGTCGTGGCCCTGGGCGGGGGGGTCGTCGGCGATCTCGCGGGCTTCGCCGCCGCCACCCTCCGGCGCGGCGTCCGCTTCGTTCAGGCCCCGACCTCGCTCCTCGCCCAGGTCGATTCGTCCGTGGGCGGCAAGACCGGCATCAATTCGCCCCTCGGCAAGAACCTCATCGGGGCCTTTCATCAGCCGCGCCTAGTGCTGGCCGACACCGGTACCCTCGACACGCTCTCGGAGCGCGAGATGCGCGCCGGCTACGCGGAGGTGGCCAAATACGGCCTCATCGCCGATGCGGGGTTCTTCGACTGGTGCGAGGCGAACTGGGCCGGTCTCTTCTCCGGCGGCCCGGAGCGCGACGAAGCCGTGGCGATCTGCTGCCGGGCGAAGGCCGGCGTGGTGGTGCGCGACGAGCGCGAGGACGGCGAACGCGCCCTGTTGAACCTCGGCCACACCTTCGGCCACGCTCTCGAACGCCTGACGGGGTACGAGTCCGCCCGCCTCGTCCACGGCGAGGGCGTCGCCATCGGCCTCGCCCTCGCGTTCCGGTTCTCGGCCCGCCTCGGCCTGTGTCCGGGCCAGGATGCGGGCCGCGTCGCCAACCACCTCGCGCTCGCAGGCCTGCCCACCACCCTCGGGGCGGTGCCGGGCGGTTGCGGCGACGCCGATGCCCTCCTCGACGCCATGGCCCAGGACAAGAAAGTCCGCGACGGGGCCCTGACCTTCATCCTCGCCCGCGGGATCGGCCAGAGCTTCATCGCGCCCGGCATCGACGCCGGCGACGTGCGGGCCTTCCTCGCCGACGAACTGCGCGCCGGTTGAGCCGGTGACCACGGCTTCGGGCGCAGATCTTCCGCACGCGTATCCATCCGGACAAGCCGCCTCGGCGCGGGGCGACACGGAGATCGAGGCCCTGCGCCGCCGCGTGCGCGAACTCGAGGCCGAGGTGACACGCGTGAGCGAGTCGCCCCTCGGACAGGAGACGGGGGATCTCCGGCTCCTGTCCGACGCCCTTCCCGCCCTGGTCGCCCAGATCGGGCCCGATTACCGGTACCGCTTCAACAACCGGCACTACGAGACGTGGTTCGGGCGCCGTGCCGAGGGTCTCACGGGGGCCCACGTCCGCGACGTCCTCGGCGAGGCGGCGTTCGCCGAGCGTCGTCCCTTCATGGACCGGGCGCTCGCGGGCGAGGCCATCACCGTCTCCGGGTTTCTGCCGGATGGCGGCGGCCGGCGCCGGCCCTGTACCATCGACTACGTGCCGCGCCGGAACGCGGCCGGAACGGTCGAGACTTTCTTCGTCATCGTGGTCGATATCGGCGAGGGCCACGCCGCGGAGAGCCGGCGCCTGGCGCTGTCCGACCTCGGCGACCGCCTGCGCGACCTCGACGATACGGCCCAGATGGCATTCGTGGCGGCGGAGATTTTGGGGCGAACCCTCGGGGTGAGCCGCGCCGGCTACGGCACCATCGACCGGGCCACCGAAACCATCGCCATCGAGCGCGACTGGAATGCACCCGGCATCACCAGCCTCGCCGGCATCCTGCGGTTTCGCGATTACGGCTCGTATATCGAGGACCTCAAGCGCGGCGAGACCGTCATCTGCGTCGATGCGGAGACCGATCCGCGTACCGCCGCCACGGCCGAGGCGCTCAAGGCGATCTCGGCCCGGTCCTTCGTCAACATGCCTCTGACGGAGCATGGCGGCTTCGTCGCCCTGCTCTATCTCAACCACGCCACCGAGCGCGCCTGGCCGGCGGAAGAACTGGCGTTCATCCGCCAGGTCGCCGAGCGTGTCCGGGCCGCGACGGAGCGCGTGCGTGCCGAAGCCGCCCGCCGCGCCAGCGATGCGCAGTTCCACGCCTTCGCCCAGGCCGTGCCCAACCACGTCTGGGCGGCGACGGCGGAAGGACACCTCGATTGGTTCAACGCGCAGGTCTACGCCTATAGCGGCGCGGGGCCGGGCGAGCTCGACGGGGCGGCCTGGGGCAGCATCATCCATCCCGACGATCTCGGTGGCGTGGTCGTGAGCTGGGGCGCGGCGCTCGCTTCGGGTACGCCCTACGAGACCTCGTTCCGCATCCGCCGCGGGGACGGGGTCCATCGCTGGTTCCTGGTGCGCGCCGAACCGATCCGCGCCGATGACGGAAGCATCGTCCGCTGGGTCGGCACCAACACCGACATCGACGATCAGCGCACCGCATCGGCCGAACTCACCCGCCTCAACGCCCGCCTCGCCGATCAGGTCGAGCACCGCACGCGCGAGCGCGACCGCATCTGGGAGACCACCCACGATCTGATGGGCACGGCCGGCCTCGACGGCTACCTCAAGGCCGTGAATCCGGCCTGGAGCCGGACCCTCGGCTGGTCCGAGACGGAGCTTCTCGCGCAGCCTTTCCTCGTCCTCATCGATCCGGCGGACCACGCCGAGACCGCGACCGTGGTCCGGCGCCTCGCCGCGGGCGAAACGGTCACGGGCTTCGTCGACCGGATCTTCTGCAAGGACGGCCGCCAGCGCTTGGTCATGTGGAATGCGGCCCCCGGCGGCGACCACTTCTACATCGTCGGGCGCGACATCACCGAGCAGCGCCAGACCGAGGAAGCCCTGCGCCAAGCCCAGAAGATGGAGGCCGTGGGACAGCTCACCGGCGGCCTCGCGCACGACTTCAACAACCTGCTGACCGGCATCTCCGGCAGCCTCGAACTGCTGCAGACCCGGATGAGCCAGGGGCGGCTGACGGATCTCGACCGCTACATCAACGCGGCCCAGGGCGCCTCGAAGCGCGCGGCCGCCCTGACGCACCGCCTGCTGGCCTTCTCGCGCCGCCAGACCCTCGACCCGAAGCCGACCAACATCAACGGCCTCGTCGCCGGCATGGAGGAGCTCATCCGCCGCACCGTCGGCCCGGCCGTCACCATCGAGGTGGTGGGCGCAGCCGGCCTGTGGACGGCGCTCGTCGACCCGAACCAGCTCGAGAACGCCCTCCTCAACCTGTGCATCAACGCCCGCGACGCCATGCCGGCGGGCGGGCGCATCACCATCGAGACCGCCAACACGTGGGTGGACACCCGCGGCGCCCGGGAGCGCGATCTCGAGCCCGGCCAGTACCTGTCCCTGTGCGTCACCGACACGGGCACGGGCATGACGCCCGAGGTGGCGGCGCGCGCCTTCGACCCGTTCTTCACGACGAAGCCCCTGGGCGAGGGCACCGGTCTCGGCCTGTCGATGATCTACGGTTTCGTCCGCCAGTCGGGGGGGCAGGTCCGAATCTATTCGGAAGTTGGACAGGGCACGACCCTGTGCCTCTACCTGCCGCGGCATTACGGACAGGCCGAGGCTGCCGAGACGCCGGCCGATCTCGCCGATGCGCCCCGGGCCGAGCAGGGCCAAACGGTGCTCATCGTCGACGACGAACCCACCGTGCGCATGCTGGTCACCGAAGTCCTGGAGGATCTCGGCTACACGGCCATCGAGGCGGTGGACGGGGCGGCGGGCCTGAAGGTCCTGCGCTCGGACGTGCGCCTCGACCTCCTCGTCACCGATGTCGGCCTGCCAGGCGGCATGAACGGCCGGCAGATGGCCGATGCCGGCCGCGCCGTCCGCCCCGGCCTCAAGGTGCTGTTCATCACCGGCTACGCCGAGAACGCCGTGCTGGGCAACGGCACCCTGGAACCGGGCATGCAGGTGCTGACCAAGCCTTTCGTCATGGAGTCCCTGGCCGTTCGGATCCGGGACCTGATCACCGAAGTCCAGGCATGAGGCGGCATTCGATGCCTGCGTGTTTCGCCACGGAAAGCGCATTCACCGTATCGGCATGACATTCTCGTGATCTCTCGGGAAAGGAGCCGAGTCGGCACCGTTGCTTTGTTTTCGCGAAGGTAGATCGAGCGTCTTCACGATTGCGCTGCGCAACCTGCTCGTGCATGCGAAGGCAGTCGAAAGCCTCGTGGCTTGGAGGCGAAGGCCTTGCGGCTTGGAACTGATCGATGCGGCTCGATGCCCCGACCTTGCTCCTGGTAACGGTCATCCTGACTTTCACGGTCGGGATCCTGTTTCTTCTGTCGTGGAGCCAGGCCCGACGGATGCACGCCCTGGCGATCTGGGGGCTCGCCCACCTCGTCGGCGGCGTGGGCTCGGCCCTCCTCGCCCTGCGCGGACTGATCTCGGATCCGCTGTCCATCGGGCTCGCCAACGCCCTGATCATCGGCGCGTATGGGATGATCTGGAACGGCATCCTCGCCTTCGAAGGGCGGCGCCTGCGCCCCCGGCCGGTCATCCTCTGCGTCGCCCTGTGGAGCGGCGCATGCCTGGTGCCGGATTTCTTCGCCTCCGTTCCGGCGCGCATCGTCCTGGCCTCCGGCATGGCCGCGAGCTTCTGCTTCGCCATGGCGGCCCTGATCTGGAAGAAGCGAACCGAGCCCCTGGTTTCCCGCTACCCGGCCGTCTTTCTGCTGTTGGCCTATGGGGGGATGTACGCCGTGCGCGTTCCCATGGCCCTCCTCATCCCGCCCCAACCCGTGGGGGTGCATCCCCTGCAGACGAGTGCGTTCGCCATCCTCGCCTGCCTCGGGATGCTGTTCACCCTGGCCTTGGCCTTCGTGTTCATGGCACTCACGAAGGAACGCGCGGAGCGGCTGCAGCGCCTCGCCGCCGACACGGATCCGCTCACGGGCATCGCCAGCCGACGGGCCTTCGTGGCAGAAGCCCAGTCGGCGTTGAGCCGCTCGAACCGGACCGCGACCCTGCTGCTGTTCGATCTCGATCATTTCAAGCGCATCAACGACACCTACGGCCATGCCGTCGGCGACGCCGTGCTCGTCGGATTCTGCCACACCGCCGGTGCCCTGGTGCCCCCCGGCACGATCTTCGGCCGCATGGGCGGAGAGGAGTTCGCCTGCCTGCTGACCGGAACCGAGGATGCGCGTGCCCGCGCCGAGATGGTGCGCCGGGCCGTCGCGAGCCTCGCCGTGCCGACCCTGCCGGACCTGCACGTCAGCGTCAGCGTGGGGTTGGCGACGACGGAGGCCTGCGGCCACGACCTCGACGGACTCATGCGAGCGGCCGACGCGGCCCTCTACGCGGCCAAGCGCAACGGCCGGAACCGGGTCGAGAGCGGTGGTCCCGGCGGAAGCGCGCCGGCCCCCGACGGTGGCCTACTCGATCCGCACCATGACGGAATCGGAAGCCCCGCTGGCGTCCATCACCGAGATGCGAGCGAAGCCGGCGCCTTCGGGGCGCCACGCGGCCTGGCGCCGGGCACCGCCGGCGACGGGCAGGCCGTCGACCATCCAGGTCAGGGGTGGAACACCGCCCAGAGCCTTGAGGGCGAGGCTCGCACGGAGTTCCGTGTCAGGCGCGCTGCCCGCTAGATCGCCCTCCAAACCGGTGTCCGGCACACCGAGATCGATCCGGGCGCCATCGGGCGGGTAGGCGATCTTGAGGGTGGCCCCCAGGGCGGCCGAGACGGTCTTCGCCGCGTCGCGGCGGAGGTGGCGCAGCGGCGGCGGCAGGCCGGCATTGGTGGTCACCAAGGCGTCGGCCGGACGCGGCACGGGCTCGGGCTCGCCACCGAAGCGCGCGAAGGCGTCGAACAGGACCGGGGCGGCCACAACCCGCCCGACGAGGCCCGGCACGGCGTTGCCGTCCGGGCGCCCGGCCCAGACCGCCAGGGTGACGCGCCGGTCGAACCCCACGGCCCAGGCATCGCGATAGCCGTAGGACGTGCCCGTCTTGTAGGCGATGCGGTAGGGAAGAGCGTTCTCGGGCGGGGGGGCTCCCCGCAGGGTATCGGCCACGTACCAAGCCGCCACGGGTTCGGCGATGCGGGCATCGGGAGAGCCGAGGGCGGGACCGTCGAGGCGGCGCAGGAGGGGCGGCACCAGACCGCCGCGCGCCATCCCGGAAAAGAGCCGCGCGAGGTCGGTGAGGGTAATGCCCAGGCCACCGAGGGCCACGGGCAGGCCCGGGGCGGTGTCGCGCGGCAGCTCGATGCGCGCCCCCGCCGCCCGCAGGCGGGCGATGAAGCGGGCCGCCCCGACGGCCTGAAGCAGCTCCACCGCCGGCACGTTGAGGGAGAGCTGGAGGCCGCGCCGCGCCGTCACCGTACCCTGGTAGCCGAGGTCGAAATTCTCGGGGGCGTAGGCGCCGGAAAAGCGCACGGGCCGGTCGTCGAGCTGGGTCTCTGGATGGGCGATCCCCTGCTCGAAGGCCAGCGCGTAGATGAAGGGCTTCAAGGCCGAGCCCGGCGACCGGATCGCCACCGTCATGTCGATGGCACCCGACCGTGAGGCATCGCCGTGGCCCGGGCTGCCGACCTGGGCCAGCACCGCGCCCGTGCGGTTGTCGAGGGCTAGGATGGAGACGGACAGGCTTGGGCCCAGGGCGGCGGCACGCTCCGTGGCCAGTGCCTCGAGACTCGCCTGCAGGCGCCCGTCGACGGTGAGGCGGATGCTCCTCGAAGTGGGATCGGCCGCGACCGCCGCCTCCGCCGCGTGGGCCGCCAGCATCGGGAAGGGCCTTCGCCTCTGCGGCACGGGTTCGGCCTTGGCCGCCTTCGCCTCGGCCGGCGTGATGATCCCTTGCGCGGCCACACGGTCGAGGACCCGGTCGCGGGCATGCCGGGCGGCCATGGGGAAGCGGTCGGGCCGACGCGCTTCGGGGGCCTGCGGCAGGGCGACGAGCAAAGCCGCCTCGGCGAAGGAAAGCCGGGCCGGGTCGCGCCCGAAATAGGCCAGACTCGCCGCCCGCAGGCCCTCCACCGGGCCGCCATAGGGGGCGAGCGCGAGGTAGAGGTCGAGCACCCCCGCCTTGCCGAGGCGGCGCTCCAGTTCCACCGCCCGTACCATCTGGCGCAGCTTGGCGGTAAGCGAGCGCGCGGCGCGGGGCTCGACGAGGCGGGCCACCTGCATCGACAGGGTCGAGCCGCCCGAGACGATTCGGCCGTGCCGCAGCCATTGCCCGGCGGCGCGGAGCGTGGCGGCCGGGTCGATGCCCGGATGGGTGTCGAACCCCTTGTCCTCGTAGGCCGTCAGCATGGCGAGTAGGCGCGGATCGACCTGCCCTGCGGAGAGCGGCAGGCGCCAGCGCCCATCCACGGTGGCGAACGGGCGCAGGAGTCCGCCGTCGCGGTCGAGGACCACGGTGGAGCGCAAGCCGGCTTGCGTCAGATCGAGGGGCGGGAGGATGGCGACGAATCGCCAGAGGGCGAGGGTGACGATGGCGACCGTCGTCAGAAAGAAGACGAACAGCCCCGCGACAACTGTCCTCGTCGATCGCCTGGACCGCGACAGGCCCTCTCTCCTGGAAGGAGAGGGTTGGGGTGAGGTGTGGTCCATCCCCGGAGAGGTCACACACCTCACCCTGTCCCTCTCCTTCCAGGAGAGGGGACCCGCGCCGGCCTCGACATGACGGCCATCGCCCGCCGTGGAGGAGGCGTGAGCGTCCTCGACGGCCGAGGAACCGAAGGGCGGACCCTCGCGCGTCATCGCCCTACTTCGCGCTCACGACCACGGACCCGAAGCCCGTGCGCCCGAAGCGCTCGGGCCGGTACATGTCCTCGATGGTGGCGGCCGGGTGGACGTAGGTGCCGGGCGAGACGGCGCGCACGGTGTAGGCGACGCGGAAGAACGCCGACTGCTCGGTCGTCCGCTCGTAGGCGGCGACGAACCGGTCGTCGCGGAACGCCGTGTACACCGGTGCCACGTCGGACTTGGCGAAGGCGAGGCCGGTGAGCGCATCGGCGTCGAGGAGCTTCGGGTTGTCGATCTCCAGGCCGGCCGGCAGGCGATCCACCAGCAACAGGCGGCCGGGACTGGACTTGGCCTCCGTCACCTTGAGAACGACTACGAGGCGGTCGTTCTGGCGAATGCCCTGCGCGAGATCGACGGGGCTGCCGTCGAGGCGGTGATAGGTCCGCTCGATGGCGTAGCCCCGCGATTCGGCGGGCTCGGGCGCGATGGGGTTGCCGATCACGCTCACCACCATCTGCGCCGTCGTGGTGCCGGCGTTGACGATGGCGACGGGCTTTTCCGCCAGCGCATCGCCGCGATAGAGCCGCGCGAGGGCACCGGTCGCGGATGCGCCGTCGATGGTGAAGCGCAGGGCGTCGGAATCCTTGGCCAGCCCCTGCGCAGCCATGACCATCCAGGCGTTCTCCTGGGTGCTCGTCGGGCGCCCCGCCTGGCGCTCCTCGGCGATGACGGTCGCCAGGGGCTGGACCGCGTCGCGGGCGAGCCCGGTCTCGGCGGCCAGTGTCAGGAGGCCGGCGCCGTCGCGCAGGCGCGAGCCGTAATCCGGCCGGTCCGTGGGTCCCGGCCCCTTGAGTGCCGTCACCGCCGAGGCGAAGGCCTTGGCCGCCCGGCCCCGGTCGCCCAGCAGGGCGAGGGCCGCCGCGATCTGGCCGCGCCCGAGGGGGGTGGCGAAGGCGTCGAGCTTGGTGTCGGCGAGGTAGCGCAGATCCCCCATCACCGGTCGGCCGTTGCGGGCGAGCACGTAGGCCGCATAGGCGATGTCCATGCCGCCGTCCCGGACCTCGCTCGTGTTGGCCACCGCGTTGCGCAGGCTGTCGAGGGCGCTGGCGAAGGCGGTGGGTGGCACGGCAAAGCCTCGGTCGCGCGCCCGGGTGAGGAAGTCGGTGACGTAGGCGTTGAGCCAGACATCGGTCTGGCCGCCGACGGACCACAGGCCGAACTCGCCCGACGAGCCCTGGCGGGCGAGCACCCGGTCGATGGCC
The DNA here is from genome assembly GCF_001422775.1 of Methylobacterium sp. Leaf87. Taxonomy (NCBI): domain Bacteria; kingdom Pseudomonadati; phylum Pseudomonadota; class Alphaproteobacteria; order Hyphomicrobiales; family Methylobacteriaceae; genus Methylobacterium; species Methylobacterium sp. Leaf87. Next base: position 127,738 of record NZ_LMMI01000060.1, on the reverse strand, counting down.
TCGCGGATGCGGATGTCCACGGCGTCGTCGACGCCCATCCGGTCCCCGGGCGCCGCGCGGCTGAGGGCCAGAAGCGGCATCGCCCGGCTCACGGTCTGCTCGGAGCAGGCGTAGGGGTAGCGCTCCAGGGCCTGGAGCAGGGCCGGCACGTCGAGGCCGGCGAGCGTCGAGGCCGTGACCGAGACGGCCCCGGTGCCGGGCAGGATGTCGGCGAGGAGTTCGTCCGTCACCCGCAGGGTCGCGCCGGGCGCGAGCGGCTGCACCGTGCGGCGCGCGAGGGGCCCGGTGCCGGCGCCGATCCCGAGCGCGAAGCTCTGGCCGATGCCGGGCGGCAGGCCGGGGCCAGTGAGTGTCACGTCGAGGCGCGTCGTGCCTGGACCGGCGGCGGTGATGGGAATCACCAGGGCCCCCTTGGCCCCCGCCTCCAGTCGCAGGGTCTTGTGGAGGGCCTCGGCCCCCACCACCACGGAACCGGTCAGGCCGAGATCGACGGTGTAGTCGCCCGCCGGCCCCTCGACGTTGTCGATGGCGATGTGGAAGCGCGAACGGTCGCCGACGTTGAGGAAGCGCGGCAGGGTGCCGGTGAGGATGACGGGATCGCGGATGATCACGTCGGCCTGGGCCGCGCCGACCTTCGACCGGCTCCAGGCCGTGACCATGACCCGGCCGGTGCCGTTGAAGGCCGGGAGCGGGAAGCTGACGCTGGCCCGGCCGTCGGGCCCGACGGTGACGGGGCCGGAATACAGCGCCAGGGGCGCCTGGGTCGGGGGCGTGTCGGCGAGTTCGGCCGCACCGCCGTCGCCGCCGGAGCGGATGGCGCCGAGCGTCCCCTGCATGCCGTCGATGAGGTAGCCGTAGACGTCGCGGATCTCGGGGCCGAGGGCCTTCTGACCGAAGAAGTGCCGGAACGGATCGGGGGATTCGTAGCGCGTCAGGTTGAGGATGCCGACATCGACGAGCGCCACGCTGACTCGGGCCGTCTCTCCGGAGCCGAGGCCCGCGAGGCGGATCGGAAGCGTGAGGGTCTCGCGGGGCCGCACCTTGGCGGGCGCCTCCACGGTGACGGCGAGGCTGCGGCTCGCCGGATCGACGGCGAACCACGCCACCCCGAGGGCCCGGCCCGGCAGGCGCTTGGCCGCCTGGTCGAGGGGCCGGTAGGCGGTGGCGACGAGATAGGCGCCGGCACCCCATTCGGGCTTGACCGGGATGTCGACGGTGGTGCCGCCGCTCGGCACCGCCACGGTCAGCACGGCGTGGACCTTGTCGCTCACCACCGCCAGGGTCGCCTGACCGGCAAAGCGCGGCTGAAGGCGGGCCCGCAGGGTTTCGCCGGTGGCATAGGACGGTTTGTCGAGGCGCAGATCGAGGAGGTCCGGCACGTCCGCCGTCTCGCCCCCGCCCCAGCCGACCGTGAAGGTGACGCTCGCGGTGGCCTGCGGCCGGCCCGGCACGCTCGCCTCCAGGCGATAGGTGCCGTAGCTCACCACGGAATTGATCCGCCCGAGGGTGTCGGACGCGAGATCGAGTTTCCCGTCGGCGATGCGCCGGGTGCTGGTGACGGGCTCGAACGACCAACGCCCGCCCTCGCGGTACCATTGGTAGGTCTTCTCGACCTTCTGCAGGGTCCAGGCGACGCCCGCTTGGGACAAGCGCCGGCCATCGGGCGCCGCCATGGCGACCTCGAAGCCGGCGGTGCCGCCCTCGGGCAGGTCGCCCGAGAAGGTCTTGCGGATCGCCAGCACCGGGCCGGCGGGCAGGATCGGCAGGGTGAGGGTGCGCGAGAGCGCCCGGCCGCCCGGCTCGCCGACCTGAAGGGTGATGCGGGCCTCCGTGGGGCGCGGGGCGGCAAGCGCCGGCACCGGCACGGTGAGGCGGGCGGCCCCCTGCGCGTCCGTGGTGGCCCGCGCCTCGATCTCCTGGGAGACGGCTTCGACCCGCTCGTCGTCGAGGCCGACGGAGAAGCCCTCCAACCCCTTGATGCCGCTGCCCGCCGCCTGCTGCACCAGCACGGTGCCGGAGACTTCGAGCCCCGAGCCCGGCGCGCCGTAGAGGTAGCGCGCCGCGACATCGATGGTGGCCGGCGCGTCCCGGACGAGGCTCGGGGTCGCGCTCGACAGCGTCACATCCAGGCGCTCGGGCACGTAATCCTCGACGAGGAAGCTCGCCTCGCCGATGGCGGGCGCCTTGGGGTCGGTATAGGCCGAGACCCGCCAGGTGCCGTGCATGGCCCCAGCCAGGAGGGGCACCGCGAGCGAGCGCCCGCCGAGGCCGGCATCCGGCACGGCGACGCGGCGGGCCTCGACGCCGTCGGGGCGCTTGAGCACGAGCGTCAGGGGCAGGTCGGGCACGGCGACGCCCACGGCGTCGCGCAGGAGGGCGGTGAGGTTCACGGTCTCGCCCGAGCGGTAGACGCCGCGCTCGGGGAACACGTAGGCCTCGACGGCCCCGGGCTGGGGCCGGCCCTTCACGCCGCGATCCGTCAGGTCGAAGGCGGATTGGTTCAGGTCGAGGAAGCCGTAATCGTCGCCCATCTGGGCCACGACGAGACCCGGCGCGATCCCGCCCTCCCCGCGCGCGAGACCGGCCGCGAAGGCGGCGTGGCCCTGCGCGTCGGTCTTGGCGGTCGCCAGGACCTCGTTGTTGCGGGCCACCAGCCGGATTTCGGCGCCCGCCACCACGGCCGCCGAAGCGAGGGACCGGGCGAAGACGTGGACCCCGTCGCGGCCCTTGAACACCGTCAGCCCGAGGTCCGAGACCACGAACCACTGCGTCGCCTGTTGCTCGTAGCCGCCCTCCTCGTCCGTCGCGCCGGCGACGCCCGTGGGCTGGGCCAGCATGACGTAGAGACCGGGTTCCAACTTGCCCACCGCCTGAAGCACGGGGAAGGCCGTGACGGCTTCCGCGTTCGGCTCGGCCTTGGCCGTGTCGAGCACGCCCTTCCAGACCCGCTGGCCCTTCTGCTCGGCGATGGTCTTCGCCGTCGAGCCGTTGAGCTGGGAGAGGAAATCTTCCGAGCGCAGCGACGGCAGCAGGCCGCGATCGCCGATGCGCAGGACCTCGACGTCGAGCTTCGCTGCGTTCACCGAGATCAGGGGCACCCCGGCCTGACCCGTGCGCGGCAGGACGTAGTTGCGCCCGGTGAACCGCACCTGGGGCGAGCGGTCCCGGACATAGACCTCGTAGTCGAACGACTTCAGCAGGGTCTCGCCGGCCGCAGACGGAATCCCCTGGCGCAGGACGAAGGCGTAGCGCTCACCATGCTTGAGTCCGTCGACGCAGACCTGCTGGCCGCTCCCCGTGACGGCGGCGTTGGCCGCGCCCGAGACGGCGACGAAGGGGGTGAAATCGGTCTTCGCGGCCAGCCCTTCGGAGAACTGGAAGCAGACGCGCGGGGCGGCGGCATCGGAATCGATCTTGTAGTCGAGGACACGGAAGCCGTGCTCGGCCCGCAGCCCCTCGTAGGTCTCGCGCACCTGCGCGTCGTCGGCGAGCGCGAGGCTGGCGCGGTAGGCTTCCAGGGACGGGCGCCACTCGGATTCGGCGGCCTGGACTTCGCCGAGGGTGGCGAGCGCCTCGGCCTCGGCGGCGGCGGTGGCCGCGCGCAGGTAAGCCACGTAGGCGGCGGCCCGGGCGTTGCGGCGCAGACGCATCCGGCTGCTGTAATCGCCGGTCTCACCGGTGCCGACGGCGCTCGCGGCACGGGCGTAGGCGAGCCAGTTCTCGGGGTTGCCCGGCTCGGCGGCGACGGCGGCCCCGAGGGGCTTGAGCGCCTCGATGGGTTTTTCGGCCTCCATCAGGGCCGCGCCCTCGGCCCGTGCCCGAGCGGCCGGGCGCGGCGGGCCGGCCTCGGCCTTGAGGGCGGCCTCGAGGCGTACGCCGTCGCTGGCGAGGGTTTCACGCTGAAAGGCTTTGGGGGCCGGGGCCTTCAGGCCCGTCCTGGTGGGTTGGCCCAGGGGTGCCTGCGCCTGCGCAGGCGGGTCGAACAGGCCGGCGAGGAGGAACGCGCCCGCTGCCACGAGCGCCGTGCGCCTGTGCCCCGTCGATCCCGCCATCGCCAACCCCATCGACTCGACCCCGCCCGCACGGCGCTCCGGGCCGGGACCGTAGCACTTCGCCTCCCGCCCGCAATCCGGGATCGACGCCCTGGAATTCACGCGGCGCCTCTGCCAAGCTCCATCCCGCGTTTCGGAGGCACGGATCGATGGTGCGACGGGTTCGGGCCGGTTTGGGAATGGGCTGCGTCGTGTTGGGTCTCGCCCCGGCGCTGGCCCTGGCCCAGGCACCGAGGCCCGCCGGGCCGCCTCCGCGGGCGGCTGCGCCCGACCCGGCCTTCGAAGCGGCCAAGGCGGCGTACGAGGCGTTGCCGGAAGCCGAACGCAAGGCCCTCCAGGACGCCCTGGTCTGGACGGGGGATTCCAACGCCGTCGTCACCGGCACGTTCGGGAAGCGCACCTACGACGCCTTGAACGCCTACCGGGCCCGGACGGGCGGCGGGGGCGGCCTCCTCGACGCGACCGGCCGCGCGGGACTGCTCAAGGCCGGTGCGGCCGCGCGCGCGGCGGCCGGCTTCCTCATCAAGCCCGATCCGGCGAGCGGCACGGTTCTGGGCCTGCCCGAGCGGTTGCTGCCCAAGCGCGGAGCGATCCCGGGCGGCACCCGCTGGCAAAGCGCGGATGGCCGCATCACCGTGGAGACGAAGTCGTTCGCCCCCGGCGAGTCGAGCCTCGAAGCGATGTTCGCCCGCCTCACCGCGCCGACCCCCGAGCGCCGCGTGACGTACAAGCTTCAGCGGCCGGACTTCCTCGTGGTCACCGCCGAGACACCCGCGGGCAAGTCCTACATCCGCTACGCCGCCGGGGAAGCCGGCCTGCGCGGTCTGACCCTGGGCTACGACAAAGCGCTCTCGGAGACGTTCGACCGCCTCGTCATCGCCATCGCCAACAGCTTCGTGCCGTTCCCGGACGCGGCGCCCGCGGCTCCGGTCGCCCGCGCCGCTCCAATCCCGCCCCCCCTGATCGACCGTCCCGCCGCGCCCTTCGCGACGGGGCTGCTGGTGGCGCCGGGTCGTGTGCTCACGAGTGCCGCCGCCCTCGACGGCTGCGCCATCCCAAGGGTCAACGGTGGGGCCGCCCGCATCGCGATGCGCGACGGCGGCCTGATGCTTCTGGATGTGTCGGGCCCGTCGAAGTCGGGTGCTCCGCCGGCCCTGCAGTGGGCGGGCGCGACGGCCTCGAGATCCGTGCTGGTGATGGGGGCGGAGGGGAACGGCGCCGTGGCGGCGGCGCCCGGCTTTCTCGCGAGCGACGGGCGAATCGAGGCGCCTCTTCAGCCGGGCGCCGGGGGGGCACCGATCCTGGACGCCAGCGGGGCGCTCTCCGGACTCGTTGCCAGCTATCCGAGCGCGCCGCGCAAGGTGGCGGGGGTGGTGCCGCCAGCGCGGTACGGAACGGTTGCGGCCGACCGGATCGGCGCGTTCCTGACTTCGGCCGGCGTGACGACCGCGACCGCTGGGAGCAGCCCGTCCGGAACCGTCGTTGCGCGGCTGGCAGGCGCCGTGGTCGGAATCACCTGCCAGCCTTGAACGCAGCGACCCGAACGGCGAGCTTCGCGTTCGGGCCGATACGCCGACAAGTCCCAAAGATCTCGCTTGGCTAGTGTCTCAAGACGAGGTTCGGAAGCTCAGAGTCGTCCGGTCACCAGCAGCACGATGAGGATGATCACGAGGATACCGCCGAGGCCGAAGCTCTGTCCGCGATAGGCGCCGCCGCCGAGGAAGTTGCCGCCGCCGAGAACCGCGATGATGAGGATGATGAGAAGGATGGTGGTCAAGGTCATGGAACGGAACTCCGGGGCGCGCTCAACCGCTTCGGCTTGAGCTTGACCGTTCAAACGCCCCGCATCGGATTCCGTTCAACCGGACGGGACCGAGATTTTCTCGAACCCGCCGATTTTCACTTAATCCCGTCCGCCGACCGGCCCCACCCCGCCTCAATAGAGCGGCGGAAGCTCGACATTCGGGATTGGGAACGGGCCGAGCATCAGGCGACCGTCGGCGATCCGCAGGGGTGGGAGGGCCTTCAGGGCCGGGTCGGCCGGGGGCACCGCGTCGGGTGCCGCCGCCTCCGCCCGGGCACGGCGGCCGCCGCCGAGGAACTGGCCGACGAGGTTGCCGATGAGGGCGCCCTTCTCGGCGCCGAAGCGCTGGCCCATGACTTGGCCGACGATGGCTTCGACGCCGGCGGCGCGCACGTCGATCTGGCCTTCCGGACGATGGCTCGGATCGAGACTCAGGCTGCCGTGGGCCTGGGCCCGACGATTGCCCTTGGCGAGCGACAGGAGGGCGATGTCGAGGCTGCCGCCGGCTTGGCGCCAGGCCTCCAGTTCCCGCGCCACCGTTCCCGTGTGCAGGGTCGCGGCCCGGTTCACAGTGGCGTCGAGGGCGATGTCGGTCGGGTCGGCGTTGCCGACGTAGGGATCGATGAACGGCACCGCCGCCTTGGCGACGCGCAGGCTGAGGTCGACGGCTCCCTCGGCGGCGAAGCGGCCGGGGGTCGGCCGGCCATGGGCCTCAAGGTGCTGGGCGTCGAAGGCGATGTCGGGCTGCCCGGGTCCGCGCACGGTGCCCTTCAGGGCGTCGACCACCACGGAGGCGCGCACGAACGCCTCGGAGGCGCCGTGGAAGCTCGCCTCCAGGGACGTCCATGTCACGTCGCCGGTGAGATCGCCCTGCTCCACGTGGAACGGCCCGGCCACCTGCAGGATGCCCTGGCGCGGCTGATAGACCTGAACCACGGCGGTGATCGGCCCCAGGGTGAAGCGGCTGTCGGCACGGGCGAAGGCGAGGGACGCGCAGCGGAGTTCGATGCGGAACGGATAGCCGGAGATCGACCGGTCGGCACAGGTCCAGGTCCGGCCAGCCGCCGCCTCCCGGCCGAGCCAGGCATCCATCTCGCGGCCCGCCCGGTCGCGGACCCAGACCCATGCGGCGGACCACAGGACCACGAGGGTGGCGAGCAGGATGAAGGGGACGAACAGGCCTTTTCGCGAATGCGCGCGGGGCGCGGCCGGCGTTGTCGTCGTTGTCATCGGGTCCCCGCCGCCGTCGATCTTTCGGAGGCGGCCCCTCTGCAGGCCCGCCACGTTCGTCCGGCATGGCCTATCAGGGTCTTGGCGGCGAAAGCATGGCCGATGGGTTCAGGCGTCGGCCATCGCGTCGGCGTCGAAGTCGGCCACGATGGCGCGGCGCTCGGCCTCGGTCTCGGCGAGGCGGTGGACGTGCATCTCGTTGGCGCCGCGATGCCGGGCGCGGGCCAGCCAGCCGCGGGTCAGACGCTCCCGCGGGCTTTCCCCGGCGGAGGTGACGCTGACGAGCTCGCCATGCCCGTCCGCGTCGCGGCGCACCGCCAGGATCACCGCGTCGTCCATGTCGTCGAGTTCAGGCTCGACGAGATCGTGGATGCCGACGATGTAGCGACGGCCGGACCGGCCACGCCATGCACTCAGCAGCAGGGCGGGGGTTCCACGCAGACCGGCGGTCGTTCTGAGGCGTTCTTCGCGCATCGGTCGTCTCCGTGCTCGGGCATCCGCGAAGTTCCGCTGGGAGCGGACCGGGACAGGACCCTTCGTTCGCTGTTTGTTCCAAAATATTCCTAACAAAGGGTTACCGTCAAGGCCACCGTTCCCGGGCGAGAACGTTCGGGCACCGGCGACCCCATCCCCGCGATTCCATGCCCGCGACCCCACGAAGGTTTCGCCCGGGTGTCCGCCGATGCCGGAGCGCGCCCTGCAACGCCTCAGGCGGTGGGCGACGCGCTTTGCACCGGGGCCGGTACGGTGTGGCCCCGGGCCGCGAGGTCGGCCCGTCCGGCGCTGAGAAGGGCGTCGGAGGCGCCCTCGATGTGCGCCTGGACCGTGTCGAGGAACCGGGCGCGGTCGAGGCCGGGCGGGATCGGGGGAAGGAACTCGATCACCGTGGTTCCGGGCCGGCGCATCAGGCTGCGGCGCGGCCAGTACAGGCCGGTGTCGAGGGCCACGGGAAGGCAGGGCACGCCCAGGGTCGCGTAGAGGTGGGTCAGCCCGAGCTTGTAGGCCGGCGGGGCGCCGGGTGGGCGGCGCGTTCCTTCGGGGAAGATGATGAGCTGGCGTCCCGCGCGGATCACGCCGGCGGCGGCCTCGTTCATCGCTGCCATGGCGCGCGTGCCCTTCGAGCGGTCGATGGCGACCATGCCGGAGCGCGACAGGAACCAGCCGATCAGGGGAATCCAGAGGAGCTCACGCTTGAGGATGTAGGCGAAGTCCGGGAACACCGTGACGAGCGCCAGGGTCTCCAGAGCGGACTGGTGCTTGGCCGCGACGAGGACGGGGCCCTGCGGAATGTTGGACAGGCCCCGGAACTCCACGGCCACGCCGCCGATCACCCGCAGGAGCCACAGGGTGACGTTCGCCCAGGCTTGAGCGAGGCGGATGACGGCCCGGCGGGAGACGAGGGCGGGCAGGCCGAGCACCGCGATGAGCGTCGTGGCGAGGTAGAAGGCGAGGCTGAAGGCGATCGAGCGGAGAATGACCATCGGGACTCAAAACTTATGGGACGGCAAGAGTTATGGGACGGGAAGAACGGCTGGCGGCAAAAACAGCTGGCGGCAAGAACGCTGAATGACAAGAACGGCGGCGTGGCAAGAACCGATCGCCGATAAAAACGAGGGGACGGCCAACCGGGCGGACGCTCCCGCGGGCGATTCTCGCAGCTTGAACCCATCGGCCGCCGGGGAAAACGCCCACCCGAGCAGAAAACGCCCGATCGGGGTGAAAACCTCTGCCCACGGGGGAAACATTCGCCCCGGCGCATGCGGACCGGAATCGGGCCCGCCCTGGCTCCCGAACGCCGGACCGGCCCGGCTCGCCGACGCGACCGAGTTCGTTGACTTCTCTCGCGCAGGCTCCTTAACTCGACCCGCAACGGCGACAAAAACCGGAGGGAACATGGGGTCACTACGCGTCACGGGCCATGGCCTGGACCTCGGCGAAGCCCTGCGGGGCCGGGTCGAAGAGCGGATGGCGGCGACCCTCTCGAAATACCTCGACAGCCACATGAACGGGACCTGCTCGGGCCACGTCACCCTGCGGCGGGACGGGACGGCCTACCGGACGGATTGCGTGCTGCACCTCGTCTCCGGCCTGACCCTGGAAGCCTCGGGGGCCGCACACGATGCCCATGCGAGCTTCGAGCAGACGGCCGACCGCCTCGAGAAGCGCCTGCGCCGCTACAAGCACCGGCTCAAGGACCACGGTGCGGCCGCCCACGAGGGCGCCACCGTGCAGGCCGCCTACGCCGTGTTCGCGTCCCCGAGCGAGGCCGAGTCGGCGGACGACGACGACCGCGACGCGGAGGATCTCGACGGCGATCAGCCCGACGATGGAACGGATCATCCCCCCGTGGTGGCCGAGAGCACCAAGACGCTCAAGCGCCATTCGGTGAGCGAGGCGGTCACCGCCCTCGATCTGACGGGGGCGCCGGTGATCGTGTTCGTTCATGCTGGCACCGGGCGCATCAACGTCGTATACCGCCGCAGTGACGGAGCGATCGGCTGGGTCGATCCGGCGGACGCCAACGCTTGAGCGCCTGACCGGAACTGACATCGGAACCCAGCGATTGATCCTTAGGTGATCTTGGACCGTGCGCGGTCCGACCTTTTACTCCGCGGTGGCCGTTCCGGTCACCGCCGAAGGGGCGGCGGTCCTTCATGCCAGTGCTGGAATTCCTCAATCCGGATTCCGTGGTGCCTTCGCTGCGCGCCCGCGCCAAGAAGCAGATCCTGCAGGAGTTGAGCGCCCACGCCGCGCGGCACCTGCCGGCTTTGGACGAGCGCGAGGTGTTCGAGACCCTGCTGCAGCGGGAACGACTCGGCTCGACGGGCATCGGCGACGGGGTGGCGATCCCGCACGGCAAGCTGCCGGGCCTGGACCGCCTGTTCGGCCTCGTGGCCCGCCTGGAACGGCCGGTGGATTTCGATTCCCTGGACGGCCAGCCCGTGGACATCGCCTTCCTGCTCCTCGCTCCCGAGGGAGCGGGCGCCGATCACCTCAAGGCCCTGGCCCAGGTGGCCCGGCTCCTGCGCGAACCCGGCATCCTCGAGCGCATCCGCGCCGCCCGCGACGCCAGCGCCCTCTATGCCCTCCTGACCCACACGTCGGCGTCCCAGGCGGCGTGATCCCGATGCCGTTCCTTTCGCGATTCCAGTCGGCCGCCGCCGCTGGCTGTCTCCTGGCCCTGGGCGTCCCGGCCGCGGCCGGTCCGACGGACACCGCCTGTGCGCGCGACGTCCTCGTGGCGAGTTCGATGCAGCGCCAAGCCATCGACCAGCTCGAACAGACGGGCAGCGACGAGGCCGAACTGTGCCGAATCTGGCGTCGCCACGTCGAGACCATGCGCCGGGTGGCCGGCGTCTACGGCCGCTGCCTGTCCGGGGCCGAGCGCAGCGAGCGGCTGGCCCAGGTGGTGGGCTCCGAGAAGGAGTTCTCGGGGCTGATCAAGAGCCGCTGCAAAGGCGTGTGAGCCGACGCGCCACGCTCTGGCGGGGCCGCGGGACGAACCGATTGCCCAGGGGCCCCGGACGATTCAGTGCTGGCCGCGCAGGAGAAGCGGTTCGGCCACGACCTTGATCGGTTTGCCGCGCCCGATGAGGATCGCCGCGCGGGACCGCTCGGGGTCGTCCTCGAAGCGAGTGCGGACCCAGGCCACCAGGAACTTCAGGTATTCGGAAGCGAGGAGCCGGGCCGCGGACGGTTGCTGCCACCAGCGACCGGCATCGAACCCCTCGGTCACGACCGGATACGGCACCACGCGGTCGATGCCCGGCAGGGCATGATCGAGCTCCACCAGGGTGCGGGGCATGTGGTAGTTCGACGTCACCACCGCCACGGTGCTGAAGCGGTGCAGGCGCATCCAGCGCCGGGTCTCGATGGCGTTGCCGATGGTGTTGCGCGCCCGGTAGTCGAGATCGACGCAGCAATCGATCCAGTGGCGCTGATTGGGATTGAGGCGGGCGATCTCGTCGCGGCTGGTGCGCTCGTTGACGCCGGTGATGAGCAGGCGCCGACCGTAACCGTTGGCCAGGAGATCGATGGCATCGCCGATGCGCTGGGCGCCTCCCGTCAGGGCCACGATGCCGTCGGCCCGGCCTTCCGGCGCACGCTGGTCGCGCTCGACGCAGGCGACGAAGGTGAGGAAACCACCGAACAGGACCGCTCCGCCGAGACCGGCGAGCCCCAGGACCGCCTTCATCGTGCGCCCGGGGGATCGCACCGATAGGCGAAGGGCGGGCTCCGCACGCCGGGGTGCGTCGGTCCAGGCCCAGCCGAAAGCCTCGGAGGGCCTCATGGTGTGGCTGCCTGACATCCGCGTTGTCATTCTCCGTGAAGATAGCCCCGATTGAGGCCGTGACGAGGCAAGTATCTCCTCCCGGAAAGGTTCACGGAGGGTTAACGCGATCCCGTGAGGTGCGCCCCGGACATGGTCAGGCCAGGAAGCGCCGCACGGTGAGGCGCGAGACGATGCCGGTGACCACGGAGGCGATCACACCGATGAGGAGCACGCTGGCATAGCCGCGCCAGCCGATGTGGAAGGCGCCGAACAGGGCCTCGATCTCCTCGCCGGCCGGTCCGGAGCGCCAGGCGCCGGCGGCGAAGCCGGCGATCGCGAAGGCGATCAGGGCCGCCACGGAGCCGATGATGCCGCCGCGCAGGCCGAGGCGGAAGAACCGCCGCTGAAACGCGCGGGCGATGAAATCGTCGTCGGCGCCGACGAAGTGCAGCACTTCCACCACCTCGCGATTGCCCGCCATGGCACCCCGGGTGGCGAAGACCACCGCGAGGCCCGTGGCGACGAGGACGAGGGCGACGAGGCCGACGCCGACGCCCACGAAGGTGTTGGCCATGGTCGAGAGCCGGCGCAGCCACAGGGCGTGATCGTCGAGGCTCGCGACGCCGGGGAGCGCCTCCGCGAGCGACGCGCGCAGGGGCTTCAGGTCGGGCCGGGCGGATTCGGCGAGGCGCAGGGTGACGAGGCGCGGCACCGGCAGGTCGGACAGATCGAGGCCGCTGCCGAGCCAGGGCTCGAGCAGCCGCTCGGCCTCGGCCTTCGAGAACACCCGGGCGGCGGCGATGCCGGGCGTTGCCTTGGCCAGGCTTTCCGCCCGGGCGACGTCGGCGTCGAGGTCGCGCCCGGGGCTCGGGCGGACCTGGATCGTCACTTCCTGGGCGACCGCGCCCTGCCACTGGTCGGCGCTGGAGGCCACGATCTCGGCGGCCCCCGCGCACAGGGCGGCGAGGAAGGTGAGGATGGCGATGACGGCGGCGAGCGCCCGGCTCGCCGAGGAATCCGTCGGGACGAGGGGGGCGTTGCGCCGCAGGGTCGCGGGCAGCGGGCTCGGCGGAGGCGACGCCGTGCGCGGCGGGGAAACGGGTCGGCTGGCGGCGGGGGCGACGGATCGGCTCATGGACGCTCCACGGCGAGGCGGCCGTCGCCGAGCACCAGCCGGCGGGCATCGACGAGATCCATCAGGGCGAAATCGTGGGTGGCGATGAGCACGGAGGTCCCGAGGCGGTTGAGCTCGATGAACAGGCGCAAGAGGCGCCGTCCCAGCCCCGGATCGACGTTGCCCGTGGGCTCGTCGGCGAGGAGCAGTTCGGGTCGCGCGATGAGGGCGCGCGCGATGGCGGCGCGCTGCTTCTCGCCGCCCGACAGGAGCGGCGGCAACACGTGCATGCGCTCGCCGAGGCCGACCCAGCGCAGCAATTCGACCACCTCGGCCCGGTAGCTCGTCTCGGCCCGGCCCTGGACGCGCAGGGGGAGCGCGACGTTCTCGTAGGTGGTGAGATGGTCGAGGAGGCGGAAATCCTGGAACACCACGCCCATGCGCCGGCGCAGGCCCGTCAGCGCCTCGCTGGAGATGCCGCTGACCTCCTCGCCGAACACCGAGACCAGTCCCCGCGTCGGGCGCACCGACAGGAGGATGAGGCGCAGGAGCGTGGTCTTGCCCGCCCCCGACGGCCCCGTGAGGAACTGGAACGAGCGCGGCGCGATCTGGAAGCTCACGTCGCTGAGCACCTCCGGACCGAGGCCGTAGCGCATCCCGACATTCTCGAACTGGACCACCGGCTCTTCCGCCCCGGACAGCAGGCTGCCCGTGTTCACCCGATCCGCCACGCGCACCCCATCACTCTTGCCCCATCACGCGCTCTTGCCTCATCACGCTTGCCCGATTGCGGTCGCGCATCCCCTCGGGAACGCGGCGCACGCGTCCGGCGCCACCGCTTCACGGATGGTTAACCGCGTTCGCGCAGAACCGTGTGAGTCTTTTTGACCGAGCCGGCAACTGCCGATCGAGACCCCGGGGCGCCGATTCGCCATGCTGATCGTCTGCCCATCCTGTGCAAGCGAATATGTGATCGACACCGATCGCGTCGGCGCGGAGGGACGCTCCGTGCGTTGCGCGGCCTGCCGCGAGACCTGGTTCATCTCCCCGGACGATGTCGCGGCCGCCCTCGAGGCCGAGATGACGGCCGCCATGATGGAGGCGGTCCAGGCCGGCCCGGAGGACGCCAAGGCGCGGGCCGAGGCCCAGGCCTCCCTCGACGCCTGGGAGGCGGCGATGGCGGAAGAGACAGGGGCATCCGATTCCGGGCCCGCATCGGCCACGGCGGAGGCGCTCCCCTCCGAGCCACGCGCTCGCCCGAGACCGAAGGCCCCGGTCAAGTCCGTCGGGCGGCCACGCTTCTCGCCCACCGCCGCCATCGGCCTGTCCGTGGTGGCCGGGCTCGGCCTCGCGGTTCTCGGACGCACGACCGTGGTGCGGGCGATGCCCCAGACCGCCGGGCTCTACGCCCGCATCGGCCTGCCGGTGAATCTCCGCGGCCTCGACCTGCGCGACGTGGTCGCTTTTCAGACGCAAGGCGACGGCGCCCAGCTCGTGGTCGAGGGCGACGTGGTCGGGGTGGCGGCGGACGGCGCGGCGGTCCCCCCCATCGAGATCGAGGTGCGGGACGGGCGCGACCAGCCCCTGTATCGCTGGAGCGTGGTCCCGCCGCGCCGCAGCCTCGAGAACCGCGAGACCGCGCGGTTCCGGGCCAGCCTGTCGGCGCCGCCCGCCGAGGCGCGCGCGATCCACGTGCGTTTCTCGCAAGCCCCTTCGGTGCAACGGGCCGACGCGGTCGCCAAAACCGATGGCACCCGCGGCCACCCGTGATATGAGGTGTCCATGACGACTCCTTCCCGACGCGTCCGCGTCCTGTTCGACGAAGCCGCCATCGCCCGGCGCACCGAGGAACTCGCCGCCGCCATCGCGGCGGCCAAGCCCCAGAACCTCCTGGTGGTGGCGGTGCTCAAGGGCAGCTTCATGTTCGCCGCCGATCTCCTGCGCGCCCTGCACCGGGCCGGTCTGGAGCCGCAGGCGGAGTTCGTCCATCTGTCGAGCTACCGCACCGCCACGGTCTCGTCGGGACAGGTCGAGATCCTGCGCGACGTCGAGAGCGAGGTGCGCGGGCGCGACGTGCTGCTCATCGACGACATCCTCGAATCCGGCCGGACCATCGTGTTCGCCAAGGATCTGCTGATGGCGCGCGGGGCCAAGCGGGTGCTCACGGCCGTGCTCCTCGAGAAGCCGGGCAAGCGCGCCGTCACCATCGACGCCGACTTCGTCGGTTTCACCTGCCCCGACGTCTTCGTGGTCGGCTACGGCATGGACGTGGCGCACGCCTACCGGCAATTGCCCTTCGTCGGCCTCGTGGATTACGACAGCCCCGAAGCGGACCTGTTCGGCGGCACCTGATCGAGGGACGGTCGCCGGAGCGGACCACCCGGCGAAGACTACGGTCCCGGCACGAAAAAAAGTCCGCAGGCGCATCCGTGTGGCGCTCTGTCCCTTGACAGGGCGCCCACTCGCTTGCGTGACTGAAATCCCTTCCCTTGCGAGAGAACCTGACGAACGATGGCGCGCATCCTGCTCGTGGATGACGAAGAGACGGTCCGGGGATTCCTCAAGCGGGGCCTGGAGATCGATGGCCATGCCGTGGTCACCGCCACCGATGGCAGCGACGGGCTCGACCGTCTCATCGAAGCCGACGGCGCCTTCGATCTGATGCTCACGGACATCCGCATGCCGCTGATGGACGGGATCGCCCTGGCACTGGCGGCCAAGCGCGATTTTCCCAACCTCACCATCCTGCTGATGACGGGCTTCGCCGATCAGCGCGAGCGCGCGCGCGGCCTCGACGCCATCGTCACCGATGTGCTCACCAAGCCTTTCTCCCTCGCGGATCTGCGCTCCACCGTGACCCGGGCCCTGGCCCTCGCCGCCTGACCATGCGGCGCTGAGGCGCCGACCACGCGCCGGTCTTTCGGGAGCACCCACCTCCGGCTGGGCTCGCACGTGCCCGATTCGATCAAAACAGCCGAATTCCGCGGCTCCGCGATTGCGCGCCCTCCATTCTGCGTGACGCACGCCCCTGTCCGAAGTTTCGGACAGGGGCCGGACAATACGTGCGGGATGCCGCACTGCCGCAAAACCCAAAAATCATTCAAGTCATTGTTTCAGTGATTTAATTTAAATGGACTGGACTTGGTCCACTTCCTGCAAAATCATACTGACAAAGAGCGGGCAAACGCGTCTGATCCGCTCAAGAAACACTAGGGAGGATACCATGGAGCGTAGCCGCGACCTCGATCCCGTCGAGACGCAGGAATGGCTCGACTCACTCGATGGCGTCCTCGACGTCGACGGGCCGGAGCGGGCGCATTACCTGATCGAGCAAGTCATCGACGGAGCCCGCAAGAAGGGCGCCCCGGTCCCGTACTCGGCCAACACTGCGTATCTGAACACGATTCTGCCCCAGAACCAGGATCCGCATCCGGGCGACCGGGCCATCGAGCACCGCATCCGCTCGGCGATCCGCTGGAACGCCATCGCGATCATCCTGCGGGCCAACAAGGATTCCTCGGAGCTCGGCGGCCATATCGCCAGCTTCCAGTCGGCCGCCACCCTCTACGACACCGGCTTCATGCATTTCTGGCGCGGGGCCAACGCCGACCACGGCGGCGACCTCATCTACGTGCAGGGTCATTCCTCGCCCGGCGTCTACGCCCGCGCCTTCCTCGAAGGGCGCCTGACCGAGGAGCAGCTCCTCGGGTTCCGCCAGGAAGTCGGCGGCAAGGGTCTCTCCTCCTATCCGCATCCCTGGCTGATGCCGGATTTCTGGCAGTTCCCCACGGTCTCCATGGGCCTCGGCCCCCTGATGGCGATCTACCAGGCCCGCTTCCTGCGCTACCTGCACCACCGCGACCTCGCCAAGACCGACGGCCGCAAGGTCTGGGCCTTCATGGGCGACGGCGAGATGGACGAGCCCGAGAGCCTGGGTGCGATTGCCCTGGCCGCGCGTGAAAAACTCGACAACCTCGTCTTCGTCATCAACTGCAACCTGCAGCGCCTCGACGGGCCGGTGCGCGGCAACGGCAAGATCGTCCAGGAACTCGAGGCCGATTTCCGGGGGGCCGGCTGGAACGTCATCAAGGTGCTGTGGGGTTCGGGCTGGGACGCCCTGATCCAGAAGGACAGCACCGGCATGCTGGCGCGCCTCATGGAGGAATGCGTCGACGGCCAGTATCAGGACTTCAAGTCGAAGAGCGGCGCCTACGTGCGCGAGCACTTCTTCGGCAAGTATCCGGAGACGGCGGCCCTGGTGGCCGACTGGACCGACGACGACATCTGGCGCCTGACCCGCGGCGGCCACGACCCGCGCAAGGTGTTCGCGGCCTACAGCGCCGCCTCCAAGCACAAGGGCCAACCGACCCTCATCCTCGCCAAGACCGTCAAGGGCTACGGCATGGGCGAGTCGGGCGAGGCTCAGAACATCACCCACCAGCAGAAGAAGATGGGCGAGGCGGTGCTCCGCCAGTT
This sequence comes from Methylobacterium sp. Leaf87, assembly GCF_001422775.1. NCBI lineage: Bacteria > Pseudomonadati > Pseudomonadota > Alphaproteobacteria > Hyphomicrobiales > Methylobacteriaceae > Methylobacterium > Methylobacterium sp. Leaf87. The sequence continues at coordinate 110,789 of NZ_LMMI01000060.1, read as the reverse complement.
CCGCGACCGCTTCCAAATCGACCTCACCGACGACCAGCTGAAGGAGATCCCCTTCATCCGGTTCCCCGAAGGCAGCCCCGAGCACCGCTACCTCATGGCCCGGCGCGAGGCACTGGGTGGTCCCCTCCCCCTGCGGCGTCGGAAGTCGCATGCCCTGGAGATCCCGCCACTCTCGGCGTTCTCGGCCCAGCTCAAGGAGACCGCGGGCCGCGAGATCTCCACCACCATGGCGTTCGTGCGTATCCTCAACACGCTGCTGCGCGACAAGAACATCGGCAAGCGCATCGTGCCGATCGTGCCCGACGAGAGCCGCACCTTCGGCATGGAGGGCATGTTCCGCCAGTTCGGCATCTTCTCCCAGGTGGGCCAACTCTACCGGCCGGAAGATGCCAACCAACTGATGTACTACAAGGAGGACAAGAACGGTCAGATGCTCCAAGAGGGCATCAACGAGCCGGGCGCGATGTCGTCCTGGATCGCGGCCGCGACCTCTTACTCGCACTCCGACGCGCCGACGATCCCGTTCTACGTCTACTACTCGATGTTCGGCTTCCAGCGGGTCGGCGATCTGGCCTGGGCGGCGGGCGACATGCGCGCGCGCGGCTTCCTCATCGGTGGCACCGCCGGGCGCACCACCCTGAACGGCGAGGGCCTGCAGCACGAGGACGGCCACAGCCACCTCATCTCGTCGACCATCCCGAACTGCGTCTCCTACGACCCGACCTTCTCCTACGAAGTCGCCGTGATCGTGCAGGACGGCCTGCGCCGGATGTATGCCGAGCAGGAGGACGTGTTCTACTACATCACCGTGATGAACGAGAACTACGAGCACCCGGGCATGCCCGAGGGCGCGGAGGCCGGCATCATCAAGGGGATGTACCTGTTCAAGGAAGGCCCTGCGGAAAAGACCAAGGGCCACCGGGTGCAGCTGCTGGGCTCGGGCACCATCCTGCGCGAGGTCATCGCGGCGGCAGACCTGCTGGAGCAGGATTTCGGGATCGCATCCGACATCTGGAGCTGCCCGAGCTTCACGGAGCTGCGCCGCGACGCCATGGCGGCGGAGCGCTGGAACCTGCTCCACCCCCTGGAGGGCAAGCGCCTCTCGCACGTCGAGACCTGCCTCTCGGGTCGCACCGGCCCGGTGGTCGCCGCCACCGACTACATGCGCCTGTTCGCCGACCAGATCCGCACCTGGGTTCCGGGACGCTACCGAGTGCTCGGCACCGACGGCTTCGGCCGTTCGGATTACCGGGCCCGCCTGCGCGACTTCTTCGAGGTCAACCGGCACTGGGTCGTGGTGGCGGCCCTGCACAGCCTCGCCGAGGAGGGTGTGATCCCGGCCCAGACGGTGGCCGACGCCATCGCCAAGTACGGCATCGACACGGACCGGCCGGCACCCTGGACCGTCTGATCCGCGCCCCGTCGGCCGCCGCATCCCGGCGGCCGACGCCTTGAGACTTCCCGACCCTTTCCATCGACGGACCGCACGAGGGAGCCCGCGAGAGGCTCCGACTCAACCAGGGAGATTGCGCAGTGGGTATCGAGATCCAGATTCCGGACATCGGCGACTTCAAGGACATCCCGATCATCGAGATCCACGTGAAGGAGGGCGACACGATCGGGCCCGACGATCCGCTGGTCTCGCTCGAATCCGACAAGGCGACCATGGACGTGCCCTCGCCGAGCGCGGGCGTGGTGGAGCGGATCCTGGTCAAGCTCGGCGACAAGGTGAGCGAGGGTTCGCCGCTCCTCGTGTTCAAGGGCGAGGGCGCCAAGGGCGACACCGCCGCGGCCGAGAAGGCCGCCGACGCGCCCGCGGGCGCCGACAGCGCCGCACTGCTCGCCAAGCAGGAGCCGGCCCCGAACGCCGCTCCGAGCCCCGCCCCGGCAGCCCCCGCCGGCAGCATTCCGGACTTCTCCCAGGTCCATGCCAGCCCGGGCGTCCGCCGCCTGGCGCGCGAACTCGGGATCGACCTCACCACCATCAAGGGCACCGGCGAGAAGGGTCGGGTGACCAAGGAGGACGTGAAGGGTCACCTCACGCGCTCCGCCGCGCAGGCGCCCGGCGCCTCAGGCACGGCCGCGTTCTCGGGCGGCGGGATGGGCATCCCCGAGATCCCGGCCGTGGACTTCTCGAAGTTCGGCCCCACCGAGACCCGGCCCCTGTCGCGGATCAAGAAGATCTCCGGCGCGCACCTGCACCGGTCCTGGCTCAACGTGCCGCTCGTCACCCACCAGGACGAATCGGACATCACCGAGACTGACGCCTACCGCAAGGAACTCGACAACGCGGGCAAGGAACTCAAGGACAAGGGCTACCGCGTTACCCTGCTGGCTTTCCTGATCAAGGCGGCGGTCTCTGGCTTACGCAAGCACCCCGAGTTCAACGCCTCGCTCTCGCCCGAGAAGGACGCGCTGATCCTCAAGCAATACTACAACATCGGCGTGGCGGTGGACACGCCGGAAGGCCTCGTGGTCCCGGTGATCAAGGATGCCGACCGCAAGGGCATCGTCGAGATCAGCCGCGATCTCGGCGCGATCTCGGCGAAAGCCCGCGACGGCAAGCTCAGCGCCGCCGACATGCAGGGCGCGACCTTCTCGATCTCCAGCCTCGGCGGCATCGGCGGCACGTCCTTCACGCCGCTCGTCAACGCCCCCGAGGTCGCCATCCTGGGCGTCGCCCGCTCCAAGATGACGCCGGTCTGGAACGGCACGGAGTTCAAGCCGCGCCTGATCGTGCCGCTCTCCCTCTCCTACGACCACCGCGTCATCGACGGCGCGCTCGCCGCGCGCTTCGCCCGCCACCTCGCCCACGTCCTCGAGGACGTCCGGCGCCTCGTCGTCTGACGAGACCCGGCCAGCGCGAACTCAAGTGAGGTGACACGATGAGCAGCAACAGCATCCATCTGCCGGATATCGGCGACTTCAAGAACGTGCCCGTCATCGAGGTCAGCGTCAGCCCCGGCGACGTGATTTCCGTCGACGACGTCATCGTCGTGCTGGAATCCGACAAGGCCACCATGGACATCCCGTCCCCGGTTGCCGGCACGGTGGCCGAGGTGCGGATCAAGGCGGGCGACACGGTCAGCCAGGGCGACCTGATCCTGGTGATGGCCGAGGCCGCCGCCGCGACGGGCACGCCGAAGCCGAGCCCGGCCGGCACGGGCGCCGCCGCAGCCCACGCACCGGGCGAAGGCCAGGCCGGCTACGGCTCGGCCGCGACCCAGGGCGGCCACGGTGCCGCCGAGGCCGCCGCACCGAAGGGCGCGGCGCCGGTCTCCGGCGAGGAGATGCGGGCGCAGGTGCTCGTCATCGGCGCCGGGCCCGGCGGCTACACCGCCGCGTTCCGGGCGGCCGATCTCGGCCAGTCGGTGGTGCTCGTCGAGCGCTGGCCCAGTCTCGGCGGCGTCTGCCTCAACGTCGGCTGCATTCCGTCGAAGGCCCTGCTGCACGCCGCGAAGGTCATCGACGAGAGCCACGCCATGGCGGCGCACGGCATCTCCTTCACCGCGCCGCAGATCGACATCGACAAGCTGCGCGAATGGAAGGACGGCGTGGTCAAGCGCCTCACCGGCGGCCTCTCGGGTCTCGCCAAGCAGCGCAAGGTCACGGTGGTGACGGGCGAGGCCCGCTTCGTCAGTCCGAACCAGGTCGCGGTGGAGCACGAGGGCCGGACCCGCGTGATCGGCTTCGACCACGCCATCATCGCCGCCGGCTCCGAGCCGGTGCAGATGCCGTTCATCCCGCACGACGACCCGCGCGTCATCGACTCGACGGGGGCGCTCGAACTCGACGGCGTGCCGGCCCGCCTGCTCGTGATCGGCGGCGGCATCATCGGGCTGGAGATGGCCACCGTCTACCACGCGCTCGGCTCCAAGGTGACCATCGTCGAGCTGATGGACCAGATCATCCCCGGTGCCGACAAGGATATGGTCACGCCGCTGATGAAGCGGATCCAGAAGCAGTACGAGGCCATCCACCTCAAGGCCAAGGTCACGGCCGTCGCGGCGACGCCGGAGGGCCTGAAGGTGTCGTTCGAGGGCGGTACCGCGCCGGCGACCGACATCTTCGACAAAGTGCTGGTCTCGGTGGGGCGGCGCCCGAACGGCAAGCGCATCGGCGCGGAGGCGGCGGGCGTCGCCGTGGACGAGCGCGGCTTCATCGCCGTCGACAAGCAGATGCGCACCAACGTGCCCCACATCTTCGCCATCGGCGACGTGGTCGGCCAGCCGATGCTGGCCCACAAGGCGACGCACGAGGGCAAGGTCGCGGCCGAGGTGGCGGCGGGCAAGAGCAGCGTCTTCGACGCCAAGGTGATCCCCTCGGTGGCCTACACCGACCCGGAGGTGGCCTGGGTCGGCATGACGGAGAACGAGGCCAAGGCGAAGGGCATCAAGGTCGGCAAGGGCGTGTTCCCGTGGGCGGCCTCCGGGCGCTCCCTGGCGCTCGGCCGCGAAGAGGGCCTGACCAAGGTGCTGTTCGACCCCGAGACCGACCGCATCCTCGGCTGCGGCATCGTCGGCCCGTCGGCCGGCGACCTCATCGCGGAGGCGGCCCTCGCCATCGAGATGGGTGCGGATGCCGAGGATATCGGCCTGACCATCCACCCGCACCCGACCCTGTCGGAGACGATCGGGCTGGCGGCCGAAGCTTTCGAGGGCACCATCACCGACCTCTACATGCCCAGGAAGGACGGGCCCAAGAAGGCCCACTGACCTTATCGAACCGGCGCGGCGACCCATTTGGGGGCCGCGCCGACAGGACGACCCAGCCTCCGTGCCATGTGGCACGGGGGACGGGGACGGCCGTGCCGAGCACGGACAGGGGGTGTGGCCCGCGACCGGCCTCCTCGCGTCCCCCATCAGCAACCGACGCGTGGACCGTACGAGATCATGAGCAACGAAGCAGACCTGCGGGCGCCCGGCGCCGTCGCCAATGCCGATGCGGGCACCGAGGCCGCCCTGGAGCGCGCCGCCCTCGACTATCACCGCTTTCCCACGCCCGGTAAGATCTCGGTCCAGCCGACCAAGGACATGTCGACCCAGCGCGACCTCGCGCTCGCCTACTCGCCCGGCGTCGCGGCCGCCTGCATGGCGATCAAGCACGACCCGGAGGAGGCCTACAGCCTGACCTCGCGCGGCAACCTCGTCGCCGTGATCACCAACGGCACCGCCGTGCTGGGCCTGGGCAACATCGGTGCGCTCGCCGGCAAGCCCGTGATGGAGGGCAAGGGCTGCCTGTTCAAGAAGTTCGCCGGCATCGACGTGTTCGACATCGAGATCGACGAGACCGATCCCGAGAAGCTCATCGAGATCATCGCCAAGCTGGAGCCGACCTTCGGCGGCATCAACCTCGAGGACATCAAGGCCCCCGAGTGCTTCACCATCGAGACCCGCCTGCGCGAGCGGATGAAGATCCCGGTGTTCCACGACGACCAGCACGGCACCGCCATCGTGGCGGCCGCCGCCCTGCTCAACGCCCTGCAGGTGGTGGGCAAACCCATCGAGCAGGTCCGCCTCGTCTGTTCGGGCGCCGGTGCGGCGGCCATCGCCTGCCTCAACATCCTCGTCGGCCTCGGACTGGCCCGTGAGAACATCCTCGTCTGCGACAGCCGCGGGGTGATCTCCACGGACCGCCTCGGCGCCCTCGACGAGCAGAAGGCGGCCTACGCGCGGGACACCCAGGCCCGCACCCTGGGTGACGCCATCGTGGGGGCGGACATCTTCCTCGGCGTGTCGCAGGGCGGCGTGCTGAAGCCCGAGATGGTCGCCGGCATGGCGGAGAGGCCCATCATCCTGGCGCTCGCCAACCCCGATCCGGAGATCCTGCCCGATCTCGCCCGCTCCGTGCGGCCGGACTGCCTCATGGCCACAGGCCGCTCGGACTACCCGAACCAGGTCAACAACGTCCTGTGCTTCCCGTTCATCTTCCGCGGCGCCCTCGATGTCGGCGCCACCGAGATCAACGAGGCGATGAAGCTCGCCGCCGTGCGCGCCATCGCGGACCTCGTCCACGCCGAATCCTCCGACGTGGTCAGCGCCGCCTACGGCGCGCAGGACCTGAGCTTCGGCCCGGACTACCTCATCCCGCGCCCGTTCGATCCGCGCCTCATCACCTCCGTCGCGCCCGCCGTCGCCAAGGCCGCCATGGACAGCGGCGTCGCTGCCCGGCCCATCGCCGATCTCGACGCCTACCGCCGCTCGCTCCAGCGCTTCGTCTACACCTCCGGCACGGTGATGCAGCCGGTCTTCGCGGCGGCCTCCGAATCCGGCCTCAAGCGGGTCGCCTTCGCCGAGGGCGAGGACGACCGGGTGCTGCGCGCCGCGCAGGTGGTGGTCGACGAGCGCCTGGCGTTCCCTGTGCTCGTCGGCCGCTCCGATGTCATCGCGGCCCGGATCAAGTCCCTGAGCCTGCGCCTCAAGGTCGGCGAGACCGTCGAGGTGGTGGGAGCGGAGGGGAACGCCACCCGCGCCGCCGCGACCATGCTCCGCGAGGGCCGGGTGGATGGCCTGCTCTGCGGCACCCTCGGCCCCTATGCCGGACACCTGACCCAGGTCTCCGAGGTGATCGGCCGGGCAGCGGGTGCCGAACACCTGGCCGCCATGGGCCTGCTGCAGCTGCCGCGCCACACGGTCTTCATCTGCGATCCCTACATCCACGCCGATCCGAGCGCGGAGGAAATCGCCGGGATGACGGTGCTGGCGGCGGCCGAGATGCGCCGCTTCGGCCAGACCCCGCGCGTCGCCCTGGTGTCGCATTCGAGCTTCGGCAGCGCCGACGACGCGGAAGCCCGCAAGATGCGGGACGCCCTCGCGCTCATCCGCGCCCGCGCGCCCGACCTCGAGATCGACGGAGAGATGCCGGCCGACGCGGCCCTGAGCCGGACGATCCTCACCCGGCTCAAGCCGGAGACCACCTTGAGTGCCGAGGCCAACCTGCTGATCATGCCCAATCTCGGGGCCGCCAACATCACCTTCAACGCCCTCAAGGTTGTGTCCGGCCAGGGCGTCTCCATCGGCCCGATCCTGCTCGGCGCGGCGAAACCCGTGCACATTCTCACGCCCACCACCACCGTGCGGGGCATCGTCAACATGACGGCCCTGACGGCCGCCTCGGCTGCGTCGGACGACTGACCGGGGGCGAACCGAGACCCGACTTTCGCCGCCCGGAACCGGGCGGCGAAGGCGACTCGCCGGGCCGTCAGTCGGCCATGGTGGGAGCGATCCGTAGGGAGAAATGCGCGCCCGGGCGATCGGTGGCGATTTCGAGGGGGCCGCCGAGTTGGCGCGCGAGGCTGTTGACGATCCGCATGCCGAGGCTGGCGCGGCGCGGCGCCGTCGGGTCGAACCCATCCGGCAGGCCGACGCCGTCGTCGCAGACGGAGAGGTGGAGGCCGCCCGCAGCACCGTCGTCCGCGCCGACGTCGCGGACCGTGATGCGGATCTCGCCGGCACCCTCCGGGTAGGCGTACTTGATGGCGTTGGTCACGAGCTCGTTGACGAACAGGCCGAGCGGGATCGCGAGGTCCGCCGGGATGTTCACCGTCTGCGCCCGGCAGACCAGGGTGTGGTGCGGTGCGCTCTCCTGCAGGCGGGCGCAGAGCGCCTCGAGGAACCCCGCGACGTCGATGGCCTCCAGGCTCGGCTGGCGCCAGAGCTGGTCGTGAACCTGGGCCACCGCCTCGACCCGGGTGCGGGCGTCGGCGAGCGCCGCCTTCACGTCCTCGTTGTCGGAGCCCCGCGCCTGGAGCCCGAGGAAGCCCGCCACCACCGCGAGGCTGTTCTTCACTCGGTGGCTCATCTCCCGGGACAGGAGTTCCTGACGCTCCACGGCGGCCTTGAGCCGGGCCTCGGCGCGCTGGCGCTCGATGGCGCCGCCGACGAGGTTGGCGAAGCCCTGCATGAAGGCGATGTCCGCCTCCTCGAACTGGCCCTCGCGGGTGTCGTCGACTTCCAGGACGCCGTAATTGCCGTCGCGGTTGGCGATGAGCACGTTGATGGCCCGGCGGATGCCGTGGTCGGCCATGAGCTTCGGCGTACGGAACCGCGTCTCGTCCTGGAGGTGATTCGAGATCACCGGCCGGCCGGTCTTGAGGGCGTAGCCGGCCGGCGAGGCGAGGTCCGCCCCGATGATGGCCGTGCCGACGGCATCCGCCGCCCAGCCGACGCCGGCGCAGACGAGGAGGCAATCCTGATACGGCTTGTATTCCAGCGCCTTGCAGAACTGGGCCTCCATGCCTTCGGCGCAGAGTTCCGTGGCCCGCTGGAGTAGGGGCAGCAACTCCGTGGCCCGCAGGGCCTCGACGCCGAAATCGGACAGGATCGCCTGCTGGCGCAGGCGGATCGCCAGGGCCTTGGGGGCGAGTTCGGGCATACGATCACGGGTCCGGACTTGAGATGGGGCGTTCAGGCTTCTTCTTGCGGCCCTTGGCGGCGCCTCGCAAGGGCACAAACCCGTGCCCGCCGCGGCGGTGCCCCTGCTTCGGCGCAAATCCCGGGCGCGCAGCTTCGATTCTCATCGCCCCTCGACCGGGCGCCGCATCAGATCTCGATCTCGGTCCCGACTTCCACGAGCTGGCGGGTCGGCACGCAGAAATGCGCGCCCGTGCGCTCGGCGTTGCGCAGGAGGAACGCGAACAGGCCCTCGCGCCAATCGGCCATGCCGCGATGGTCGCTCTTCGGGATGATGGTCTCGTGGCCGATGAAGATCGTGATATCCTCCACCCATTCGGCCGGCAGCTTGCCGGCCTCGACGGCGCAGGCCAGCCCCTCGGGGATCGACGCATCCTCCATGAAGCCGTACCGCAGGGTCAGCCGGGTGATGTCCGGCGTCACTGCCGAGACCTCGGCCCGCCCGTCGCGGGGCACCACCGGCGCCTCCTCGTAGAGGGCGGTGATGATGAGGATGCGCTTGTGCAGGGCGTGGGACCGCTCGACGAAGCGGGACATGTGGAGCGGGATGCCGCTCGTCGCCGAGGACAGGAAGGCGGCGCGGCCCGGCAGGATGAGCGGGGGATCGCGGCGCAGCTGCTCAAGGAACTCGGCCTCGGGCTGGCGCAGATGGACCCGCGCCGCCTCCACCAGTTGGGTGCCCTTGCGCCAGGTCAGCATCAGGAACGCGACGAGGCCGGCCAGTAGGAGCGGAAACCAGCCGCCCTCGAACAGCTTCACGCTGTTGGCGCTGAGGAACACGAGATCGATGGCGAGGAAGAACCCGTTGACGGCGAAGACCGCCACGGGGTTGTAGCCCCACTTCAACGCCACGAGGGCGGCCAGCAGGGTGGTAATGGCCATGAGCGAGGACACGGCGATGCCGTAGGCCCCCGCCAGGGCATCGGACGAGCCGAAGATCAGCACGGCGCTGATGGTGGCGGCCGCGAGCAGCCAGTTCACCACCGGCACGTAGATCTGCCCGCGCTCGTGCCGGGCGGTGTGCACCACCCGCATGGGCGGCAGGAATCCGAGCTGGATCGATTGCTGGGTCAGTGAGAACGCGCCCGAGATGATCGCCTGCGAGGCGATGACGGTGGCGAGCGTCGCGAGCCCGATGAGCGGATAATGCGCCCAGTCGGGGGCAAGCCGGTAGAACGGGTTCTCGAGGGCGTCGGGCTCGGCGAGCAGGAGCGCGCCCTGCCCGAAATAGTGGATGACGAGGGCCGGCAGCACGAGGCCGAACCACGAGACCCGGATCGGGCCGGCGCCGAAATGCCCGAGATCGGCGTACATCGCCTCGCCGCCGGTCACCGCCAGGAACGCCGCGCCCAGCATGGCGAAGCTGACGTGCCAGCCGGCATGCAGCAGGAAATCGACGGCGCGCAGGGGGTTCACCGCGCCGAGGATCTGCGGCGCGTGCACGATGCCGCCGAGTCCCATGAGCGCGAGGACGAGGAACCAGACCAGCATGACGGGCCCGAAGATGCGCCCGATGAAGGCCACCCCCTTGCTCTGGACGAGGAACAGCCCGACCAGGATCGCCAGGGTGATGGGGACGACGAAGCGCGACAGGCCGGGCGCATCGACCTTCAGGCCCTCGACGGCGCTCAGCACCGAGATGGCCGGCGTGATCGCCCCATCGCCATACAGAAGCGCCGCGCCGACGAGGCCGACGACGAGGAGCACGCCGGCCCACGAGCCCGGTTTCGCGTGGCGCGCCCCGAGGAGCGCCAGCATGGCGACGATGCCGCCCTCGCCCCGGTTGTCGGCCCGCAGGATCAGCACCGCGTACTTGATGGAGACGATGAGGATCAGCGCCCACAGGATCAGCGACACCGCGCCCGTGACGGCGATGGGGGTCGGCGGGGCGCCGGCGCTCGCCGCCCGCACCGCCTCCTTGAAGGCGTAGAGCGGGCTCGTGCCGATATCGCCGTAGACGATGCCGAGGGCGCCGACGAGCGCGGCCGGGCGCGCGAGCCCCGCCTGCCCCGTCCGGGTCCGATCTCGCGACCGGGTCTGATCTTGGGACAAGTTCGGATCTCCGGCAGGGCGCCTCGGCGACGCCTCTTCCCCGCCGAGGTAGGAGGATCGAGGGCCTGCGTCCAGGGATGAGAGCGAGCATCCGGACGTGTCACGCAGGTCCGGCTGAGCCTCTTACGCGTCCGTCCGGATCAGCGCGGCGAGATCGTCGGAACAGATGCCACCGCGCGCGATCCCGTGGACCGGAACGGCGACGTGCCGGCGGATGGCCGACGCCACCGTCTCCAGACCCGTCGGGGCGTCCGGACTCTCGCACACGACGACCCCGCGCAAGGCCACCCCATGGCCGCGCAGGGTCTCGGCGGCCGTCAGCGCATGACTGATGGCGCCGAGATAGGAGCCGGAGACGAGGAGGGCGGGCACGGACAGGGCCTTGAGCCAGTCGAGGCCGGTGTGGTCGTCCGTCACCGGACTCATGAGGCCGCCGACGCCCTCGATCAGCAGTGTCGTGCCCGGCGGCGCCGCGCTCATCTCGGTCCGGCACCAGGCGACGAGATCGGCCAGGGCCAGGGTCCGGCCTTCGCGCGCGGCGGCGAGATCGGGGGCGAGGGGCGCGGTGAAGCGCCAGGGCGAGCAGGCGGCGACGCTGCCGGGCGTGAGGCCGAGCCCCTGCGCCTCCAGGAGGATCGCCGTGTCGCTTTGCCGAAACGCCGGATCATCGACGGGCGGCACCCCGCTCGCCACGGGCTTGAGGGTGCGGATTCCGTGCCCCTGCGCCCGCAGGCACCGGGTCAGGGCCGCGGTGACGTAGGTCTTGCCGATCTCGGTCCCGGCGCCGGCGACGAAGACGGCGCGGCCGCTCACTTCTCCACGAACGCCTTCTCGATGACGTAGTGGCCGGCCTCGCCGTGATTTCCCTCCTCGTAGCCCCCATCGGTGAGGAGCTGGCGGGTGTCGCGGATCATGTCGGGCGAGCCGCAGAGCATGAAGCGGTCGTTCTCCACCGACATCGGCGGCAGGCCGATATCCTCGAACAGCTTGCCGGAGGTCATCAGGTCGGTGATGCGGCCGCGGTTGCGGAAAGGCTCGCGCGTCACCGTCGGATAGTAGATCAGACCGGCGCTGATCACCTCGCCGAGGAACTCGTGGTTCGGCAGATCCTGCGTGATGGTCTCGCCGTAGGCGAGTTCCTGGACCTGCCGACAGCCGTGAACGAGGACGACCTTCTCGAAGCGCTCGTAGGTCTCCGGGTCCTTGATGATCGACATGAACGGGGCGAGCCCGGTGCCGGTGCCGAGCAGGTAGAGATTCTTGCCCGGCATCAGGTTGTCGAGCACCAGGGTGCCGGTGGGCTTCTTGCCGACGATGATCGGGTCGCCGACCTTGAGGTGCTGCAGCTTCGAGGTGAGCGGGCCGTTCGGCACCTTGATGGAGAAGAACTCCAGCTCCTCCTCGTAATTGGCCGACACGACGCTGTAGGCGCGCAGCAGCGGACGGCCCTCGACCTCGAGGCCCATCATCACGAACTCGCCGTTGCGGAAGCGGAAGGCGGGATCACGGGTGGTGCGGAAGGAGAACAGGGTGTCCGTCCAGTGGTGGACGGAGAGCACGCGCTCCTCGTTGAACTTACTCATCGCCGGGTCCGTCTCGAATCTCGAAGCTTTGCGGGGTCTTCTCGCACCTGCGGCGCCCGCGTCAAGACGGTCCGGGCGCGCAGGTGCCCCGCACCACCCGAGTGCGGACAGTTTGGCTGCAACCGTTTGGAATCGCTCTGAATTAATCCAAAGGCTCCGGATGCGCCCGGGTGCCGGGTCAGAGCGGCTTCAGCCCCGCCTCGATCTCGGCGCGGCGCCCTTCGAGGAAGGGCGGCAGTGCCAGATGCTGCCCCAGGGTCTCCAGGGGCTCGTCGGCGGTGAAGCCGGGGCCGTCCGTGGCGATCTCGAACAGGATGCCGTTGGGCTCGCGGAAATACAGGCTCTGGAAATAGAACCGGTCGATGGGGCCGCTCGTCGGCATGCGCTTCACCTTCAGGCGGTCGGCCCAGGCTGCGTAATCCGCATCCGGGATTCGGAAGGCGACGTGGTGGACGCTGCCCGCCCCCTGGCGCGCGGGCGGCAGGTCCGGCTGCGACAGGAGATGGAGTTCGGCGGCCGGTCCCCCCTCCCCCATGCGCCAGACACGGACGGCGCCCTCCGGCAGTTCGTAGGTGCGGTCGTGACTCATCCCCAGAACGTCGGCCAGCACCGCTTCCGTGCGCTCGCCCTGTGCCACGGTGAGGCGGATCGGGCCGAGGCCGCGGATCTGGTGCTCGGCCGGCACGGGGCTGTGCTCCCAGGGGTGGGCCGGGCCCTCGCCGCCATCGTCGACGAGCAGGAAGCGCTGCCCCTCCGCGTCCTCGAAATCGAGGCTAAGGCGCCCGTCGCGCTCCACCGGCACCGCATGGGCGACGCCCTGCCGGGCGAGGTGCGCACGCCACCATTCGACCGATGCCGTCCCTGCCACGCGCAGGCCCGTGCGGGTGATGCTGTTGGTGCCGCGCCGCTCGGGCGCCGCCGGCCAATCGAAGAAGGTCAGGTCCGTGCCGGGCGACGCGAGGCCGTCGGCGTAGAACAGGTGGTAGGCCGAGACGTCGTCCTGGTTCACCGTCTTCTTCACCAGCCGCAGGCCCAGCGTCCGGGTGTAGAACGCCGCGTTGTCGGCGGCCCGCGCGGTGACGGCGGTGAGGTGGTGGATTCCGGTGAGTTGCATCGGGCGGGTCCGGCCTGTGGCGCGAGGAGAGTTGGGGATCAGATGGGGCCGGCCGCCGCGAATGACAAAGCCGCGGGGTGGCCTGGACGGCGATCCCCTTATCTCGGCTGGTGGGCGATCCCATCCCCTGGAATCCGCGCCACGCCTGTGCTGGCGGCGGATCCCGCGGGATCCGGCGCGAACCCACGGAACGGCACGACTTCGCACAGGCAGAACCCGCACAGGCACAGCATCTCACATCTACGACCCCGCACAGGCGCGACCACCGGCTCGCTCCCATATCGCCGGGAAGCCTGCTGTTCCACGGGAGGCTGGCGGCGGCGCCCGGCAAGACCCGTTCAGGGGGCGCGCCGAAGCGGATTCCCTGGCCGTGATTCCGTGGTGTAGCGCCCTCAGAACGCCCCGACGAGGAGACCCAGGCCAGCGGCGGCAAGGCCTGCCCCGGCAACCCGAAGCGCCGGGCGAGTCTTATGGTGCGTGACCGTAAAGCCGAGGCCGAGCCCGGCGGCATGGAGAAGCGCGGTGGCGATGAGGAAGCCGAGGCCGTAGGCCAGCCCCGAGGCGGCGCCGGGCATCTCGGCCCCGTGCGCGAAACCGTGAAACACCGCGAACGCCCCAACCAGCGCCATGGCGCCAGCGACGGGCGGCACGGCGCCCAGGGCCAGGACCGCCCCAAGGACGACGACCGAGAGGGCGATGCCGGTCTCCACGTAGGGAAGGCTCAGGCCGGCGGCACCGGCCGCGCCGCCGACCGCCATCATGGCGAGGAACGCCGCCGGCACGAGGAGGCATGCCCGCCCGCCGATCCGCGCCGCGATGAGCCCTACGGCCACCATGGCGAGGACATGGTCGAGGCCGCCGAGGGGATGGAGGAAGCCCTGCTGCAGGGTCGTCGCCTCGTGCCCCGGATGAGCCAGGGCGGGTGTGGCGATCACCAGGGCCAGGGGTAGGATCGCCGCGCGGGCGAAGAGCGTCGGCAGGGCAAAGAGCATCGCGGATCCGGGGAGCAGTGGCAGGCGAGCGCAGTGTAGCAACCGCCATGCCTCCGGCGCCATCCTAGAAGTCTGTAGGCCGGCCGGCGGCCACGACCAGCATCTTTCCGTCGGCGAAGGTGCGTGCGCCGGCGCGGCGGATGTCCGCCTGGGTCACGTTGGCGACGAGGTCGTTGCGGCGGGCGATATAGTCCATGCCCAAGCCCTCGAAGGCGATCTGGGCGAGCTGGTGGGCGATCTTCGTCGAGGTGTCGAAGCCCAGCGCGTATGAGCCGGTGAGGTAATCCTTGGCCTTCTGCAATTCCTCGTCGGACGGCCCCTCGGCGATGAGCCGGCCGATCTCGTCGCCGATCACCGACAGGGCCTCGGCCACGCGCTCGTTCTTGGTGGCGGTGTAGCCCCAGGTCATGGCGGAAGCGCGGTGGCTGACGAGGGAGGTGCCCACCGAATAGGCGAGGCCGCGCTTCTCGCGCACTTCCTGGAACAGGCGGGAGGTGAAGGAGCCGCCGCCGAGGATATGGTTCAGCACGTAGGCCGGGATGAAGTCGGGGTCGCGCCACGGTACGCCGCCCATGCCGAAGCGCAGGACCGATTGCGGCACGTCGATATCGACGACGTGGCGCTGGCCGAGGTTCTGCACCTCGGTCTGCGGCACCGCCGTGAGGGGCTCGGCGAGATCGAGACGGCCGAAGGCACGCTCCAGGGCATCGGCGAGGCGCGCGGCGTCGATGGCGCCCACTGCCGCGACCTTCACGGCGCCGCGGCCGACGAGCTTGCGGTGCATGGCCACGAGGTCGTCGCGGGTAATGGCGGCGATGCTCTCGGCCGTGCCGGAGGACGGCCGGGCGTAGGGATGGCCGCGATAAGCCTCGGCGAAGAAGCGGCGCGAGGCCATCACGCCGGGGTCGTTCTGCTGGTAGCGCAGGCCGGCGAGGGTCTGGGCCCGCACGCGCTCGATGGCGTCGGGGTCGAGGCGGGGCTTCGCCAGCGCCAGGGCCAGGAGGTCGATGGCCTCGTCGGCGTGCTTGACCAGCATCTTGAGGGAGCCGCCCAGCGCATCGGCCCCAGCATGGAACGACAGCTCGATGGCACGCGCCGCGAGGCGCTCCTGGAACGCATCGGAGACGAGGTCCCCGGCGCCCTCGTCGAGGAGGCGGGCCAGCATCTGGGCGACGCCGGCCTTGCCCTCCGGGTCCTGGGCCGCGCCGCCCTCGAAGGTGAAGGCGATGGCGATGAGCGGCACCACCTGGGATTCGACGTGCCAGGCCTCGATGCCGGCGGCGGTGGCGACGGGCACGGCCTGCGTCGGCGAGTTGGCCGAGCGGATGGCGGTGTCGACCAGTTGGGGAGCCATGGTCATGGAAACCTCGTTGTGCTGGGTCGGGCCCGGCGCGCGCGTCGCGCCACGGCCCTGAAATCCGGGCGGGACGCCTTGTTCAGGCGTCGGCGTCGCGGGACTCGGTATCGCGGGACTTGGTGAGATAGCCGGTGACGGAACGCTGCGGGACGAGGTAGCGCTCGGCCACCGCCGCGAGGCGGGCCTGGGTCACGCCCTCGATGTCGGACGGCCAGCGGCGCACCTCCTCGATGGTCTCGCCGATGGCGAGCGCCGAGCCGTAGATGCGAGCGAGCGACGACTGGCTGTCCGACGAATAGACCGTCTCGGCCACGAGGCGGGTCTTGGCCCGCTCGATGGCCTCGGGGGTGAGGGCCTCGGACGGCGCGCGCCGCAGGACGCGGTCGACCTCCTCCTCGAGCTTCTCCAGGCTGATCCCCTCGGCGGGGATGGCGTAGACGGAGAAGCGGGTGTCGTCGATGGCCGAGCCCATGTACCAGGCGCCGGCATTCACGGCGACGCCGAGCTCCATGACGAGCTTGCGGTAGAGGTAGGACGTCGAGCCGCCGCCCATCACCTCGGCGAGCAGTTCGAGGGCGTGGCACTCGCCGTCCTTCGCGGTGATGCAGGAAGGCGTGAGGTAGAGCCGCTGCAGGGTCGGCTGCTCGACCTTCGGATCGGCGACGGCGAGACGGCGGAGCGCCTTCGGCTCGGGCTCCCGGGCCCGCACCCGCACGGGCCGGGCACCCTGGGGCGTGACGCGGCCATAGGTCTTGTCGGCCATGCGGCGGACGTCGTCGGGCGTCACGTCGCCGGCCACCACCAGGATGGCGTTCTCGGGGGTGTAGAAGCGCTTGTAATAGTCGAGGGCGTGGGTGCGGTTCAGGTCCTCGATCTCGTGCATCCAGCCGATGATCGGCGTGCCGTAGGGGTGGTGCACGAACAGGGAGGCGGCCATGGCCTCGGAGAGCTGGGCGGAGGGGTCGGTCTCGACCCGCATGCGGCGCTCCTCCAACACCACGTCGCGCTCCGGCGCGACTACGGCGTCGTCGAGGACGAGGCCGGTCATCCGGTCGGCCTCGAACGCCATCATGGTCTCGAGATGATCGCGGGCCACGCGCTGGAAATAGGCGGTGTAGTCGTAGCTGGTGAAGGCGTTCTCTTGGCCGCCGAGGCCGGACACGGCCTTCGAGAAGGCGCCGACGGGGTGCTGCTCGGTGCCCTTGAACATCAGATGCTCGAGGAAGTGGGCGATGCCGGACTGGCCCAACGGATCATCGGCCGAGCCGTTGCGGTACCACACCATGTGGGTGACCACGGGGGCGCGGTGATCGGGCACCACGACCACGTCGAGGCCGTTGTCGAGGGTGAAGGCGCCGACATCGGGACCGCCGGCCTCCGAGCGCCCGAACGGGGCGGCTTCGGCCCGGCCCGCGCTGGCATGGCGGCGGGTGGGGCCGAGGAGGGGCACGTCCTTGCGGAACAGATGCATCGAAGAGCTTTCCTTCAGCGTTCGGTCCGCACGGAACCGTCCGTCTCGTTGCGCGTCACACGGGGCTCAGGCATCCGCCGCAACGGCGGGGCCAGTCCCATGGGCCGGCCAGTGGCCGGCGCGAAATTCAGTTCCGGCTACGGATATAGGCACCCGGATCGGCTTCCTCACGCTCGCGCGAGGGATTGTTGACGGGGTCGCCGTTGGTCTTGGCGACCTTGCGGGGCGGCTTGCGGTAGCCGGTCGGCGGATCGGTCAGCACGTCGCGGTCCGGCTCCGCCAGGGACGGCTCGGCCACCGCGTCGGACCGCAGGCCGAAAGGGTTCGACCAGAACGAGTTGCGGTCGGCGGTCTCGCCCTCGGGCCGGCCCGTCTCCGTCCGCACCTGCGCGTCGGCGCGGCGTCCACCGCGCATCTCGTCGATGGACAGGGTCATGTTGTTGTCGTCCGTGCGCCCCTGCGCACCGCGCACGATGGGCTTGCGCGCCTCGACGCGCTCACGCTCGCGCTGGGCGATCTCTGGGTCCTTGGGCCATTGCGGCGAGGCTTCCGCCTTGCGCGGCTGCGGCAGGGCCTTGCCGTCGAGCTTCGGCGGCATCACCAGGGGTGCGCGCTCGCGATAGGTGATGGCCGGCTTCTCGGGCTCGATCAGGCCGATGTTGCTGAGCGCATCCCGCATGAACACGCCCTGCTGCGCCTGCGCGCCGCCGACGCTCGCGCTGAAGCCTACCAGGATGCCCGTCACGGAGTAGAGGAACCCGCGCTGTCCGATCATGCCGCCCCCGATGCCTGCCCGGTCTTCGCGCCCCGTGTCCGGGCTCGAATGGTCGCGTTCAAGGAGCGATCCTGATCCGGCCTCGAACGCCTGATCCCGGTTTCGGGCGATCGTATGGCGCCTTGACCGCAGGGCGCCAGTCTCGGGCCCTCGACCATCCCCCAACGATCCCCGATGTGGTTTACACATCACACGGTCGGAGATGTTGCCGGGTGGTGGAACGTCGGCCTTAAGGATGCGGCGTGGTGGTCCCGTTGGGGGGCGTGGTCTCGTTGGGGATCGTGGTCTTGTCGGAGGCTTTGGTGTTGCTGGGGGCCTCGCCGCGCAGGTCCGGCAGCAGGCTATCGAGGACGAGGCCGACGACGCCCGCGACGATGGCCGCGTCGGCCACGTTGAAGACATACCAGGACCAGGTGCGCCAGTGCAGGTGCACGAAGTCGAACACCGCCCCGTACATGGCACGGTCGATGGCGTTGCCGATGGCGCCCCCGGCGACGAGGCCGAGGGACAGGGCCAGCAGCCGGGTCTGGGTCCGGGACATCCACACCGCGAGACCCGCAGCCGCCACGACCGAGACGGCGACGAGGAGCCAGCGCCCGATTCCGCCGTCCTGCTGGAACAGCCCGTAGGACACGCCCCGGTTCCACACCACGAGGAACTCGGCGAACGGCGCCACCTGCCAGGGCTGCGTCAGCACCAGATCGGTGCCGAGATAGAGCCAGAGCTTCGATGCCTGATCGAGGCCCAGGGTGACGAGGAGCCCGAGGAGGCCGAGGCGGAACGGGGTCATGGTCGGCTCCGCCGCGGCGTTCGCCCCCGTTGTGGGGACGTGAGGGTCGATGATCGTCGTGGCCTCACGCGGCGGTGCCGTGGGCGGCATCCCATTCGCGCAGGGCCTGGGCGTCGCGGGGCGTCACGTCGGGATAGGCCGCATCGGTGCCGACATCCGGGGCGACCCGCCAGGAGCGGGCGCATTTGCGTCCCTCCGCCGGGGCCGGGACCACCGCGACGCCGCGCACGTCGTCGAGGCGGAAGGCGTCGGACGAGCCCTCGCCCGACGCGATGCGGATGTCGGAGGTGATGCACACCTGCGCAAAATCGACCCCGTCGAGGGCAGCCAGCAGGTCCGCGTCGGCCACGTACACCGTCGGCGCGGCTTCCAGGCTCGCACCGATGCGCTTGGCGGCGCGCTCGATCTCCAGGGCGCCGGTGACGACCCGGCGCACGCGGCGCACCTTGTGCCAGCGCGCGGCCAGGGCTTCGTCGCGCCACGCGGACGGCGTCTCCGGCAGGGTCTGAAGATGCACGGAGCCGGTCTCCGAGGGATACCGGTCGAGCCACGCCTCCTCCGCCGTGAAGGCGAGGACGGGGCTGAGCCAGATGGTGCAGCGCCGGAGCGTCTCGTCGATGACCTGCAGGGCGGCGCGCCGGACGGGCGACGAGATCGGGTCGCAGTAGAGCGCGTCCTTCCGCACGTCGAAGTAGAACGCCGAGAGGTCGCCGGTCATGAAGCCGTTGAGCAGGGCCACGACGCGCTTGAGGTCGAAGCTCGCGTAGGCCTCGCGGATCTCGCCGTCGAGTTCCGACAGGCGGTGCCGGATCAGACGCTCGAGTTCGGGCAGCTCGGCGTGCGGGATCTCGGGGCCGGGCTCGAAATGCGCGAGGGAGCCGAGCATCCAGCGAAGCGAGTTGCGCAGCTTGCGATAGGTCTCGGCGAAGGTCTTGATGATCTCGGGGCCGATGCGGAGATCGTCCGTATAGTCGGACGCCGCCACCCACAGGCGCAGGATGTCGGCGCCGGAATCCTTGATGATGTTCTGGGGCGCGACGACGTTGCCCTTCGACTTCGACATTTTCAACCCCTTGGGGTCGAGGACGAACCCGTGGGTGAGAACGATGTCGTAGGGCGCACGGCCGCGCGTGCCCGAGGATTCGAGCAGGGAGGACTGGAACCAGCCGCGATGCTGGTCGGAGCCTTCGAGATACATCACCGTGTCGGCGCCGCCGTCGCGCTTGCGCACCACGCCGGCCAAGCCCGGAAACTGTTCGGGATCGTCGAGCACGAAGGCGTGGGTCGAGCCGGAATCGAACCACACGTCGAGAACGTCCGTGACTTTTTCGTAGTTCGCCGGATCGTGGTCGGGCGCGAGGAAGCGGGCGCCGTCCGCATCGGTGAACCAGGCATCCGCGCCTTCCGCCTCGAAGGCCGCGACGATGCGGGCGTTCACGCGCTCGTCGCGCAGGACCTCATGGGTGCCCTTCTTCACGAACACCGTGATGGGCACGCCCCAGGCGCGCTGGCGCGACACCACCCAATCGGGGCGGTTGCCGACCATGCCGTTGATGCGGTTCTTTCCTTGTGGCGGCACCCACTGGGTGTCGTCGATGGCCTGGAGGGCCGTCTCGCGCAGGGTGCGGTTGCCCAGCGACTCCACCGGCCGGTCCATGGCGATGAACCATTGCGGCGTGTTGCGGAAGATGACCGGCTTCTTCGAGCGCCAGGAATGCGGATAGCTGTGCTTGAGGGTGCCGCGCGCCACCAGGGTGCCGGCCTCCGTCAGAGCCGCGATGACCGCCTTGTTGGCGTCGCCCTTCTCGCCCTTGTGGTTAAGAACGAGTTTTCCCGTGAAACCGGGCGCGTCCCCGGTGAGGGACCCGTCGGCATCCACGGTGTAGGGGATGCGGGTGTCGATGCCGCGCTCGGCGAGCGCCCGGCCATTGGCCATCCAGACCTCGAAGTCCTCGCGGCCATGGCCCGGCGCAGTGTGGACGAAGCCGGTGCCGGCCTCGTCGGTGACATGATCGCCGTCGAGGAGCGGGACGGCGAACTCGTAGCCGGGGATATGGCCGGCGAGGGGATGCGCCAGGGTGAGGCCGGCAAGCTCCGCCGGCGTCACGTCGCGGAGGCGTTCGAAGCTCTCGACGCGCGCGGCGGCGAACACCGAACCCGCGAG
This sequence comes from Methylobacterium sp. Leaf87, assembly GCF_001422775.1. Classification (NCBI taxonomy): domain Bacteria; kingdom Pseudomonadati; phylum Pseudomonadota; class Alphaproteobacteria; order Hyphomicrobiales; family Methylobacteriaceae; genus Methylobacterium; species Methylobacterium sp. Leaf87. The sequence goes on along the minus strand of NZ_LMMI01000060.1, from coordinate 90,080 downwards.
GGTGTCGGCCAGGAGATAGGTATCGCCGACCTTGGCCCAGTTCTCGGCCGCCGCCGCGGTGACGCGGTAGAGGCCGTAGGCGACGCGCTTCGAGTAGGCCACGGCGCGGTTGCCCGGCATGGTCCAGGGCGTGGTGGTCCAGATCACCACGCGGGCCGAGGCGAGATCCTCCGCCGCCCCGGCGGTGGGCCGGAACGCCGCGAAAATGGTGTCGCTGACCACATCCTCGTACTCGACCTCGGCCTCGGCCAAAGCCGTCTTCTCGACCACGGACCACATCACCGGCTTCGAGCCGCGATAGAGCTGGCCGGTGGTGGCGAAGGTCATCAGTTCGCGGGCGATGGTGGCTTCGGCCGGGAACGTCATGGTGGCGTAGGGATGGTCCCAGTCGCCGGTGACGCCGAGGCGCTTGAACTCGGCGCGCTGGGTGTCGAGCCATTGGCCGGCAAACGCCCGGCATTCCTGGCGGAACTCGAGGACGGGCACGTCGTCCTTGTTCCGGCCCTTGGCGCGGTAGGCTTCCTCGATCTTCCACTCGATGGGCAGGCCGTGGCAGTCCCAGCCCGGCACATAGTTGGCGTCGAAGCCGAGCGCGCCCTGCGCCCGGACGATGCAATCCTTGAGGATCTTGTTGAGGGCCGTGCCGATGTGGATGTTGCCGTTGGCGTAGGGGGGGCCATCGTGCAGCACGAATTTCGGCCGGCCGGCGGCCTGGGCCCGGATCTGCCCGTAGAGGTCCGTCGCCGCCCAGCGCTCCAGCAATACGGGCTCGCGCACGGGCAGGCCGGCCCGCATGGGAAAGTCGGTCTGCGGCAGGAACAGGGTCTTGGAATAGTCGCGGACGGGGGCGCCGGCGGACTCTGTGGGATCGCTCATGGGTCTCTGTCGGTCTGGGCGCTTCAAGCGGGGGCGGTCCGTGGGGACCGGTGGCGGAAGGGGCGATCGATAGCCCTCCCGGCCTCCGCCGAGGCGCGCGCCGCGGCGGCCCTCAGACGGAGGCCGGGCCTGTAATTCGCAGGCGGCCGGGGACTCGCACGGAGTCCGGGCCGCGCGGATCGGCCTCAGCGCACATGCGCCGGCTTCTAGCAGCGCCGGGTGCGCGAGACCAGCGAGCTTTCGCGGGGGATCGTGCCGGGGACCTTTTCCAAGCTCGGCCGTTGACAACACCCGCCGAAAGGCGATCGCATCAACGGAGAGACCCGCCATGAGACAAGCCCTGCTCGCCGCCACCCTCGTCCTGTCCGCCTTTGCCGTCTCCGGCGCCGCCGAGGCCCAGGGACTTCCGGGCGGCGTCCGCCGCGGTGCGGCCGAGGGCGACCGGGTCGCCGGACCCGTGGGCGGCATCGTAGGCGGTGCGGTCGGCGGCGCCGTCGGCACCGTGAACGGGGCACTCGGCATCGATCCTGGCCGGCGCGCCTACCGCACGCGGCTGAAGTCGCGCCGGCACCACCGCCATCACCGCTGAGGCTGCGTCCTGCGGCGGTCCTGCATGAGCAGATAGAGCCCGGAGCCCACGACGATGGACGCACCAACGAGCGTCCATCGGTTCGGCACGTCGCCGAAGACGAGGTAGCCGAGGATCACCGACCACAGGAGCTGGGTGTAGATGAAGGGCGCCAGCACGTTGGCCGGTGCCCGCGCATGGGCCAGCACGAGGAGCCAGTGCCCCAGGGTGCCGAACAGGCCGACCCCGACGAGGAGCGCCCAGGCGAGCCACGTCGCCGGTGCGGTCCAGATCCACGGCAGCAGGGGCGTCATCAGGGCGAGGCCGGCGAGCCCCGAATACACCATGGTGGTCGCCGTCGAATCGTGGGCGGCGAGCTTGCGGGTGGTGAGGATGTAGAGGGCGTAGCACAGCATGTTGCCGAGGCTCAGCAGCACCGCCGGCTGCACCGGCCCGACACCCGGCCGAACGATGACGAGTACGCCGAGAAAGCCGATGCCGATGGCGACGAGGCGCCGGGGCGAGGTCCATTCCCCCAGCACCGGCCCGGCGAGCAGGGCCACGGTCAGGGGCGCGGCGAACTGGATCGACAGGGTCTCGGCGAGTTGCAGATGGCGCAGGGCCAGAAAATTCAGGGCGGTGGAGCCGAACAACAGCAGCGAGCGCAGGATCTGCAGCCGGAGCCGGCTGGTGCGCATCACCCCCGGCGAGGTCACGGGGTTGATGACGAGGGAGATCGCCACGACGCTGACGGCGTAGCGCATGAAGGTGGTGAGCAGGGGATCGACGCCGAGGCGGGCGAGGCTTTTCGCCGATGCGTCGAGGCAGGCGAAGAACGCCAGGGTCCCGCACATCAGCGCGATGCCGACGCGCCGGCGCGCCGCTTCCTGATCCGTCACCCGCGTCTGCCCCGTCCCTGCCTGCGCCCTCCCGTACGCCACCCATCGGCTCGGGATAGGGGCCTTCGGGCACGGCTGGCATGCCATGCCCGAGGACACGATCAGGTCACGACGCTGGGGGCGTCCCGGCCGGTGAGCCGGGCGATGTCCGCGATGGCCTCGGCAGCGGCCACCGCCGAGGCCAGCACCTCGGCAACGGGGCGGTCGAGACGGTCGGGGACTGCCTCGAATCGCTCGACATAGACCCGAAGGGTCGCCCCCGCAGTGCCGGTGCCCGACAGGCGGTAGACCACGCGCGCGTCCTCGGCGAAACCGATGCGCACGCCCTGCTGGGCCGTTACCGAGCCGTCGACGGGATCGACGTAGCGGAAGTCGTCCGCCGTCGCGACGGTCAGGTCACCGAACGTTTGCCCCGGCAGGGTACTGAGCTTGCCCCGCAAACCCTCCATCAGGGTCTTGGCGGCCTCTGCGTCGATCTCCTCATAATCGTGTCGGGTGTAGTAGTCCCGCCCGAAGCGGGCCCAGTGCGCGTGCACGAGTTCGTGGGCCGGCCGGCCCGTGGCGGCGAGTACGTTGAGCCACAGGAGCACCGCCCAGAGCCCGTCCTTCTCCCGCACGTGGTCGGAGCCGGTGCCGGCGCTTTCCTCGCCGCATAGGGTGATGCGGCCGGCATCCAGCAGGGTGCCAAAGAACTTCCAGCCGGTCGGCGTCTCGTAGGCGGGGATGCCGAGCGACGCTGCCACCCGGTCCACGGCCCGGCTCGTCGGCATGGAGCGGGCGACGCCGGCAAGGCCCGATGCGTAGCCCGGCGCTCGGTGGGCGTGGGCGGCCAGGATCGCGAGGCTGTCGCTCGGGGTCACGAACAGGCCCTGCGCCACGATCATGTTGCGGTCGCCGTCGCCGTCCGAGGCCGCGCCGAAATCCGGCGCATCGGGGCCGAGCATGAGGTCGTAGAGGTCGTGGCAATGCACCGGGTTCGGATCGGGATGATGCCCGCCGAAATCCGGCTGCGGCGTGCCGTTGACCACGGTGCCGGGCGCCGCGCCGAGTTCGCCTTCGAGGATGGCGTGGGCGTAGGGACCCGTCACCGCGCTCATGGCGTCGAAGCGCATGCGGAAGCCGCCGGCGAACAGGGCGCGGATTGCATCGAAATCAACCAGCGTCCGCATGAGCTCGGCGTAGTCGGCCACGGGATCGAGGATGGACACGACCATGTCGCCGATGCGGGCCTCGCCGACGGCGTCGAGGTCGAGGTCCGGCACCTCGACGATGCGGTACGTGTCGATCGTGAGGGTCCGGGCGAAGATCGCCGCCGTGACGTCCTCCGGCGCCGGCCCGCCGTTGGTAGTGTTGAACTTGATGCCGAAATCGCCGTCCGGCCCGCCGGGATTGTGGCTCGCCGACAGGACGAGGCCGCCGATGGCGCCGTATTTCCGGATGACGCAGGAGGCGGCGGGCGTCGAGAGCAGGCCGCCCTGCCCCACGAGCACCCGGCTAAAGCCGTTGGCCGCCGCCATCTTCAGGGCGGTCTGCACCACCTCGCGATTGAAGAAGCGGCCGTCGCCGCCGATCACCAGGGTGGCACCGGCTCGCTCGGGGATGGCGTCGAAGATCGCCTGGACGAAGTTCTCGACGTAGCGGGGCTGACGGAACACCACGACCTTCTTGCGCAGGCCGGAGGTGCCCGGCTTCTGGTCGAGGAACGGGGTCGTCGCCACGGTGTTCGGCGTCATCGTGCTCATCTCTCTGCGCCGGCCGCGGGGCCGGATCGGACAGGAGCTTAAAGCCGAACCGTTCCCGAGTTCAAAGGGCCTGCGGCACCATCGCGCGGGCCCGTCCCCGGCCTGCGGCAAACAGGGGACAACCCGATTCGATCGGGAGCCCGGCGCGGACCGGCGCGTTTCTCCAGCCCAAGGCAAAAAGAACAGGGCGGACGCATCCTCGATGGCTAAGCGCAGGACCAAGACGGCCCCCGCCCACCACGATTCCGACGTCGCCCCCCTCGTCCCCACGGGCGCCCTGGCGGTATCGCTCCTCGACCGCGAGGCCGATGCCCGTCCCCTCGTGCACATCGCCCGGGAACGCCATCGCCTAGGCGCGCTGGCCGACATCCTGCGCGCGCTGGCGCCCGAGCGCAGCGTCGCGATCTACCCCGAATGGGATTGCCTGCCATTCGACCGCGCCTCGCCCTCCCGCGGCACCATGGGGGCCCGCACGGGCGTCCTGCGCTGGCTCACCGACGCGACGAACCTGCCCGACATCGTGCTCACCACCGCGCCGGCGCTGATCCAACGGGTGCCGCCGCCGGAGACCTGGGCCGACGCCCATCTGGAGATCCGCGTCGGCGACCGCCTCGATCCGCAAGCCTTGACGACGGACCTCCAGCGCCTCGGCTACATCCTCGACGACCGGGTCGACGAGCCCGGCGAGGTGGCCGTGCGGGGACGCACCGTCGACGTGTTTCCGGCCGCCGCCGAGCGCCCGTGCCGGATCGAGCACGACGACGCCCGCGTCACCGCCATCCGCTCCTACGATCCCGTGTCGCAACGGTCGCTCGCGGATGCGGCGGTCCTGGTCATCGATCCGGCCACCGAGATCGTCCTGCCCCGCGACACCGGCACGGCCCTGCGCCCGTTCACCGGCCAGGAGCATGGGCTGCCCCGCCTGTACCCGCACCTCGTCACGCCCCTCGATTACGTGCCCGGCGCACGCCTGGTGATCGAGGCCGGAGCACAGGACCGCGCCGCCGCGTTCTTCGAGCAGATCGCGGAAGGGCGCGAGGGTGCGGGCCGTGCGGCCCCCCTGCCCTACGACCTCTATCTCACCCCCGACGAATGGACCGCCCTTCAGAGTGCGCGCCCCGTCGCGACCGCCTCCGCGGCAGATGCCGAGTCCATCGCCCTGCCGACCTTCGTCACGAAGGCGCGGCCCGGCCCGGCCTTCGCAGAGGCGTTGCGCGGCCACGTCGCGGCGGGGGAGCGCGTGCTGCTCACGGGACCGACGGAGGCCCTGCCCCGCCTCGTGCGCGCCGCCGAAAAGGCGCTGTCCCGCAAGGCCCGCAAGGTCGCGGGCTGGGCCGATGTGGACGCTGCGCCGGCCGGCGACCTGCTCGTCCTCGCCGCGCCCATCGAAGCGGGATTCCGCGTACCCGACCAGGGCATCGTGGTGATCGCGGCGGCCGATCTCTTCGGCAGCCGGGCGGCCGCGGCGAGCGGCGGGCAGGCCGCGATCCTCCCCATGGGCGAGGTCGATCTGCGGGTGGGCGACGTCGCCGTCGACCGGGACAATGGCCTGTGCGTGTTCGAGGGTCTGGAATCCGTCGGCACGGGCGAGGGCACGGAGGACGCCCTGCGCCTGCGATTCGCGGGCGACACCGTCCTGATGGTGCCGGTGAGCCAGGCCGACCGCATCTGGCGCTATGGCTCCGAGCCCGACGCCGTGACCCTCGACCGCCTCGACGGCGGCTCGTGGGGACGCCGGCGCCTCGAAACCGAGGCGACCCTCGCCAAGGCCGCGCGCCAGATGCTGAAGGATGCCGAGGCGCGGAGCGCCGTCACGGCTCCGGTGCTGGCCCCACCCGAGCGCGAGATGGAGCGCTTCGCCGCCGGCTTCGGCTTTAATCTCACGGCCGACCAGGCCAGCGCCGTCGAGGGCGCGCTCGCCGACCTCGCCTCGGGCCGCCCCATGGATCGGCTCGTTTGCGGCGATGTCGGTTTCGGCAAGACCGAGGTCGCGTTGCGCGCCGTGGCGGCCGCCCTGTTTGCCGGCAAGCAGGTCGCCGTCGTGGCCCCCACCACCGTGTTGGTGCGCCAGCACGTCCAGACCTTCCAGCGCCGCTTCGCTCGCTTCGGCATCGAGGTCGCCCATCTGTCGCGGCTCGTCTCCCCGGCGGAGGCCAAGCGGGTGAAGGCGGGGCTCGCCTCCGGCGCCATCCGCCTCGTCGTCGGCACGCAGGGTCTGGCCGCCAAGGGCGTCGCCTTCGCCGATCTCGGCCTCATGGTCATCGACGAGGAGCAGCGCTTCGGGGCCAAGCTCAAGCAGAGCCTGCGCCAGGCGGCCGGCGACGGCCACGTGATGACCCTCACGGCGACCCCGATCCCCCGCACCCTGCAATCGGCCCTCGTCGGCCTGCAATCGCTGAGCGTCATCGCGACCCCGCCGAGCGTGCGCCAGCCCATCCGCACCGTGCTCATGCCGTTCGACGACGGCGCCGTGCGGGCCGCGCTGATGCGCGAGCATCGGCGCGGCGGCCAGAGCTTCGTCGTGTGCCCGCGCGTCGAGGACATCGCCCCCATGGCCAGGCGTCTCGCTGCCCTGGTGCCCGAACTCGAGACCCTGGTCGCCCACGGCGACCTCAAGGCCGCCGAGATGGACGACGTCATGGTCCGTTTCGCCGACGGCGAAGGCGACGTGCTGCTCGCCACCAGCATCATCGAGAGCGGCCTCGACGTTCCGCGCGCCAACACGATGCTGGTGTGGGAGGCCGAACGCTTCGGGCTGGCCCAGCTCCATCAGCTCCGCGGCCGGGTCGGGCGCGGGCAGCGGCGCGGGGTGGCCTACCTTCTGAGCCGGCCCGAGAAGCCCCTGACCCCGGCGACGGAGAAGCGCCTGCGCACCCTGGAGGCCCTCGACCGCCTGGGAGCGGGCTTCGCCATCAGCGCCCGAGACCTCGATCTGCGCGGGGCCGGCGACCTCGTCGGCGAGAACCAGGCCGGGCACGTGAAGCTCATCGGACTCGGCCTCTACCAGCATCTGCTCCAGCTCGCCCTGCGGGCCGCCAAAGGCGAAACCGCCGAGGATTGGACGCCCGAGATCCGCCTCGGACTCACCGGCAGCGTGCCGGCCGACTACGTGCCGGAACCCGAGCTGCGCCTAAGCCTCTACACTCGGCTCCTGCGCCTGCGGTCCCTCGAAGAGGTGGAGGCCCTGCGCGGCGAGGTCGAGGACCGGTTCGGCCCCCTGCCCGCGGCGGTGGACGATCTCTTCACCCTCGCCCGGCTGCGGGTCGGCTGCTGCGCCCTCGGGATCGCGCGGCTCAGCGGCGGCCCCCAGGGACTGGCGGCCGACCTCCATGCGGATGCCCCAGCCCTGCTCGTGCCCGTGGCCGATGACTTGATGCGCAAGGATCGCCGGGTTCTGCTGCGTCGCGGGAGCGAATGCGCAGCCGAGCGCGGTCGCCTCGCCATCGGCTTCCTCGAACGCCTTGGAGAGACGCGTCAGCGCGGTTGAATACCCAACGGTTGCGTCAGCCGGGCGATTGCCTGTGATCCCACCGCCACGGTTGTCGAAAGACGATCGGGGAGGTCTTGCATGGCGGCAGGCCGGGGCTTAGCGGTGCTCGATAAGCCGTTGAAAAACAACAGTTTATCATAATTCTAAACAACACGCTGTGCCCTCCCGCGCGCCCTAAGGCGCACGCGATGACGCGTGCCTGCGCGACGGAGAGTTCGCCATGTCCGCCCTCGTGACACCTGCCCTTATAGCCTTTGCCCCTGCGGCCTCCGCCATCGCCCGCCTCGCCCTCGCGGGTGTCTCGCTCCTCGCCCTCGCCGGCGTGGCCGAGGCCCAACAGACCGCCGTCACCCTCGAGACTCTGAGCGTCGAGGGCAGCGGCGCCGGCCCCGGTGGCGGCGGCGCGCCCGGGCGGAGCCAGCCCGAGACCGCGCGGGGCCCCGTGCCCGGCTACGTCGCCAGCCGAAGCGCCACGGCGACGAAGACCGACACGCCCCTCATCCGCACGCCGCAATCCATCAGCGTCATCGGCGCCCAGCAGATAGAGGCGCAGCGCTCGCAGACGATCTCGGAGGCCGTGCGCTACACGCCGGGCATCTACGCCAACCAGTTCGGTCCCGACACCCGCCTCGACTGGTTCCTCATCCGGGGCTTCTCGGCCACGGAGACGGGCCTGTTCCGCGATGGGCTGCAGCTGTTCCAGACGTCGTTCGCGAATTACCGCGTCGATCCGTTCGGCGCCGAGCGCATCGAAGTCCTGCGCGGTCCGGCCGCGACCCTGTTCGGCGGCTCGCCGGTGGGTGGCCTCGTCAACATCGTGTCGAAGCGTCCCACGGCGGAGCCGTTCCGCTACGTCGAACTCGGCGGCGGCTCGTTCAACCAGCGCTACGCCGCCTTCGACGTCGGCGGCCCGGCCGACAGTTCCGGCCACTGGTTCTACCGCCTGACGGGCAAGCTGCAGAACAGCGACGCCCAGGTCCGGTTCGCGCCCGAGGATCGCTACTACATCGCGCCGAGCTTCACTTATAAGCCGGACGGGGCCACCACCTTCACGGTGCTGACGAGCTTCCAGCGCGACGAGACCGGCGGCGCAGGCCAGTTCCTGCCGTATTCCGGCACGGTGCGCCCCAATGCGTCCGGCCTGCGCATCAACCGCAAGCTCAACGCCAGCGATCCCCTGATCGACGGATACACCCGCAACCAGGCCAATCTCGGCTACGAGTTCGAGCACCACGTCGACGACGTGTGGACCGTGCGCCAGAACTTCCGGTTCTCGTTCACGGAGGTGCGCGACCAGCGCTACGTCGGCAACGGCTACGCCGACACCGCCCAGACCGAACTCGCCCGCTACGGCTTCCTCACCACGCCGCGCGCCGGGCTGTTCACCGTCGACAACCAGGCCGAGGCCCGGTTCAACGATGGAACTTTCGGCCACACCGTGCTGATGGGCGTCGACTACAAGCGCTACAGCCTGTCGGACAATCAGGGGACCACCTTCCCGGTCGCCTCCCTGAACATCCTGTCGCCGCGCTACTTCCAGGCCAGCGCGCGGCCCCTGCCCTACCGCGTCATCGACCAGCAACTCCAGCAGGTCGGCCTCTACGCCCAGGATCAAGTGGCGCTCACGGAGCGGCTGACGTTCCTCATCGGCGGCCGCCAGGACTTCGTGACCAGCGATCTCCAGGACAAGCTCGTGCCGGGCAATTCCACGACCCAGAACGAGAGCGCCTTCACCGGGCGCCTGGGACTGATCTACAACTTCGACAACGGGCTGGCGCCCTACGTCACTTACGGCACCTCGTTCAACCCGACGCCGGGCGTCGATGCGGCCAACCGGCCGTTCAAGGCCGACAGGGGCGAGCAGATCGAGGTCGGCGCCAAGTGGCAGCCGGTGGGCTGGAACACCTTCTTCACGGTGGCGGCCTTCGACCTCGTGCGCGCCAACGTGCTGACGCCCGACCCAAACTTCGCCTTCCAGAACGTTCAGCTCGGCAAGGTCCGCTCGCAGGGCTTCGAGGCCTCGGCCACGACCAGCCTCGCCGAGGGCCTCAACCTCATCGCGTCCTATACCGTCTACGGCCTGCGCACGATCGAGGGCACGGGCGAAGGCGTCGGCCGGGTGCCGGTGGGCATCCCCGAGACCTTCGCCTCGCTCTGGGCCGACTACACGATCCCCGTCGGCGACTGGAAGGGCTTCGGATTCGGTGGCGGCGTGAACTACGTCGGCCGCTCCTACGCTGACGTCGCCAACAATCTCACGGTGCCCGAATACGTCACCTTCGACGCGGCCGTTCATTACGAGCGCGACGGCTGGCGCGCGGCGGTCAACATCCAGAACGCGGGCGACAAACGCTTCGTCGCCTCGTGCTCGAACGCGAATTCGTGCTTCTACGGCACCCAGCGCCGGGTCGTCGCCAGCCTCGGCTACCGCTGGTAGAGGGGGCCGCGGGCGAAGGCACGGGCCTTCGCCCCTTCCGCAGTCTTCCTGAGACAGGGCGCCAAACGACGACAGCCGCGAAGGCGGGCGCCGGATTTCCCCGATGGGAACGCCGGAGCCCGCTTTCGCGGCTGTCGCATGAGCCGTTCGGGGCGTGGACCGGGCTCACCCCCGGTCCCGCCGCCCCGCAAAAATCATTCGCAGACGCGGACGCGGCGGATGTGCTCGTCGCCGTAGGCGTCGATGTAGCCACGGCGTTCCGTGTGGCAGACCTCTTCCTCGACATAGACCGGGCGCGGCTCGCGGTAGACCGGGCGGCCGGGGTAGTAGCCGTTGTTCTGCGAGGAGGCGATGGCGCCCCCGATGGCGAGACCGCCGAGCACGCCGAGGGCCGCGGCGCCGCCGGGGCCGATGCCGTCACGGGCCTGCGCCCCGGGCGTCATCGTGACGAGGAGCGTGCCGGCCATGGCCACGCCGAGGAGGGTCCGCTTCATGACGTCGTGTCCTTCGTGATTCTCAAGCATCGGGCGTCAGGGTGAAATCTGGACACCGAACGGTTGATGAATGGTAAGCGCGCGGCGTCCGCCCGGGGGTGATCCCGTGCGGTGTCGCAACGGGGACACGCGGGCGGAGGCATGCAAGCGGGTAGAGTCACGCTGGCGGGTAGGTGTGCTCGTCGGCGGGGAAGCGCCCGGCGCGGACCTCCTCGGCATAGGCCGCCACGGCGCCCTCGATCTGGGCGCGCAGGGAGCCGAACTGCTTGACGAATTTCGGGACGCGGTCGCTCAGGCCCAGCATGTCCTCCAGCACCAGGATCTGACCGTCGCAGGCCGTGCTGGCGCCGATGCCGATGGTGGCCGCCGTGATGCCGGGCGCCGTGGCGATGGCGCGGGCCACGGGCTCGACGATGCCTTCGAGAACGATGGCGAAGGCGCCGGCCTCGCTGATGGCCCGGGCATCCGCCAGGAGGCGCTGCTCGCCGTCGGCCTCGCGGCCCTGCACCTTGAAGCCCCCCATGGTGTTCACCGATTGGGGCGTGAGGCCGATATGGCCCATGACGGGCACGCCGCGCTCGACCAGGAAGGCCACCGTGTCGGCGAACTTGGCGCCGCCTTCCATCTTGATGGCGCCGGCGCCCGTCTCCTTCAGCACGCGGGCGGCGTTGAGGAAGGCCTGCTCGCGGCTCGCCTCGTAGGAGCCGAACGGCATGTCCACCACCACGAGGGCGCGCGACGTCCCCCGGATCACGGCTTGGGCCTGGACGATCATCATCTCCAGGGTCACCGGCAGGGTCGATTCCATCCCGTGCATCACCATGCCGAGGGAATCGCCGACCAGGATGAAGTCGCAATGCGGATCGAGGATGCCGGCGGTGTGGGCGTGATAGGCCGTGAGCGCGATGATCTTGACGCCCGCCGCCTTGCGCTTGGCGAGATCGACGGCACGGATGCGGCGCGACTGGACAACTTGGGACATCGGACTCCACCGGGCTCACGGCCCCCGCAGGGCGGGCGCAGGGCACCCCTCGCGGGTGCAGGGCACCCGCCAGAAGGAAGCGGGCACAGGTGGAACGAGTCATACACCCGCGCGGCACGAAACGCGCGCTCCCGCGCGAACGAAGCGCAGAGTTTGAAAGGTCTTTGTGATGTAAATTACTTGGACAACACTGAGCCTCACCCGCTGCGGTGACGGGCGATGGCGTCGCCGTCCCGCACTCTTCGGTGGGCGTTCCCTCCCTAGACTTGGGGCGCCGTGTGCGCGCCTTTCTTCCGCCACAACCCGGCCGGTGTCAACTGCGAACAGGGTCCCGGCTTGAAATCCGTCCGTTCGAAGCCATGACCCACGTCCGGAAGCCCTGGACCGCTTCAAGACGGTGGGCCCTCAATCGAGGTCCATGGTCCGCTCGAAGGCGCTGGCGCTCGATTCCTGTCCCTTGGGATCGATGACGAGGATGTCCTTGAAGCCGCGCCGGGCCAGTTCCCATGTCTTCTCGAGGGCCTGATCGGCGGTGCCGCACGCGAAGGTCGCGCTCCGTCCGAGGTGATCGTTCGCCTTGACCTTGTACAAATCCGGTCTCCCGTGTGCCTGGCGCGCAGCATACGCCAGCCGGCGGCATCGCACGAGCGGCCTGAACGATCCCCCGCCGTCGAACGGGCCGAGGCCCTAGCGCTGGGCCTCGCCGCGGCCCCGCGCCGCCCAGGCCGGGTCCTCCTTCACCACGGTCGTCTCGTGCGTCTCCTGCCAGCCCTCGATCCCCGTGGGGAACCAGTGCACGCCGGTGTAGCCGGCCTGGACGAGGCGCTTGCCGGCGTTCCAGCTGCCCCAGCAATCGGGGCGGCAGAAGGTGACGATGGCCTTTGCCTTGTCGCCCCCCGTCAGCTCCGCGACGCGGGCGAGGAACAGGGCTTCGTGCGCGGGGTCGAGGGGGGCGGCCCCGGCGCTGGGCATCCATACGGCGCCGGGGATGCTGCGATGGGCCGGGAGCCACGGCTTGTCGGCGGCCATGCCGTCGGGGCGCCGGTCCGCCAGGGCCACGTCGATCAGCACGGGCTTGGCCTCGGCCACCACCCGGTCGAGGCCGTCGATGTCGAGCACCACCGCGCCCTTCAGGGTCGGCGGCGTGTAGCCCTGCTGCGGCCCGGTGTGGAAGCCCTCGGGCTCGGGCACGTTGACGGGCGAATCGGCCGGGGCCGCCGCCATGGTCCCGAGGGCGAGGAAGGCAGCGGCGGCGAGGCGAGGAAGGAACATCATGCCGGGCCTCCCGCTCAGTTGCTCGGGGCCGGCACGGGGAAGCTGTGCTCCCAGCGACCGTCCTGGTTGTCGGAGGCGACCACCGTCACGGGCGCTTGGCCCTCGGGCAGGAACGCGAAGTTGATCACCGGGTTCGACGCGATGGAGATGTCGCCGTCCAGGGTCAGGATGTTGCGCCCGCCCTGCGAGACCACGACCTTCTGGATGTAGCGCGCCGGAGTGTAGTCGCGGGTCACCTGGTTCATCTGCATGCCGGAAAAGTTCGGATGGCGGATCATCAGCGTCGCCTCCGTGGATTTGGCCCCGGGAGCCCCTTCGGCGAACTTCATCCGCATGTCGCCCATGCCCTTCATCGCCTCCTCGTCGCTCATCCCCATGGGGGCCGAGCAGCCGCCGGAGGCTTTGACGAACTTCGTCGTCTCGAACAGCCCGCCATCCTTGGTCCGCACCACGGCGTGGACGTTGGTGTAGTTGTTCACCCGCACCCGGAGCTTAATCTCGCCCGGATCGGCGGCGGGGCCGAAGGTGATGTTGGCCGCGTAGGGCGACGGGTTGTCGTCGATCACCAGGGACACGCCCGCGACCTTGTCCTTCTCCGGCATGGTCAGGGTGATGGGCACCAGGGCGGCGTCCAACGCCCGGACCGGGGCGTCGACTTTCACCAGGGTGTCGGTGTGCTGCACGGCCTTGTCGCCGAAGATCGAGGTGCGGATCTCGTTCCAGCGCGCTTGACGCTCGGCGTCCGTGTCCGAGGCGCCGGCGGCGAGAACGGGACCGGTCAACAGGGCGGCGGCCGGGAGCGACGCGGCGAGCGACAGGGCGAGGGCGGCGGTGCACGGCTTCATGGCGTGTCTCCTCTTGAGGGTAACATGGGGTGGGATCACTCCCATTCGAGTTCCTTGAAGGCCTGGGTCACGTTGCGGCCGTTGTAGAGGTCGAACAGCGCCCACTTGTCGGCCTCAGACCGGCCGATGGTGGCCACCGCCTTCTCGATGGGTATGTCGCCGGCCAGCGCCTTGCGGGTCTCGTCGCGCAGGGTGGCGAGGTAGCGGGTCAGGTCGGCCAGGGCGGGCGCGAACTCCACCAGGGTCGGGCCGTGGCCCGGCACCGCCTTCGTCGCCCCCATGGCTTTGAGCACCTCCGCCTCCTTCAGCCAGCCGACGAGGCTGCCGTCGAGGGACGGAATGCGGGTGACGAACAGGAGGTCGGCGGGAAACAGGATGCCGGAGGCCGAATCCCGCATGGAGAGGTCGCAATTGGTGTGCGCCACCCCGTGGGCGTGGAAGGTGAGCCGGCGCCCGCCGAGATCGATCTCGGCGCGACCCGCGACTTCGAGGGTCGGATACACCACTCGCCCGGCCTTCTCGGGCCCCAGAATCTCGACGAGGCGGGTGCGGTAATAGTCGCCGCGCGCATCCAGGGCCGCGCGCAGGGCATGATGGCCGATGAAGACCGGCTTGTCCGCCGCAAACGCCTCGGCCCCGAAGCAATGGTCGGGATGGACGTGGGTGAGCACCACGTGGCTGATGGGCTTGTCCGTGCAGGCTCTGATCTGCCCGCGCAGCCACTGCCCGTCGGCGAGACTCCCGCCGGATTCGGTGACCAGCACGGAGGTCTCGCCGACGATGAAACCGATATTGGCGATGGCGTCGTCGTTGTCGGGCGAGGCCTCGGCGTCGGGCCCGCGCCGGATGAAGATGCCGGGACCGACCTCGTCCAGGGCGAACCCCTCCGCCGAGCGCCCGAGGGTCGGCAGGCAGCACAGGCACAGGCCGCCGAACAGGGCCAGCCCGCCGCGCAGGGCCTGGCGCCGGTTCGATCGAAGGCTTCGCGCAATGGGGCGCGGATCCACGAGGCCATCCTGGGCCGGCATACGAGACGTCCTCCGCTTGTTTTCTTGACTACCATTTAGTAGGTAGATTTATTCTGCCGTCAATGGCACATTTTCGCGACCTTTCCTTTCCTGCCTGCGAATACGTTCCTCACGCACCCCCGAAACCGGAATTATTCCTCGTCCCATTGCCGCGCTGGAATTCGAGCCGCGCTGGAACTTGGCTCGCTCAGGAAATTCGGCTCGCCCAGGAGATTTGCCCCGTCCATGAGAGACACGCGTGCGGAACTGCTGCTTCAGGCCGAGTCCCTGATCCGGGGCCGGGGGTATTCTGGCTTCAGCTACGCCGACCTGGCCGCGGTGGTGGGTATCCGCAAGGCGAGCATCCACCACCATTTCCCGACCAAGGCCGATCTCGCCCTCGCCCTGGTGGGGGCCTACGACGCCCGCTACGATGCGGCCCTCGCGGCGATCCTGGCCCAGACGACCGACGGGGTCGCGCGGATCGAGGCCTATGGCCGGCTCTATCTCGGGGGCGTCGAAGATGACCTCGGCTGCCTGTGCGCCGTGCTGGCGGTGGAGCGCGACACCCTGCCGGAGCCCGTCCGCATCGCCGTCACCCGGTTCTTCGACAAGCACATCGCTTGGCTGGAGGCTGTCCTCGCCGACGGGCTCCGCGACGGCGGCGTGCGGGCGGACGTGATCCCCGCCTCATCGGCCCGGCTGGTGGTGGCGACCCTGGAGGGCGCGCTTCTCCTGGAACGCGTGCTCGCCGGCACGACGGGATTCCGGGAAACCCTCGGCGCCCTGTGCGACGCCTTGCGGCCGCCCCGTGCCGGTCGAGTGGCGCGAACCTGACGGATGGCACGCGCTCGAAGCGTTCGAGACGGGCGGGGTCGTGACTGTCCGGGCCCGAGCGAGAGGGGAGGGAAGCAGCAGCCGAGGTCGCCGCACCGACTGCCGACCCTTGTCGGAGGCGCAACGTCAGCCCCCGCCCCTAGGCCGAAACGGGCAAGGATGACCGCGGTTTCCGTCACGTCACCCGCCGGGTCCGTGCAGTGAGCTTGTTTCCGTCCGGATCGCGAAGGTAAGCGACGAACGCCCCGTTCGGGCGCTCTGCGGGCGGGCTCTCGATCGCGGCACCGCCATGCTCGGTGCCGGCCCGGTGCCACGCGAGAACATGCTCGCGGCTCGCTGCGGCGAGACCGATCGTCCCGCCATTGGCCGCGGTCGCCGGCTTGCCGTCGATGGGTTTCGTGATCATCAGTCGACCCCCCTCATGGGCGTAGATCAGCCTGCCCCTGGCATCCATCTCGCCGGGCTTGCCTCCCAGCGCGGCGAATGTGGCGTCGTAGAAGCGACGGGCCTGCTCCAGATCGTTGCTGCCGATCATGACGTGCGTGAACATACGTTCTCTCCGGGAAGGGGCGGCACGCGATCGCTGTGCTCGAATGGCCGAGACGAACGTTCGCCGCGTGCCGATGCACCCCTATGGGTCTGCCGAACCAGTACTTCCCGATCCGGGCTGTGTGGAAACCTCGAGGTCGTCATAGGGTGGGAAAGGGTTTTCCAGCCCCCCGGTTCGCGCGGGCGACCCGCCATCCGCGGTGCATGGAACGTCATCTGAAATGCCCGGATGGGCGCCATGCCGAAGGCCGTTCGACACGTCCGGCCCCGAAACATCTGCTCACGAACCTGATTTTCGGTCGGGAACCATCAGCAGCCCGATGAGGACGAAGGCCGGCACGAGCACGCACCAGAAGGACAAGGCGGCGATCCCGAAGGCCCCCGCCAGTGCGCCCGCCGCGAAGGCCGCCACGGCGGACAGCGTACGCCGCAGGCGGCTGCTGACCTGCTCATCGAGCTTCGCCCCGCACAGGCGGTCGGTCACGTCGATCACGGCCTGCGTGACGTTCACGGTCATCACCGTCGTCGCCGCCAGGTGGCCGATCACGAGACGCCCGATGCCGTTCTGAATGCCCATCGCGGCAACACCGAGCATGCCGACGCCGATCGCCTTCGCGCCATCCGGTGAGCCGAGCGGCGACATGGCCACGCCCGCGATGGCGAAGGCGATCAGGACGGTGGCTTCGAGCGCCAGCAAGGGGCGCAGCGGCGGCGATCCTCTTCTCTCCAGGGCCAAGGCGATCAGGCGCGTCACAGCCACGGCGAGGATGAACATCGGTAGGGCGAGCAGCTTGGCGAGGACGCCCGTCGAGGTGGAGACCAATTCCGCACCGATCAGAACGAAGTTGCCTGTCACATGAGCCGTGAAGAGGCCGGTCAGGGCGATGAAGGCGGCAGCGTCCACGAACCCCGCGGTGAACGCGAGCCCGACCCCAATCAAAGCGTCTTTCCCGGCACGAATGGGCATGGTGCTTCGGTCCCCTCGCCGCTCCGAGCCAACGTCGAACAGCGACCGGTAAATGTCGGCTTCGAAGGAATGCTAGCGAACTTCAGCATGCCTGACACGGGTCGCATGCGGCCTCGGCAGCGGAGTAGCGAGCCTCGGATGTCCGCGACGAACGTCGCCACACGGCGCGTCGACAGTGCGGGCTCCACCTCCAGTCCCTCCTCCAGGCTACGGACCTCGCACGGCGGGATACCGCCCTCGCGCGCTCCCTCACCTCCTCGCAGACGATCGCATTCCTTGATTCCAACGTGACGCGGCCCTCCTCGCCGGTGGGGAGCGACCGCGTGTGCCTGTCTCCCGGCGGAGGCCGGCGGAACCCCATCGCCCCCGCTCCACAAGGGAGAAGGAGGAGCCCGTACCTCGCTCGGAGCGATCGACGCTCTCGCCGATGTATGGATCCACCAGCCCGCAGCGAGGAAGCGAAGGCTGGAGTAATGCGCCGGCCGAGCCGGGACGGCCTTCCATCGCAAGGCGATGATACAATATAACACCCCGACACCCGGCCAAAGCCGTCCCCGGAAACCCGAAAAGAGCCGCCATGTCCGAAAGCCCGAACTCCGACAGCCCGAACGCCGGCGCCCAAAAAATCCCCGTGACCGTGCTCACGGGCTATCTCGGGGCCGGCAAGACCACGCTCCTCAACCGCATCCTCACGGAGAACCACGGCAAGCGCTACGCGGTGATCGTCAACGAGTTCGGCGAGATCGGCATCGACAACGACCTCGTCATCGGCGCCGACGAGGAAGTGTTCGAGATGAACAACGGCTGCGTCTGCTGCACCGTGCGCGGCGACCTCATCCGCATCATGGACGGCCTGGTGAAGCGGCGCGGCAAGTTCGACGCGATCATCGTCGAGACCACGGGCCTCGCCGACCCAGCCCCCGTGGCCCAGACCTTCTTCATCGACGAGGATGTCGGCGGCGCCGCCCGCCTCGACGCCGTGGTGACGGTGGCGGACGCCAAATGGCTCGCCGACCGGCTCAAGGACGCCCCCGAGGCCAAGAACCAGATCGCCTTCGCGGACGTGATCCTGTTGAACAAGGCCGATCTCGTCGAGCCGGCCGACCTCGACCGCGTCGAGGGGCTGATCCGGTCGATCAACCCCTACGCCAAGGTTCACCGCACCAGCCGCTGCGACGTGCCCCTCGATCAGGTGCTGGACCGCAACGCCTTCGACCTGTCGCGCATCCTCGACATCGAGCCCGACTTCCTCGAGGAGGGCCACCATCACCACCACGACGACGAGATGCAGTCGGTCTCCGCCCGCATCGACGGCCCGGTGGACCCCGAAAAGTTCATGCCGTGGATCTCGACCCTGACCCAGGTGCAGGGGCCGGACATCCTGCGCTGCAAGGGCATCGTCGCGTTCCCGGAGGAGCCCCAGCGCTTCGTATTCCAGGGCGTCCACCAGATCCTCGACGGCGACCTCCAGGGTCCGTGGAAGGACGGCGAGGCCCGCGTGTCGCGGGTGGTGTTCATCGGGCGCAAGCTCGACCCGGAGGCGATCCGCGCCGGCTTCCTCGACTGCGCCGCCTGAGGCACCATGGGCCGGGCGAAGTCGGAGGGCTCCGCCCACGCACCGCGGCCGGTTGCCCGACCGGAGGGAGCGCCCGCTGACCCGTCGCCTCGCCCTCGCGTCCCTCCTGACACTGGCGGCGGCGTTGCCGGCCGGCACGCCCGCGCAGGGCGCGCACCGGGACTCGGCGCCGGCCGCGCGGCGGAACGACGGCTTCGCCCATCTGTGCGAGCCGCCGCTCAAGTTCGCGGCCGGCACCTGCGTCCGGGACTGCCCGGCGGGCTATCGCGATACCGGCCTGGGCACCTGTAGCTTCCAGCGCATGGGCGACTGAGCGACCCGGCGACGCTTCGGGAGGGATTCGAGCGTGACGCCCATCCGAACCCGGCCCCGATTTGGTCACGGTGAGGCGCCACACGAGCCTCTCGAACCCGATGTCCCACATCGGGACACATCCGGCGACGCGCCCTCTTCGCGCCGCCTCGCCCCCCGGGGCGGACGCTGGCAGCCCCCGTCGGAGAGGTCCGAGCAATGAAGAAACGTGTTTTGGGCGGGATGCTCCTCAGCCTGCTGGCGGTGCCGGCGACCGTGCAGGCGGCGAGCAACACAGTAGTCGGCGTCGGCACGGGCGCCGTCGCGGGTGCCGTGGTCGGCGGTCCCATCGGGGCCGTGGTCGGCGCGGTGGTGGGCGGCGTCGTCGGCTCCAATTCCGAGCGGGCTCGGCCCCGCCGCGTCCGCCGGGCCAAGGCCGTGCGCACACGGCGCCAGGCGGCGCAGGCCCGGCCCGTGAACGTCGCCGAGCGTGGCGAGGAGACCCGCCGGCCGATCCCGGCCGCGGCGACCACGGGATCGGTGACGGCCCCGCGCCAGCCCGCCACCACCCAGCCCGCCACCACCTGGCAGAATCCGCGCTGAGCGAACCGCCCGGCGGGGGTGCCGGAGCGGGGGCGGCCCGTGCTATGGGCGGCGCCCCAATCCCATCCGCCCAACGGATCGAGCCCCCATGCGAACCATCGTCTACGCCGACGGCGGATGCGACCCCAATCCCGGCCCCGGCGGCTGGGGCGTGGTGATCCAGGCCGAGACCGGCACCATCGAGCTGTGCGGCGGCGAGCGTTCCACCACCAACAACCGCATGGAATTGACGGCCGCCATCAGCGCGCTCTCCCACTTCCCCGAGGGGGCCGCCCTCGAGATGCGCTGCGACAGCCAGTACGTCATCAAGTCGGTGACGGAATGGATGAAGGGCTGGAAGGCCAAGGGCTGGCGCACGAGCACCGGCCCGGTCAAGAACGTCGATCTCATGCAGACCCTCGACACCCTGGCGGCCCGGCGCGACGTGCGCTGGACCTGGGTGCGCGGCCACACCGGCGAGGCCGGCAACGAGCGGGCGGACCGCCTCGCCGCGCAAGGACGTCGGCAGGCCCTGGCGGCCCCCGCCGGATCGGCCGCCGGGACGACCACGACCACGCTTCCGGCCTCGGCTTCGGCCGCGCCGATCCCGAGCCCGCCCGCCCCGGCCCGCCTCACCGGGACGGCGGCGCTGGCCGCCGCCATGGCGGCCCCGCCCCGCACCACGCTGATTCCCGTCGATCTGGCGCTCGGCCTCGACGTCTCCCGCGCCGCCAAGGCCGCCGGCCTCACGGCGCCGGCCTTCGTCGAGGAAGCGATCCGCGTCGCCCTCCATCTCGGCCCCGAGGCCTTCGCCCGCGCCCGCGAAGCGGCCAAGGGCGCGAAGCTCCCGTGACCGCAGCGGCGCTGCCGGCGGCCTTCTTCGCGCGGCCGGCGGTGCAGGTCGCGCGCGACCTCGTCGGCTGCGTGTTGCGGGTCGACGGGGTCGGCGGGCCCATCGTGGAGACCGAGGCCTACGACCGGACCGACCCGGCCTCGCACAGCTTCGCCGGCCCGACGCGGCGCAACGCCAGCATGTTCGGCCCCGCCGGCCACGCCTACGTCTACCGCTCCTACGGCCTGCACTGGTGCCTCAACCTCGTCTGCGAACCGGGCAGCGCCGTGCTCCTGCGCGCCCTTGAGCCGCGGTACGATCCGGCGACGATGGCGGCACGGCGCGGCCTCGACGATCCGCGCCGGCTCTGCGCCGGACCGGGCCGTTTGTGCCAGGCGCTCGGCGTGACGGACGCGCAGGACGGCGTTCCACTGGACCGTGCGCCGTTCCACCTCGCCTTCGGCGCGCCGGACGGCACGGTGGTGGCCTGCGGCCGCATCGGCCTCACCCGCGCCGTCGAGACGCCCTGGCGCTTCCTCGTCGCGGGATCGCGCTTCGTCAGCCGGCCCGTCCGCCCCCGGCCCCGGCAGGGGGACTGACACCGTAGCCCCAACGTCATGCGGGCGCCCACCGGGACCGATTGATACCGGCTGCCGACCCTGCGCATGATCCGCCGCCTCCGGCCAAGATCGGCCCGGTTGACCGCAACTCGACGCCCGTCCGCCTGTCACGCGGAGGTGCGAGGATGGTTCGAGCGCGTGAAAGGATCGACGATCATGGGCAGCGAAGCAGCCACGGCCCTGGCCAGTGCCCAGGCGCGCTCGATCCGCGATGACCTTCTCAACGCGGCGGCGGATATCGTCGATCGCCGCGACGGTCCGGGCGGCTTCGTGCGCGACCTGTTCGGGCGCACCTCGCCGGAGGATCTGGCGCCCTATACACCGGACGCCCTGGCCGATCTGGCGCTGGCCGCCCGTCAGCATCTGGCCGCGCCCCGCAGGGCCGGCGCCCCGTCGGACCTGCGCCTGTCCGATCTGACCGTCGACCGGGACGGCCGGCCACGTGAACTCACCGTCGTCGAAGTGGTCAACGACAACCGGCCGTTCCTCCTCGATTCGACGCTCGCCGAGTTGACCGAACAGGGGCTGACACCGCACCTCGTCGCCCACCCGATCCTCGGCGTGGAGCGCGACGCGGACGGCGACCTCGTGCGGGTGGTCGGCGAGACCACGGCGGACGCCCACGCGGCCTTCACGCGCGAGAGCTTCATCCATCTCCACCTCGACCGTCTCGATGCCGGCGAGGCCCGCGACCGCCTCGAGGCCGGCCTCACGGCCGTGTTCCGCGATGTCGCCCGCGCGACGGACGATGGAGACGCCATGCTGGCGCGCCTCGCCGCCCTGGCACAGGATTACGCGACGGGACGGACATCCCTGCCGGGGGCTGAAGTCCGGGAGGCGCACGCCTTCCTCGAATGGCTGCGCGATGGCCACTTCACGCTGCTGGGCCTGCGCGAGTACGACCTCACCGGCGGCACCCATGCGGTGGTGCCGGAGGCCAACCGGGGCGTCCTGCGCGACCCCGCCGTCGAAGTCCTGCGGCGCGGACGGACGCTCGCCGACGACACGCCCGAGATCCGCGCCTTCCTCGAAGAACCGCAGGCGCTCCTCGTCACCAAGGCAAGCGTGAAGTCGCGGGTCCACCGCGCCGCCCATCTCGACTATGTCGGAGTCAAGCTGTTTTCCCCGGACGGGACCTTGTCCGGCGAAGTCCGCCTCGTCGGCCTGTTCACGGCCGCCGCCTACACCGCCCTGGCACGCGAAGTCCCCTACCTCCGCGAAAAGGTCGCCGCCGTGGTCGCGAAGGCCGGCCTCGACCCGACGAGCCACGCCGGACGCAGCCTGCTCAACGTACTGGAGACCTATCCCCGCGACGACCTGTTCCAGATCACCGTCGATCGCCTCCACCGCTTCACACTCGCCATCGGCAGCCTCGCGGAAGGGCCGCGCATCCGCGTCCTGTCCCGGCCCGACCGCTTCGGCCGCTTCGTCTCGCTCCTCGTCTACGTGCCGAAGGACCGCTACGATTCACAAGTCCGCCTGCGCGTCGGCGCCTACCTCGCCAGGGAATACGGCGGCCGGCTCTCGGCGGCCTATCCGGACTTCCCCGAAGGCCCGCTCGCCCGGACCCACTACATCATCGGCCTGCCCGAGGACGGCGCGGCCGAGCGCGACCCCGCCACCCTGGAGGCGGGGATCGGCGCCCTGGTGCGAACCTGGAGCGACGACCTGCGTCTCGCCCTCGCGGAGGCGATGCCCGGCCGGCAGGCCCGGGCGCTGGCCGCCCGCTACACAGACGCGTTCTCGGCCGCGTATCGCGAAAACTTCGCGCCCGCCGTCGCCATCGCCGACATCGCCATCCTCGAAGCCCTGAGCGAAGCGCGCCCGCGCGCCGTCGATATCGGCCGGCGCGACACCGACCCGGCTCACCAGATACGCCTCAAGGTGTTTTCGCGGGGGGCATCGCTCTCCCTGTCCGACCGGGTGCCGGCTCTGGAGAATCTCGGCTTCCGGGTGATCAACGAGCGCACCTACCGCGTCCGCACCGGGGACGGGCCGGACGGTGGACAGGTCTGGCTCCACGACATGCTGCTGGAGCGGGCAACCGGGGCGCCCATCGACCGGGACCGGCTGGAAGCCCCCCTGGAAGCCGCACTCCTCGCCATCGCGGCGGGCGAAGCGGACTCAGACGGCTACAACCGCCTCGTGCTGGAGGGCGACCTCGGCTGGCGCGATGTCGCCCTCCTGCGCGGCCTCGGGCGCTACCTGCGCCAGCTGCGAATCCGCTACGGGCAGGATTACCTCGCCGCGACCCTCAGCCTGCATCCGGCCATCGCCGGCCGGATCGTCGCCCTGTTCCACGCCCGGTTCGATCCGGCGGGACAAGAGGAGGCCGGGAAGGACCGCACGGCACGCGAAGCCGCCATCCGGGCGGAGATCGAGACGGCGCTGGGCGAGGTCACCAGTCTGGACGAAGACCGAATCCTGCGCCGCTTCGTCAATCTGGTCGAAGCCGCCGTACGGACGAACTTCTTCCAACGCCACGACGACGGCGGGATGCGCGAAACCATCGCGTTCAAGTTCGCCTGCGCCAAGGTGAACGGCATGCCCCTGCCACGCCCGTTCTTCGAGATCTTCGTCTACGCGCCGCGCCTGGAGGGCGTGCACCTGCGCTACGGCTACGTGGCCCGCGGCGGCCTGCGCTGGTCCGACCGGCCGGAGGATTTTCGGACCGAGATCCTGGGCTTGGTGAAGGCCCAGCAGGTCAAGAACGCCGTCATCGTGCCGGTGGGCGCCAAGGGCGGCTTCTTCCCCAAGCGCCTGCCGCCGGCCTCCGACCGCGAAGCCTGGCTCGCGGAAGGCACCGAGAGCTACCGCGTCTTCATCCGGACCCTGCTGGAGCTCACCGACAACATCGTCGACGATGCGATCCGGCCGCCGGCCGACACGGTACGCCACGATTCCGACGACGCCTACCTCGTGGTGGCGGCCGACAAGGGCACCGCCACCTTCTCGGACATCGCCAACGCCCTCTCCCTGGAGCGCGGCCACTGGCTCGGCGACGCCTTCGCCTCGGGCGGCAGCCAGGGCTACGACCACAAGCGCATGGGCATCACCGCGCGGGGCGCCTGGGAAGCGGTCAAGCGCCACTTCCGCGAGATGGATGTCGACGTCCAGGCCGACCCGGTCACCGTCGTGGGCGTCGGCGACATGTCGGGCGACGTGTTCGGCAATGGCATGCTGCTGTCGCGGAGCCTCCGGCTCGTCGCGGCCTTCGACCACCGCGACATCTTCCTCGACCCCGCGCCCGATCCGGCCGCGAGCTTCGCCGAGCGCCAGCGTCTGTTCGACCTCGGGCGTTCGAGCTGGCGCGACTACGACACCGGGCTGATCTCGACCGGCGGCGGCGTGTTTTCCCGCAGCCTGAAGACGATCCCCCTCTCGCCCGAGATCCAGGCCGTGCTGGGGTTCGAACGCGCCGAGGCGACGCCGGCCGAGGTGATGCAGGCGATCCTCAAGGCCCCCGTCGACCTCCTGTGGTTCGGCGGCATTGGCACCTATGTCCGCGCCGGCTCCGAGACCGACGAGGAGGCCGGCGACCGGGCCAACGACGCCGTGCGCATCACCGGTTCGGTCCTGCGCGCCAGGGTCGTCGGCGAGGGCGCCAATCTCGGCCTGACCCAGCGCGGGCGGATCGAGGCGGCGCGGGCCGGAATCCGCCTCAACACCGACGCCATCGACAATTCGGCCGGGGTGAACACCTCCGACGTCGAGGTGAACATCAAGATCGCCCTGATGATGCCGGAGCGCGACGGACGCCTCGACGCGGCCGCCCGCAACGCGCTCCTCGTCGGCATGACCGACGAGGTCGCGGCCCTGGTCCTGCGCAACAACGAGCTCCAGACCCTGGCCTTGTCGCTTGCCCTGCGCCGCGGCGTCGGCGAGACCGGCTTCGCGGTTCGCACCCTCCAGTCCCTGGAGGCCGAAGGTCGCCTCGACCGGGCCGTGGAGTTCCTGCCCGACGATGCCGCCATCGCCGAGCGCATGCGCCGGGGCGAGGGTCTGACGCGGCCGGAATACGCCGTGATTCTGGCCTACGCCAAGCTGTCGCTCTACGACGCGATCCTGGCGAGCCCGGTGCCGAACGACCCGTATTTCGACCGCGAATTGCAGCGCTACTTCCCGCAAGCCCTGCGCCGGCAGTTCCCCGACGCGGTGAAGGGCCACCGCCTGCGCCGCGAGATCATCGCCACGGCGCTGTCGAACATCATCGTCAACCGGGGCGGTCCCTCCCTCATCACCCGCCTCATCGACGAGACCGGGGCCGACGCGGCCACCATCGCCAAGGCCTACGCGGTGACCCGCGACGCCTTCGGCCTGATGGAGCTGAATCTCGCCATCGACGGTCTCGCCGGCGCCGTGCCGGGACAGGCCCAACTCGACCTCTACGCCGATGTGCAGGATCTGCTGACGGGCCGCATCGTCTGGTTCATCCGCAACCTCGACCTCTCGGGCAGCGTCGCCCCCCTGGTGGCACGCTACCGTGAAGGCATCGCCGCCGTGATGGCCGCGCTTCCCGAGATTCTCGGCCCGGAGGCGAAGGGCGCCCTCGACGCCCGGCAGGCGGAACTCGTCGGACACGGCCTACCTCCCGAGGCCGCCCGACGCCTCGCCTCCCTGGCAGCGATGGCCGCCGGCCCGGACATCGTCCGGGTGGCAGAGGATGGCGGGCAGCCGGTGGCCGGCATCGCGGCGACGCATTTCGCCCTCGCCCGGCATTTCAGCCTCGACGATCTCGTGGCCGCCGCGCGGAAGGTCCCCGTGGACGACACCTTCGACCGGGTCGCCCTGGAGCGGGCGATCTCCGGACTCTCCACCGCCCACCGCCGCCTCACGGCCGAGGTGGTGGCCGATGTCGGAACGGGGCCGGAGGCCGTCGAGGCCTGGAGCGCCGCGCGTGGCCCCGCCCTCACCCGCATCCGCAGCGCCGTCGAAGCCATCGCGGCCTCGGGCCTCACGGTGTCCAAGGCGACGGTGGCATCGAGCCTGCTCGCCGATCTCGCCCGGCCCTGACGGGGCGTTTGGAGCGGCCGGACGTTTCTCGTATCCCACCTCCGATCGTGGGATGAGGAACGGCGTTGGAACAGGCCCTACTGAGATGGATCGGCGACATGCTGTCGATCCGGTCCGAAGTCTTCGCCGTCCTCGGGCTCGGCCTGTCCGTCGTCGTGACCATGCATGTGCTGCTGCGCAAGCGCGAGGTCGGGGGCGCCATCGGCTGGATCGGCCTCGCCTGGCTCTCACCGATGTTCGGGGCCGGGCTCTACGTCCTGTTCGGCGTCAACCGGGTGACCCGCCGGGCGCACAAGCTGCGCATCCGGCCCACACAAGCCGCCGGGTCCGCCGTCTCGTCCGACGACGATCCGACACCGCCGCCTCTGCCCCAAGCCTTCCGGCCCCTCGACCACGCCGTACGGCTGATCACCCGGCTGCCCCTGCGGCCTGGCAATTCCGTCACCGTGCTGCGCAACGGCGACGCCGCCTATCCGGTCATGCTGGCGGAGATCGCCGCGGCTCGGGCCTCGGTGGCGCTCTCGAGCTACATCTTCCGCGACGACGCGACGGGCCGGGCCTTCTGCGACGCCCTCATCGAGGCGCATGGACGCGGCATCGCCGTTCGGGTGATCATCGACGGCATCGGCGGCGGCTACTTTCCACCCGGCATCACCCGGCGCCTGCAACGGGCCGGCGTGCCGGCGGGCCGATTCATGCACTCGGCCCTGCCTTGGCGCATGCCGTTCCTCAACATGCGGACCCACAAGAAGCTCCTCATCCTCGATGGCCGGACCGCCTTCACCGGCGGCCTCAACATCGCCGACGGCAACCGGGTTTCGCAGGCCCCGCCCCATCCGATCCGCGACACGCATTTCCGTCTCGAAGGGCCGGTGGTCGACCAGCTGGCGGCGGCGTTCGCCAGCGACTGGATCTTCGTGGCGGGCGAGGACCTGACCGGCGAGGCATGGTTCCCACGCCTCGCACCGGCCGGTACCATCCCGGCGCGGGTCGTCACCTCGGGACCGGACGCGGACCTGCGCAAGATCGAGCTCGTGATCCTCCAGGCCGTGGCCTGCGCCACACGCAGCATCCGCCTCTCGACACCCTACTTCCTACCGAACGAGATCCTGACCAGCGCCCTCTGCCTCGCGGCCAACCGGGGCATCCGCGTCGACATCGTCATCCCGAAGGTCAGCGACCACCGCTTCGTGGATTGGGCGACGCGGGCGCATGTCGATCCGCTCTTGCGCAGCGGGGTCCGGATCTGGCTCGACGCACCGCCCTTCGACCATTCGAAGCTCCTCGTCGTGGACGGGACGTGGTGCTTCATCGGCTCGGCCAACTGGGACATGCGCAGCTTTCGCCTCAACTTCGAGGTGAACGTCGAGCTGTACGATCCCGATCTCGCGGAGGCCCTCGACGCCATCATGCGCGCCAAGATGGAGGTCCGCCTCACGCGCGAGCATCTGGCTGCGCGCGCCTTGCCCGTGCGGCTGCGGGATGCGGGCGTCCGGTTGGCCCTGCCGTACCTGTGATCCAGCCTGGCTAGGGCCGGCGCGCGCGGCCCCTGAGGGACGCCGAGATCCGCATCGCGAAACGATCGAACGAGCTCCGTGCGGCGTCGCGGTCCGGCCGCCGCGCCTGCAGGGGGGTGGGCGACAGGTGGACGATGATGGGGCGGTGGTCCGAGGGGCCGCGCGGCAGGACCGCCGAGGCGTGGCAGGTGAGCCCACGCACGAGGCAGCGGTCGAGTCGCAAGGGAACCAGTCGAGCCATCGCATGGGTCGGAAGGCGCGGCCCGACATCCCGGAACCCGGCCAGCATGGGCGGGCCGACGAGGTTGTAGTCGCCGATCACCGCCGCGCAATCCGGTAGGTTCTCGGCGATCCGGCGCAACTGACGCCGGTTCAGCATCTGTCCGTGGGAGAGGTGCACATTGGCGACGCCGAACCCGCCGAGGTCGAGGATCTGGCAGACCCGGTCGAACATCGCCCCCGACGGCAGTTCGACGATGGTCGGTGGAGCGAGGAACGGCGTCGGGCTCCAAAGAGCCGGTCCATGGATTCGGCCCGGCAGGGGTGCCCAAGCATAATCCCCCCCCAGCCGGTCCTTCAGCCCGGCGATCTCCTTCGTAGCCTCCTGCATGAGCACGAGGTCGGGTTTCTCGCGCTCGATCAGGGTGGCGAGCACGGCGACGTTGGCCCCCGTGCGCCGCAGGAGATTCCAGCTCAGGATCTTACGCAAGCCGGGCCGATCGACCATCGGACTGGGATGGTCGGGGCGGCGCAGGGCGCGCTGCGCGAGGCGACGATCGTTGAGCATGGCGCCTTAACTGGACCGGGGCGTGACTTTGGGAAGGTGGCGCGCCGGTTCGACGGCCACACCGAGGCCTCAGCGTGCCTTGAGCACAGCCCGGCACGCCGCCGGCAGCGCCGCCATGGTCATCGGCGGCCTGGGCTTACCGGGCTTCGTCGATTTCGGCGGGTTCAGCACTGCGTCGCTGAACCAGTAGGCGAGCTCCTCGCCGCAGCCGTCGCCGCCGGGCGGTGGGGCCTGGTCGCCGCACTGGTCCTGCCCCGCCGGGCAGGCGAGGCGGATGTGGTAGTGGTAGTTGTGCCCGTACATGGGCCGCACCTTGGACAGCCAGGCACGGTCGCCACCGGCCTCGCGGCACAGGGCCTTCTTGATCGCCGGATTGACGAACAGGCGCGCCACCTCGGGCTGCTGCGCCGTGAGGCGGATGAGCTTTAGGTGCTCGGGCGCCCACACCCCTGGGTCGATGTCGAGGCGGTCGGCCCGGACGACGTTGGTGGCGGAGGTCTCTTCGCGCTCGCGCCGGCTCATGCGGTGGTCCGGCATCGGGGTCAGCCAGATGTCGGCATCGAGACCGAGCTGGTGCGAGGCGTGGCCGGTCAGCATCGGGCCGCCGCGCGGCTGCGACATGTCGCCGACGAGGAGGCCGGGCCAGCCGACCCGCGGCGCCTTGGCGGCCAGCCGCTCCAGGAAGTCCACCAGGGGCGGGGTGCCCCACATGCGATTGCGCGACAGGCGCATCACCTGCCAGGTCGGCCCGTCCACCGCCAGGGCTTCGCCACCCGAGAAACAGCCCTTGGCATAGGAGCCGTACGCATGCGCGGGGCCGGGCGCCGGCGATGTCGCCCGGCCGAACAGGGCCTTGGCGGGGGTGCCGGGCGCGTCGGGATCGGCGAGGGGCGGCAGGGGCTTCGGGTCGAGGGTTCCCCGATCCTGAGCCTGCGCGGCCGTGCCGAGGGCGAGGATCGCGAGGGTCGCGAGGCGGATCGGACGAAGGGACCGGCGAAGGGACAGGGGCTTACGCTCCAGGCACGGGAATGAAGGGTGGGTTCGCGAGGCTAGCCCATCGGCGGCGGCGGCGCGACCGCGTGTGCGCGACAAAACCTTCGGCGCGCCGCGGCACGCGGGCCGGAAACCGACATCCGACCGAGGGGCGGCGCGGGACGTTCACTCGGCGGGCGCGACGGCGATGCGGATCGTATCGGCCTCGGCCCCGCTCACCACGATGGTGATGGGCACGGCGCCGAGCTGGAAGCGAACGCTCTTGGCGAGGACCGCGCAACCCGGTCGCATGGTGTGGGCCACCGGAGACCGCGGGGTCTTGCCATCCTGGCTGACATCGATCCAGGCGCGGTCGGACAAGGTGACCTGATACAGGCCCGGCGTGACCGGAGCCGGAACGGTCAGCACGCCGCCATAGGTCCCGGGCTTCGCTTCGCGGGAGGGCGGAAACGGCGGTACGACCTCCGCCTGCGGCTTCAGACCGAGCAGGGCGCCCGGCATCCCCACCGGCAGGGTGCCGCCGCTCGCCACCTGCGGCAGGCCGGGCGCCGCGAACCACGCCTGCTCGCGCAGGAGCGCCCAGTCGAAGCCCGTGCAGGCCGCCGAATCGGCCGAGGCGCCGGGTGGTACTTCGGCGGACCGGGCCGGCTCCTGTGCCTCGGCGGTGCCCGCTGCGAGGAGCAGGACGGCGGCGGCGATGCGCATCCGCCTCAAACCGACGCCACGGACAGATTCGTCCGGGTGCCGATCTGGTTCTCCGGAATATCGCATTCACCAAGCCCCATGAATCCCGGCCTCCGCCCGCCGGCCCAGGTCCGACGTTTCCCACGCGAGACCGCCTGCCCACGCGAGACTGCCGCGAGGGCCGGCACGGCACAAGCCCGCGACCGACGTCAGCCCTCGCCGTCCGTTTCCCGTTCGGTTTCCTCCTCGGAGATCAGCCGGCGCACGCCCCAGGCTCCCAGGGCCGCATTGAGATCGTCGAGCACGAAGTGGCGCGCGCTGTCGCGATCGTAGCCGTCGTCCAGGAGGGCATCGTAGTCGGTGAAGACGTGCCGGCCATAGGCCAAGAGGCAGAGCCAAGCGGCCGTCTCCGGAGCCGCCCCGCGCAGACCGGGACTCGCCAGTGCCCGGTCGAGGATCGCGCCGGCCTCGAATTCGGGCAGGCGGGGCGCGAGGCGCAGCAGGGCGGCCGCCACCGCCTCGCGCCGGTTCAAGTGCCGGTCCATGAAGTACTCCAGGAACCAGTCCGTGGGGCGCTCGCCCGGTTCACCACTCGTGGTGCCCGGCGATGGTTCGGTCGGTGAGGGCCATGAGCAGACCCGAGACCACGAAGACCATGTGAATGCCCACCAGCCAGTACAAGTCGCGATCGCTCATCGCCTTCAGGTCCATGAACGCCTTCAGCAGCGAGATCGCCGAGATGGCCACGATGGAGGAGACGAGCTTCAGCTTGAGCCCGGTGAAGTCGATGGTGCCCATCCAGGCGGGCCAGTCCTTGTGGTCCGCATGGTCGAGCTTCGAGACGAAGTTCTCGTAGCCGGAGAACATGACGATGATGAGCAGCGAGGCCGTCAGCGAGAGGTCGACCATGGTCGGGACGCCGAGCACCACCTGCGATTCGGTGGCGTCCCACATGTGCAGGACGAAATGGGCCAGCTCCTGGAGGAGCTTGACCAGCAACACCACGATGCCGATGCCGAGGGCCGCGTAGAACGGGGCGAGAAGCCACCGGCTCGCGAACCGCACCCGCTCGAAGATCCGCTCCACCATCCGTGCTCGTCCCCGCCGCGATCGAGCCGGGCATGTGGCATGGGGGTAAGGACCCGGCAAGCCTGCCGCGCCGGCAGCGGATCGCCGGGGGCCGTGGGAAGCGGACCGGGCCAGCACAAGCCCTGGCCCGGCCTTCGCTTGCCCCAACGCGAAAACCCGGGCGCGTGAAACATTTTGTAGTGAAGTGTTCGATAATGATATTGATAGAGGTGACAGTTCGCCCGTTTCGGGACTGGAACGTGCGCCATTGCGAGCGGACGCACGCGTGACACAGGAATCCTCCGTTCTCGTCATCTCGGACCGCCCGGAGCAGGCGGGTCTCCTCGTGCAGGCGATCGACACCGTCGTCGCCTGCCGGCAGATCGCGGCCGGGGCGGGAATGCCGGCGCAGCGCCCCCTGCTCGCGGTGGTGGACGTCAGCCGCGATGAGGCGGCGGCCGAGGCCTGGGTCGCCCGCCTGCATGGCCTGCGTATCCCGAGCCTGCAACTCGCCCTCCAGCCCATGACGACGCGCCCGGCCCCGACGCGGTTCCTGCCCACCGACACGCCGCGCAAGACCGTGCTCGCGGCGGTCTTCAGTCTCATGGATGTCGTCCAGACCGCCCGGACACGGGCTTTCGACCGCACGGCCCGCTTTACCGCCAAGGCCGATCTGGCCAATCGCGCCGTGGGCGAGGCCTTCGATGCGGCACGCCGCGGTGAAGCCGTCTCCCCTGCCGCCGTCGATGCCGGCACCGAGGTGATCCTCGAAACGATCTCCGAATGCGGCATCCGGACCTGGCTCGAGGTCATCGGCAGTTACGACCAGCAACTCTACCAGCACTCCCTGAGCGTGGCCGGCTATGCCGCCGCCTTCGCGGGCGGGTTGAAGCTCGCCCGGGCCGACCAGATGCGTCTGGCCCGCGCCGCCCTGCTGCACGATATCGGAAAATCACGGATCCCCCTGGCGATCCTCAACAAGCCCGGCCGGCTCAGCCCCGACGAGATGGCGGTGATGCGCACCCATCCCTCCGTCGGCGCCAATCTCCTGGAAGCGCAGGGGGGGTTCGACGCGAACATGCTCGCCGTGGTGCGACACCACCACGAGATGCTCGACGGCAGCGGGTATCCGGACGGCCTGTCGGCGCACGAGATTCCCGACCTCGTGCGCCTCGTCACCATCTGCGACATCCATTCCGCCCTGACGGAGCGGCGGGCCTACCGCGATCCGCTGCCTCACGAGGAGGCGCACGAGATCATGCGGGACATGGGTCCGAAACTCGACGTCGACCTCCTGCGCGCCTTCCGCAGCGCCGTCGTCGCGCCCCTCGCGAAAGTGCCGGCCACGTGAGGGGCCGCGCCCTCGCGCGGGTTGACCGATCGGACCGCGAGCGCGTACGGAACACGCTGCCGTGGGAGGATCACAGTAAGCCATGAGGCAGAAAGCGTATTCATTCTTCTCGATACGCTCGCGACGTATTCAAAAGCTGTTCGATCCCGGCTATTATACTGCCCAGTACCCTGATGTCAGCGATTACGGCGGTGGCCCGCTGGATCATTATCTCCGGCACGGATTCCGCGAGGGCCGCGACCCGGCGCCGAACTTCTCGACCCTGTACTACAAGGACAGGTACCTCAAGACCGCCGGGATCGAGCGGAACCCCCTCGAAGCCCATGTCGAGTCGGGGGCGGCCCGTGCCGGCCGACAGACCTGGCCGGCAACGCCCGAGGCGTTCCACGCCGTGCAAGCCGATGTGGTCCGCCCCTATTTCGACGCGCGGTACTACGGCTCGCTCACGGGTATCGTCGATCCCGAAACGGCCCTCCTCGATTATCTGGCGGCGGGGTGGCGGCGGGGCCTCGACCCGCGCCCGGATTTCGACGGGACCGCCTATCTCCACGCCCACCCGCAGGTCCGCCTGCTGAACGTCAGTCCCTTCTATCATTACGTCTCGACGAATACGGCACCGGCCTTCGGGCAGGCCCATGGCGACCGGACCCCCCTCTCCGACATCGTCGCGGCCATTCGACCGGAGTTCGATGCCGCCCATTACCGGGCGAGCTACGCCGACGTGGCGGCCTCGGGGATGGACCCCGCGACCCACTATGCCAGCCACGGCTGGAAGGAGGGCCGCGATCCGACGGAGCTGTTCTGGACATCGTACTACGTCAGGACCAATCCCGATCTGATCCTCAGCGGCACCAATCCGTTCTTCCACTACCTGCGCTTCGGCCGGGCGGAGGGGCGCAAGCCCAACCCCCTCGGCAACACCAAGTGGCCACCGACCCGGGCACCCAGTGCCGCCGAATGGGATGCGGTCCCGGCCGCCGCCGCCCTCGACGCCGCCCGGGTCGTCGTGGTGGTGCCGGTCTACAAGGGCTACGACGAGACCTTGCGCGCGCTCCACGCGGTGCTGGCGGAGCCGCAGGCGGCGCCCTTCGCTCTCCTCGTGCTCAACGACCGCAGTCCCGATGCGCCCCTGACGGATGCCTTGCGGGCGCTCGCTGCGCGGGGCCTGTTCACCTACTACGAGAACCCAACCAACCTCGGCTTCGTCGGCACCATCAACCGCGCCCTCGACATGACGGGCGCGCGGGACGTGATCCTGCTCAACAGCGATACCATCGTGTTCGGCGACTGGATCGACCGCCTGCTCGCCCATGCGGCGCGCGATCCACGGGTCGGCACGATCACGCCGTTTTCCAACAACGCGACGATCTGCAGCTATCCCGATTCCGACCGCAACAACACGGTTGCCCTTGAACTCTCGCCCCGGGCCCTCGACGCAGGGGCGGCGGCCGCCAATGCGGGCCGCTGGGTCGAGGTGCCGACGGGTGTCGGCTTCTGCTTCTACATGCGCGGATCGCTCATCGTGCAGCTCGGCCCCCTCGACGCGGACGCCTTCGGCAAGGGCTACGGCGAAGAGAACGATTACTGCATGCGCGTCCTCAAGGCGGGCCGACGCAACATCCTCGCGGCGGACGTGTTCGTCTATCATTCGGGCAAGGTGTCGTTCTCGGAGGTCTACGATTCCGAGTATACGCAGGGCCAGGCCGCGCTGCTTGCCAAGCACCCCGATTATACCCTGCGCATCGAGCGCTTCGTCGCCACCGATCCGGCCGCCGACGTGCGTCTCAACCTGGATCTCTACCGTCTAGCGCGGGCGGCGGGACCGCGCGCCGCGGTGTTCGTCGTCCACGCCAAGGGTGGGGGCGCCTCGGTCCATGCCGATCACCTCGCCGGGCGCCTCGCCGACGAGGGGGTCCGCGTCGTCACCCTCACGGTGACCGAGGGAGCCTACGTCGAGGTCGGGCTTTTCGGCGCGGAAGGCCCCTACACCCCATCCCTGCGCGCCTTGTCGGTGCACGACGACTACCGCATCCTTGCGCGATTCCTTTCCTGGCTTGGCCCGCTCTTCATTCAGGTTCACTCGTTCTACGGCCTCGACGGGACGGCCGTACCCGTCCTGATGGACCTGATCGAGGCCGCCCCCGGGCAGACCGTCGTCACCCTGCACGATTACTCCAGCGTCTGCCTGCGCAACCATCTCGTGACCCGCGAGGGGCTGTATTGCGGATTGCCGGGCGGGCGCCCCTGCGCCGATTGCGATTGCGCCGAAGCCAGACCGGGCCAGGACCGGATGGCACGCTACGGCGCGTTCTACCGAGCGGCCAACCGTCTCCTCGCCCCGTCGCAGGATGTCGCGACCCGTATCGAAGCGATCTTCGGGCCGCTCGCCATCACGGTCGCCCCCCATGAGGAAGATCTGCCCACGCCTGCCCCGCGCGCGGCACCGCGCGGTGGTTCCGTCCGCCGGATCGGGGTGCTCGGCGCCATCGGCGCGCACAAGGGATCGAACGTGATCCATGCTCTGGCCCGCGACGCCAGACGGCGAGGTCTCGCCATCGACTTCACCATCGTCGGCTATTCCGACATTCCGCAGAAGATGGACGCCATCGGCATCGCCGAGACGGGGCGCTACGCGGGCAGCGAGGAAGCCCTGGCCCTTCTCGCCCAGCACGAGATCGACCTGATCCTGATCCCATCGATCTGGCCGGAAACCTACTGCTACACCCTGTCCATCGCCTTGGTCTCGGGACTTCCCGTAGCGGTGTTCGACCTTGGTGCGCCGGCCGACCGCCTGCGCGCCGCGGGCGCCGGCCATTGCCTCGATCCCGCCCTCGCCAACGATCCAGGCCGGCTCAACGATTGCCTGCTGTCCCTCGATCTCTCCGATACTTCGTCGGCAAAAGTGCCGACCAACATCAGATTTGCCAGCTATCGGTCCCTGCTGCGGGACTATTATTCGGTCACCGGGGACGATAAGGCTGCGCCACCGCCGAGGGCGAAGGACATCACCGCATGAAGATCGCCATGATCGGCGCCGGATATGTCGGGCTCGTCTCCGGGGCCTGTTTTGCCGATTTCGGCCATACCGTGTGCTGCGTCGACACCGATCCGGCCAAGATCCTCGCCCTCGAGGCCGGGCGCATCCCGATCTTCGAGCCGGGCCTCGACGCCCTCGTGGCCGACAACGTCCGCCACAACCGGCTGACCTTCGCAACGGATGTCGCGCAGGCCGTGGCCCAGGCAGAGGTGGTGTTCATCGCCGTCGGCACGCCGTCCCGGCGCGGCGACGGTTTCGCCGATCTGTCCTACGTTCACGCCGCCGCCCGCGACATCGCCGGCTCGCTCTCCGGCTACACCGTGGTGGTGACGAAATCGACGGTGCCAGTGGGAACCGGCGACGAGGTCGAACGCATCATCCGCGAAGCTCGGCCCGACGCCGCGTTCGCCGTTGTCTCCAACCCGGAATTCCTCCGCGAGGGCGCGGCGATCTCGGATTTCAAGCGGCCCGACCGCATCGTCATCGGCGCCGAGGACGAACGCGCGGCATCGGTGATGCGCGAAGTCTACCGGCCGCTCTACCTCAACCAGGCCCCGATCCTCGTCACCGGCCGGCGGACAGCCGAGCTGACGAAATACGCCGCCAACGCGTTCCTGGCCACCAAGATCACCTTCATCAACGAGATCGCGGATCTCTGCGAGCAGGTGGGCGCCAATGTGCAGGAGGTCGCGCGCGGCATCGGTCTCGACAACCGCATCGGCGGCAAATTCCTGCATGCCGGGCCGGGCTACGGCGGCTCGTGCTTCCCGAAGGATACCCTGGCGCTGGTCAAGACCGCGCAGGATTGCGGCACCCCCCTGCGCCTCGTCGAAGCCGTCGTGTCCGTCAACGACCAGCGCAAGCGCGCCATGGCCCGCAAGATCGCGACCGCCTGCGGCGGTTCCGTGCGCGGCAAGACCATCGCGCTCCTCGGGCTGACCTTCAAGCCCAATACCGACGACATGCGCGACGCGCCCTCCCTCGCCATCGTCGCCGGGTTGCAGGATGGCGGCGCCAGGGTCAGGGCCTACGATCCGGAAGGCATGGCGGGCGCCCGCGCGCTGATGCCCGACATCGCCTACGCCGAGGATCCCTACGCTTGCGCGGCCGGAGCGGACGCCCTCGTCATCGTGACGGAGTGGAACGCGTTTCGCGCCCTCGACTGGGCCCTGCTCTCCGAGCGCATGCCCGGCCGCACGGTGGTCGATCTGCGCAACGTCTACCGACCGGACGATGTCGCTCGGCACGGTTTCCGCTACGTCGGGATTGGCGTGCCCGGCGCCGAGGCCGCCACCGGTC
This sequence comes from Methylobacterium sp. Leaf87, assembly GCF_001422775.1. Classification (NCBI taxonomy): domain Bacteria; kingdom Pseudomonadati; phylum Pseudomonadota; class Alphaproteobacteria; order Hyphomicrobiales; family Methylobacteriaceae; genus Methylobacterium; species Methylobacterium sp. Leaf87. The sequence goes on along the minus strand of NZ_LMMI01000060.1, from coordinate 53,462 downwards.
CCTGACGGTCTTTCGGACAATACCCCATGTGCGGCATCGCCGGGATCGCCGATCCACGCCTCTCGCCCGGCCGCCTCGCGGATGAAGCCGGCCGCATGGCCGATGCGCTCAGCCATCGTGGGCCGGACGGACGGGGTGTGTGGGGCGAGGGTGGCGTCGCGCTCGGCCATCGGCGCCTCGCCATCCGCGATCTCAGCCCCGCCGGGGCCCAGCCCATGCCCTCGCGCGACGGTCGCTGGGTGCTGACCTACAATGGCGAACTCTACGGAACGCACGACGCGCGTGCCGCGCTGGCCTCGGCCGGACATGCCTTCGCCGGGCAATCCGACACCGAGATCCTCGTCGAACTCATCGCCCGGCACGGCGTCGCCGGAGCCCTCGCCGGGGTCGAGGGCATCTTCGCCTTCGCGGCCTACGACCGGGCGGAGGGCTGCCTCTGGCTCGCCCGCGACCGGATGGGGGTGAAGCCGCTGTTCTACGCGGCCACGGGCGAGCGCCTGCTGTTCGGCTCGACCCTGGCGGCCCTGACGGCCTGCGAGGCTGCGGATTTCACCATCGATCCAGCGGCCGTGTCGAGCCTGCTGCGCCACGGCTACGTGCCGGCACCGGGGTCGATCTATCTCGGCGTCAGGAAGCTCGAACCCGGTCACCTGCTCTCATGGCGTCCCGGCGAGGGGCCCTCCGTCGCTCCCTATTGGAGCCTCGACGCGGTCATCGCGGCCGGTCGCGCCGATCCGTTCGCGGGCTCGGACGCCGACGCCATCGAGACACTCGAAGGCCTGCTCACCGGTGCCGTGCGTCGCCAGATGGCCAGCGACGTGCCGCTCGGTGCCTTCCTGTCGGGGGGCATCGATTCCTCCCTCGTCGCCGCCCTCATGGTCGGCGCCCGAGGGGCGCCCAGAACCTTCGCGGCGGGCTTTACCGACGATCCCCGTTTCGACGAGAGCGGCCACGCGGCGGCCGTCGCCCGCCATCTCGGTACGGACCACACCACCATCCCGGTGCGCGAGGCCGACGCCCTCGCCCTCGTCGCCCGCCTGCCGGAGATCTACGACGAGCCCCTGGCCGATCCCTCGGGCCTGCCCACCGCCCTCCTCTGCGCCGCGACCCGGCGAGCGGGCCTCACCGTCGCCCTATCGGGGGATGGCGGCGACGAGCTGTTCGCCGGCTATGACCGCTACGCCCTGGCCACCCGCTTCGCCGATCGCATCGAACCAATTCCGAGGTTCCTGCGGCGAGCGGCGGCCGGGGCCGCCGGGCGGATACCGCAGGCCGCCCTGGCCCTCGCCGCGCGCGCCCTTCCCCCTCCGTGGGGCGGCCCCGACGCCCCCGACCGCCTGCGCAAGGCCGCCGCACAGCTGCCCGGCGACGGCTTCGCCTTCTATAGCCGGCTTCTCACCCTCGATCCGGACGCCCGCACTCTGGCGAATGGCGTGTCCGGTGTCCCGAGTCCGATGGACTGGCCCGGCGCGGGCTCGCTCCTCGACCGGATGCGCCGCCTCGACACCCTCGCCTACCTGCCCGACGATGTGCTGACCAAGGTCGACCGCGCCAGCATGGCGGCGGGGCTCGAGGCCCGGGTGCCCCTCCTCGACCGTTCGGTGGTCGAATTCGCGTGGCGCCTGCCGCCGCACCTCCTCGTGCGCGATGGCCGCCGCAAATGGCTCTTGCGCGAGGTGCTCGCCCGGCACGTGCCCCGCATCCTTTTCGAGCGGCCGAAGCAGGGCTTCGCTCCGCCGCTGGCCTCCTGGCTGCGCGGCCCCTTGCGGGCCTATGCCGGAGACCTTCTGCTGAGTCCCGACCTCGGCGGCGGACTTCTCGACCGAGCACGGGTGCGCGCCCTGTTCGCGGAGCATCAGACGGGCACCCGCAACCATGCCGTCGGCCTCTGGCCGATCCTCGCCTTCGAGGCATGGCGGCTGGCGTCGGGCGCGCGCCCGGCCCACAAGGACGGATAGCGGAACGAGCGGGGATCGCCATGGGCGAGCGGATCACCATCACGGCCGGGGACGGCACGCAGGCGGTCATCGCCACACACGGCGCCGAGCCGGTCTCCTGGCATGTCGGCGGCACCGAGTACCTCTGGAGCGGCGACCCGGCCCACTGGGATCGCCACGCCCCCTGGCTCTTTCCCGTGGTCGGCGCCTCGACCAACGGGGCGGTGACGGTGGCGGGCCAATCCTACCCCATGGCCCAGCACGGCTTTGCCCGCGATCTGCCCTTCACGGTTCTGGAGCGCACGGACGACAGCGTGACCCTGCGCCTCGAGGAGAGCGCGGCGACGCTCACGCATTATCCGTTCCCGTTTCGCCTGGACATCACCGCCCGGGTCGGCCCCGGCATCCTCGACTTCGAGATCTGGATCGAGAACACCGGCCCGGCACCGATGCCCTACGCACTCGGCTTCCACCCGGCCTTTCCGTGGCCCTTCGCCGGCGGCGAGCGGGCGGCGGACGGTGGCTACCGCGTCGATTTCCAGAATCCCGAGCGCCCCCTGGTGCCGGAGGTCGGCGCGGGCGGCCTGCTCCTGCGCAAGGAGCGGGCGATCCCCCTCCAGGCCGCGACCCTGCCCCTCGCCCCTGACCTGTTCACCGAGGCCCTGGTGCTGCGCGACGCCGCCAGCGAATGGATGCGGTTCAGCGCGCCCGACGGCAGCGCAATCCGTATGGAAGTCTCGGATTTCCCGCATCTCGCCGTGTGGACGAAACCGACCGCGCCGTTCCTGTCCCTCGAATGCTGGACCGGTCATGCCGATTGGGCCGGCTATGCCGGAGAACTGGCGCGCCGCGACTCCCAGCGCCTCCTGGCACCGAAGGGCCGGACCCGGCACGGCGTCACCCTGACCCGCGAGGCCACCGCATGACCCCGTTCTCCACAGAGGCCTGGGCCGCCAATGCGACGGCCTACGAGACGATCCGCACCATGCCGTTCAACGCCGAGCTCGCCGCCGGAACCTTGAGCCGGGCCCGGTTCACCCATTACATCGTCCAGGACGCGCATTATCTCATGGGTTTCGGTCGGGCTCTCGCCCTCGCCGCCGCCAAGGCGCCGCATCCCGACCGCATCGTCCAGTTCGCCCGCGCCGCCGAGACCGCCATCGTGGTCGAGCGTGCCCTGCATGGCGGGTTCTTTCGCGATTACGGCATCCAACCCGAGACCTTCGCGGCGACGCCCCTGTCGCCGCCCTGCGATCACTACGTCTCCTACCTGCTCGCCACCGCTTACGCCGAACCCTACGAAGTGGTGCTCGGCGCGCTCCTGCCGTGCTTCTGGATCTATGCCGAGGTCGGCAAGGATATCTTTTCCCGGGCCGGGGCCGACAACCCGTATCGGGCCTGGATCGATACTTATGCGGGCGAGGAGTTCGGCGAGGCGGTGGCCGCGATGATCGCCGCCACCGACGAGGCGGCGGTCGACGCCTCGCCGAAGATCCTGGCCCGCATGCACCACGCCTACGCCCAGGCGACCCGCCTCGAATGGCTGTTCTGGGACGGGGCCTACCGCGAGGCGGTCTGGCCGGTCTGAACCGAATCGTATCTCAGGCGATGGAGCGCAGCACGCCGCCATCGACCCGCAGGGCGGCACCGCTCGTGGCGCTCGCCGCCGGGCTGCAGACGTACGCAACCATGTTGGCGACTTCGTCCACCGTGGCGAGGCGGCCGATGAGGGAGGTCGGGCGATGCTCCCTGACGAAAGCACGGCCCAGCGCATCGAGGTCTGCTTCGCCTGAGCCCGGCGCCATCGCCTTCATGAAGTCGGCGACGCCTTCCGACAGGGTCGGGCCGGGCAGGACACTGTTCACCGTGACACCGGTGCCGGAGACGGTCTCGGCCAAGCCTCGCGAAATCGCGAGCTGGGCCGTCTTCGTCATCCCGTAATGGACCATTTCCACGGGGATGTTCAGAGCGGATTCGGAGGCGATGAACACCACCCGCCCCCAGCCGCGGGTCACCATGCGGGGGGTATAGGCGCGCGACAGGCGAACGCCACTCATCACGTTGGTGTCGAAGAAGCGTTGCCAATCCTCGTCCGGTATCTCGAAGAACGGCTTCGGCTCGAAGATGCCGGTGTTGTTGACGAGGATGTCCACATCCGGGAGGCCCGCGACGAGGCGGTTGGCTCCATCCGCCGTCGAAATGTCGCCCGGGGCCGCGATGAAGGCGTGGGTTCCGGTCTCGGCCTTCAGACGCGTGATCGCGGCAGCGACGCGGTCCTGGGCCCGCCCGTTGATGGCGACAGTGGCACCGAGTTCCGCGAGGGCCTTGGCGATGGCGTAGCCGATGCCACCGGTCGAGCCGGTGACGAGTGCGCGCTTTCCGGTCAGATCCAAGTTCATGGCAGGTGTCCTTGCTTAGGAGGATGCCGGGTCAACGCACGAAGGTGGTGGTGTGTGCGGGAGTGGGCGTCATCGGCACGGCGGCCATGCACGGATCGGGGACGGGAGTGTTTCACATGAAACACTCTGTTGACCATACGGGCTTCACTCGCTGCGTTGGCGCCTCAGAACGCTCGCGATGGCCCCGAAGGCAGCCAGTCCGGCCGCACACCAGAGGGCCGTCGTCACGGCATCCGCGGCTCCACCATGAAACACGCCGAAGACCACAGCGACACCGGCCGCGCCCAGGGATTGCCCGGTCAAGCGCGCCGTCGATTGCATGCCGCTGGCGCCTCCGCTGCGATCGCGTGGAGCGCTGGTGATGATGATGCGGTTGTTGGGTGACTGGAACAGACCAAAACCGAGACCGCACAGGGTGAGGCGCCAACCGATATCGAGGGCGCTGGGATCGGCCGGCAACAGGGCGACGGCGACGAGGCCGGCGGCCAGGATCGCGAGACCGATCCCTCCCAACAGGCCGGGCGCGTAGCGATCGGACAGGCGGCCCGACAGCGGCGCCACGATCGCGATCGCAATGGGCCAGGGCGTCATCAGGAAGCCGGTCGTGGTTTCCGAGAAGCGCATCACATCCTGAAAGTAGAACGGCAGGGCGACGTAGGCCATCATCTGCGCTCCGAACGCCGCGATGGAGGTCGCCATCGACAGGGCAAAGGCCGGAATGCGCAGGAGGTCGACGGGCAGGAGCGGTGCCGGGAGACGCAGCTGGTGGCGGACGAACACGGCTCCAATCGCCAGGGCGGCGGCGATCTCGGCCAGGGCGAGCCAATGCCCGCCCGGCTCACCGAGCCCGTCGACGCCGATGATCAGGAGGCCGAAGGTGAGCGCGTTGAGTACCGCGCTGCGATAATCGAACCGCGCGCCACTGCGCGGCGTCGCCGGCAGGGTGCGGGCCCCCACCGCCAGGGCGACGAGACCCACCGGCAGGTTGACGAGGAACAGCCACGGCCAGCTCGCCACGGACAGGATGGCGGCGCCGACCGTCGGCCCGGCGGCGGACGCCATCGCCACCACGAGGGCGACGTTGCCGACGCCGCGCCCGATGAGCTTGTGCGGATAGATGAACCGGACCAGCGCGATGTTGACGCTCATGATCCCGGCTGCACCCAGTCCCTGGGTGATCCGGGCGGCGACCAGCAGCGGCAGGGATGGCGCGAAGGCGCAGGCGACGGATGCGAGGGTGAACACCACCAGCCCCGACAGGTAGACCCGGCGATACCCGAGGATGTCGCCGAGGGACGCCAGGGGCAGCAGCGCGGCCGTGACCGCGATCTGGAAGGCGTTGACCACGAAGATCGCCGCCGAAGGGTCGACCTTGAGATCCCGGGCCATCACCGGCAGCGCGACGTTGACGATGGCGCCGTCGAGCACCGCCATGGTCATGGCGAGCCCGATGGCGAGGAGTGCCAGCATGCGCGCGCGCACGGGCAAACCGTCTTGGGTCGGATCCGGGGGAAGCGCCACGAGGACGGGATTCGGAGCCGGCTCGGTCATGTGCGCACCCGTGACGGTTCCCCATCCGGTGACAAGTGCTCTATGTCACCTCGCAACGATCCCGCCGCGGATGACATTCGTCCCGGTCGCCTCAGAGGTCAGCCGAATGCGCGCGTCCACGTTCCTCGTCGCCTGCGGACTCGCCCTCGGCCTCGCGGGCACGCCCCTGCCTGCGCTTGCCGCCGACGAGCCCCTCGGGATCGCCCTGGAAGGCTTCGCCTATCCCTACCCGGTCTTCTACCTCGCCCTGACTCGGGACGGCGAAGCGCAGCGTCTCGCCTACATGGACGTGCCGGCGGGCGGCACGCCCAACGGGCGCACGGTCCTGTTGCTGCACGGGCGCAACTTTCCGTCGAGCTATTGGGAGACCGTGATCGCGGCCCTGACGGCGGCGGGCTACCGCGTGGTGGCACCGGACCAGCTCGGATTCGGCAAGTCGTCGAAGCCGGTCGGCCCGTTCACGTTCGATACCCTGGCGGCCGACACGACGGCGCTCCTCGATGCCCTCGGCCTGCCCCGTGTCGATGTGGTGGCCCACTCCATGGGCGGAATGCTCGCCGTGCGTCTCGCCCGCACCGCGCCCGAACGCGTCAACAGCCTCGTGCTGGAGGCGCCCATCGGCCTGGAAGATTATCGCTTCACCGTTCCGCCGGTGCCGACCGAGCGCCTCCTGCGCATCGAGGCCGATGTGACCGCTGATGTCTATCGCCGCCAACTCATGGCGAGCTACAGCCTGTCCCTGCCGGAGGCGGCCATCGAGCCGTTCGTCTCCCTACGCGAGCGGGTGAAGGGCTCGGGCGAATATCCGCGCTGGCTGCGGTCGTTCGTGAATTCCTACCAGATGATCTGGGGCCAACCCGTGGTCCACGAGATTCCATTGGTGCGGGCGCCGACCCTGTTCGTGATGGGCGAGAGGGACCGAAACGCGCCGGGCCGCGCCTTCGCACCGGAACCCCTGCGCGCCAGCATGGGCGACAACGCCGCGCACGCTCAGGCACTCGCGGTGCGGATGCCCGACGGCCGAGCCGAAGTCTTTCCGGGCATCGGGCATCTCGTCCACATGGAAGCCCCGTCGCGCTTCAACGCGACGGTGCTGGACTTCCTCGACGGGCACTGAGCCTCGCCGGGTGCCGACCCTCAGGTCAGCACCACCACGCGGCTGCCGATCTCGACGCGGCCGTAGAGGTCGATCACGTCCTGGTTGATCATGCGGATGCAGCCCGACGACACGCTGCGACCGATGGATTCCGGCTCGAGGGTGCCGTGGATGCGGTAGAGCGTGTCCTTGTTGTCCTGCCACAGGTAATGCGCCCGGGCGCCCAAGGGATTGCGCGAGCCACCGGGAACGCCGAGCCCGCTCTGGAGCTGGCTCACCTGCCGGGCGAGCTTGGGCGTGCGGGCGATCATCTCCTTCGGGGGATACCAGTCCGGCCACATCTGCTTGGAGTTCACCGTCGAGACGCCCGACCACGAGAAGCCCTGCTTGCCCACACCGACGCCGTAGCGTCGGGCGCGGCCGTTGGCCTGGACCAGGGTGAGGTGATGGGCGCGCGGATCGACCACGATGGTGCCGGCAGGCTCGCGGCCCGTATAGGCGATCTCCTGGCGCAGAAAGGCCGGGTTGGCCTTGCGCCAGTTGAAGGCGTTGACCGGGAACGGCTCGTCGGTGATCGCCGCGTAGGCGCGGGCGTGGTCGATGGGACCGTCATCCACGGGGCGGCTGGCCTGGGTCGGCTGCGTCGGCTGGCCCGGCGCCGGACGACGGCGCAGGTCGGGCTCCTCGTAAGCCGGATCGACGGGCTCGCGGCGCGCGGCGCGCGGGTCCACCCCGCGCTCCGAATAGGGCTCGTATCGTCCGCCGCGGCGCCGGTAGAGACGTCCGTCCTCGTCGCGGTAGAGGCGCTCGTCGTCGAAGGGGAGATCCCCATCGATTCCGTCGTCGAAGAACCGCCCACGTCCCTGCGCGAGGGCACCGCCCGGCCCCGCGAGGAGGGCGAGGCTCGTGGCGGCACCCGTGAGAAGGATGCGGCGGGTCGGAGGGGCTGTACGGGACATCGGGTCGCTCGGGCCGTCTTCTTGGGTTTGGGGGAGGCCGGCCGACCGCGAGGCTTTGGCTCGCCCCGGGGTCAGGCCTGACTTCGAAAGGCTTGGGCGTGGGCCTAGCAAGACCGGACGCCCACGTCACGCCGTGCAGATGACTTATCAGCTCTGCGTCCCGCGTTCGGGCAAGTTTCGACCGGCGGACGAATACCGTTCTGAGCGCAGTCTTCACCATATCGATGCAAATCGCCGGATCCGGCGATTGCCCAGAGCTTTGCCATTGCCACGAGCTTGGCCGTTGCGACATAGACGTGGAAGGCCATCCCCGACGCGGTCCCTCCGGACCCTCGCGCGACGGGCCGTCTCCCATGATGGATCACTCCCCGTGCCGGCCTTTGCGCGCCTTCTGCTCTCCTTCCTCGCTCTCTTTGGCGTCCTCCTCGGCACCTTGCCGGCCGAGGCGGCTGGGCCGGGCCGAAATGATCCCCCGGCAGGCCCCGCCCGCCCGGATGGGCCGAGCACCGCATGGACCTCGGCCGAGCCGGAACCCCTGGCCTGCACCCAGGCCCGGCGTAAGCTGTGGCGGGCGGGCGAAGGCTGGACGGTGCGGACCGTCACCACGTGCCGGTGAGCGTGCACCGAAGCCCCTGAGGCTACGCCGGGTTCATCGAACAGCGGCGAGGTGGGGACGACGCCGGGCCCACCCCTCGAAACCGGGCGCGCGTGCCGCTACAAGCCTCCCTTCGGTTCGGCGGGCGTAGGCTCGCCATCCTCGATCGGGTGGGCTGACCCGCCCCGGAGTTCGCGCGTGATCCGCGTCCTGCATACGGGCGACTGGCATATCGGGCAGACCCTGCGCGGCTACGGCCGCATGCGCGAGCATACCCTCGCGTTCGCCCATCTCGAACGGATCGTCGCCGAACGCGAAGTCGATGCCCTCGTGGTGGCCGGCGACGTGTTCGACAGCCAGAATCCGTCGGGCGAATCCCAACGCCTGTTCTACGAGGTCCTCATGCGCCTGAACCGGGCGCGGCCAGGGATGACCATCGTGATCACGGCGGGCAACCACGATGCCGCCGGCCGTTTGGAGGCGCCGCGTCCGCTCCTGGAGGCCATCGGGGTCCACGTGGTCGGCAACGTGCGCCGCCGCGACGGCGTGGTCGACCTGCAGCACCATCTCGTACCCCTGCGGCGCGGCGGCGAGATCGCCGCGCAGGTGCTCGCGGTCTCCTATCCCACGGCGGCCTGCCTGCCCCCGCTCCAGAGGGCGACGGAGGGTGGCGGCTCGCCCATCGTCGGGGCCGTTCGGACCCTCTACGAACACCTGTTCTCGGCGGCCCGCCCCCACCTGTCGGGTCTGCCGCTCGTGGTCACCGGGCATCTGCACGTGGCCGGCGGCCTCGAATCGGAAGGGGCCGAGCGGCGCATCCTCGTGGGCGGCGAGCATGCCGTGCCGGCCGACGTATTCCCGGAGGACGCGCGCTACGTCGCCCTCGGGCACCTGCACAAGGCGCAGCGGATCGGGCGCGACAGCGTTCGCTATTCCGGTTCCCTGATCCCGCTCTCGGCCGCCGAGCAGCCCTATGCCCACGCGGTCACCCTTGTGACCTTGGGCGACGGGCCGGCCCACATCGAACTCATCCCGATCCCGCGCCCCCTGCCCTTCCTACGCGTGCCGGCCTCGGGAGACATGCGCCTCGGGGACCTCAGCGACCACCTCACCATCCTCGTGCGGGACCTCGGTCTCCCGGCGGATCACCCCTTGGATGAACGGCCCTTCGTTCAAGTTCGCCTCGCGCGGCACGGCCTCGGCGCCGGCTACCGCGCCGAGATCGACCGCATCGCCGACGGCTTCCCCGTTCGCGTGGTCGACGTGCGGGTGGCGCCCCTGCCCGAGGGCCTCGAGACTCAAGCGACGGCGGGCCCGAACCTCGTGCGTCTCGCCGAACGCGACCCGGAGGAACTGTTCCGCCTCGCCTTCGCCCGCACCCGGGGCGAAGCACCCGGCCCGGAACATCTCGCCGTGTTCCACCGCGCCCGGGCCGAGGCGGAAGGCATGGCGACGGCCGGCTGAGACGGGAGTATGAGCGCTTCATCGGCGCTCGCAGGAGACGAGGGGCCGCCGAATTGTCTTTCGCGGCACGCCCCGCGCGGTAGCATGCACGGACCGTTTTCGCGTAGGAAGACAGCACAAGGCGCCATCGGCCAGCGCCGAGTGATGCGGGCAATGCCTGATTCGGTCTGCCGCCCGCGAATGAGAGCCCGATGAGTTCGCCCAACGACGAGGCCGCACAGCAGCACGAGGTCGAGGCCCGCCGCAACGCCCTCGCTCAATACGACATCCTCGACACTCCCACCGAGGAGGCCTTCGACGACCTCGTCAAGGCCGCTTCCCTGGCCCTCGGCATGCCGGTCTCGCTGATCGTCCTGCTCGAGGCCGATCGGCAATGGTTCAAGGCCGCCGTCGGCTTCGACGGTCCAGAGCCGCCCCTGGCCCAATCCATCTGCGCCCACGCCGTACGCCAGCGCGACCTCTTCGTCGTTCCCGACACCGCGCGCGATCCGCGAACGGCGGGAAACCCCCTCGTGACCGGCGCGCCCTTCGTGCGGTTCTATGCCGGGATGCCGCTCATCACGGCGGAGGGCGTCGCCATCGGCACCCTGTGCGTCCTCGATACGCAACCGCGCAGCCTCACGGAGGCCCAAGGCTTCCTCCTCACCACCCTGGCGCGCCAAGTGATGGCGCAGCTCGAATTGCGCCGGGCCCTCAAGGAACGCCGCGCGCGGGAGCGTCTCAACGCGGCGATCATCGAGAGCGCCGTCGATTACGGCATCCTCGCCACGGACCTCGACGGCCGCGTCACGAGCTGGAACATCGGAGCGCAGCGCATCCTCGGCTGGAGCGAGGCCGAGATGCGGGGCGTGGCCGCCGATCGCATCTTCGTGCCCGAGGATCGGGCCAGGGACACGCCGGCGCGCGAGATGCGTCTGGCCCGGGAGATGGGCCGGGCCAGCGACGAGCGCTGGCACCTGCGCAAGGACGGTTCGCGCTTCTGGGCCATGGGCGAGATGATGCCGCTCAAGGGCGAGGACGGTGCCCACGAGGGCTACGTCAAGATCCTGCGGGACCGCACCGCGCAGCGCCGGGCCGACGAGGCCCTGCGCCAGCAGACCGCCCTGCTCCAGACCGTGACCGATCATCTCAGCGAAGCGGTGTTCCGCCTCTCGGCCGACGACACCATCACCTTCGCCAACCCGGCCGCCGAGGCGATGCTCGGCTGGCCGGCCGGCACCCTGATCGGGCGCAACCTCCACGCGACCGCCCATCACCACCACGCCGACGGCCGCCCTTTTCCCCGCGGGGATTGCGCCGTGGTGCAGGCCCTGGAGGCGGGCGTGGCCCTGCGCCACCGCGAGACGGTGTTCTTCCGCCGCGACGGCACGCCCCTCGACGTGATCACCTCCAACGCACCGATCGTCGAGGACGGCGTGGTCGGTGGTGCCGTCCTCACCGTCACCGACATCACCGAGCACAAGGCCACCGGCCTGCGCCTGCGCCGCAGCGAGGAGCGCCTCGCACTCGCCCTCGACGCCGCCGGCCTGATCGGCACCTGGGACTGGGATCTCGCCACCGACACGGTCTACGCCGACGCGAATTTCGCACGCATCTACGCCGTCGACGAGGAACGGGCCGCTCGGGGCGCGCCGATCGAGGATTACGTACGCAATTTCCACCCCGACGACCTGCCGGCGTTCCAGGCGGAACTGGACCGGATGCTCGCCGGCACGGGAACCGGGCGGCTCGATACGGCGGGACTTCAGCGTGAGGGACTTGCGAGTGGGAGTGAGGCACTCACGACTGGGGGACTCGCGGCTGGGGGATCCGCGACCGAAGGAGCCGGCACGCAGGGAGACGACTTCGCCTGCGAGTATCGTATCGTCCAAGCCGATGGCGGGCATCGCTGGCTGCTGGCGCGCGGGCGCCTCGTGCGCGACACCGACGGCACGCCCCTGCGGCTGCCGGGCGCCTCCATCGACATCACCGAGCGCAAGCGCGCTGAGGAGCGCCAATCCGCCTTCGTCGAACTCGGCGACCGCCTCCGCGACGTGCAGGATCCCGTCGCCATCGCGTACACGGCCGCCGAGATCGCCGGGCGGACCCTGGGCCTTGCCCGGGCAGCCTACGGGTCCATCGATCCGACCCAGGAACACCTCGACATCGCCCGGGACTGGAGCCGGCCGGGCGTCGTCGGACGCGAGGGCCGGTATCGCTTTTCCGATTACGGCACCTATCTCGCGGAGCTGCAGGGCGGGCAGGACGTCGTCATCACGGACGTGACGACGGACCCGCGCACGGCGGGGCACACGGACGTGTTGGCCAGCCTCGGCGTCCGAAGCATGATCAACATCCCGCTGATGGAGCGCGGGCGCATGGTGGCGGTGTTCTGCCTGCAGGACGACCGGGTCCGGGCGTGGACAGCGGATCTCGTCGATTTCGCCCGCAACATCGTCGACCGGACCCGCGTGGCACTGGCGCGCCTGCGGGCGGAGGAGGAGCAGGAACTCCTCAACCGCGAACTCAGCCACCGGATGAAGAACCTGCTCGCGATGGTGCAGTCCATCGCCACCCAGACCATGCGCTCGGCCGTCGACGTGGACACGGCCAAGGAGGTGCTGGCCGGCCGCCTCATCGCCCTCGGACAGGCCCACGACCTGCTCATGGGCGGAGCCCTCGGCTCGACCCTCATCGGCCCCGTGGTCCGCGGCGCCCTCAAACTGCACGAGGACCGGCCGGGACGCTTCCGGCTCGACGGTCCCGACCTCGAGATCGGGGCGAAGCCCGCCCTGTCGCTGGCCCTGATGCTGCACGAACTCGCCACCAACGCGGCCAAGTACGGTGCCCTCTCCCGCGAGACCGGCCATGTCGCGATCCGCTGGTCGGTGGAGTATGCGGACGACGCGGACCAGCTCACCTTTTCCTGGCAGGAGATCGGCGGACCGGCAGTGACGCCACCGGCCCGCAAGGGCTTCGGCTCGCGCTTCATCGAGCGGGGTCTGGCCGGGCAGGTCGGCGGCACCATCGCCCTGGCCTACCCGCCCACCGGCGTGACCTGCGGCATCACCGCCCCCCTGGCGGCGTTCCAGGCCGACGGCTGAACGCGGGGCCGCCGGCCCCGGTTATCCTCAGCCCGCAGGACCCGCCGGGGGGACACGCCGCACGCGGCGGCCTAGAACAGCGGCCGTCCATCCCCCGCTTCAGGTGACAGCGTTTGCGTATCCTCGCGATCCGGGGCGAGAACCTCGCGAGCCTCGCGGCTCCCTTCGACATCGATCTCGCGAGCGGCCCCATCGCCGCCACAGGCATCTTCGCCATCACGGGCGAGACCGGCGCGGGCAAGTCGACCATCCTCGACGCCCTGTGCCTCGCGCTCTACGGGCGCTATCCGCGGGTCGCCTCGGGACGGCGGGAGGATACACCGGACCCCAGCGGCGAAGCCGTCAGTTCGAGCGATGGACGCGCCATCCTGCGGCGCGGGGCGGCGCAGGGCTGGGCGGAAGTGGATTTCGTCGGCCAGGACGGCGTCGCCTATCGGGTGCGCTGGGAAACGATCCGCGCCCGGGGCAAGGCGGACGGGCGCCTCCAGGCCGACCGGCGCACCCTGCACCGCCTCGCCGACGGCAGTGCCGTGGAGGGGGGCAAGAAGACCGCCGTGACGGCCGCCGTCGAGGCGTTGACGGACCTCACCTTCGACCAGTTCCGCCGGACCGTGCTCCTGGCGCAGGGCGAGTTCGACGCCTTCCTGCTGGCGGCCGAGGGCGAGCGTGGCGAACTCCTCGAAAAGATCACCGGCACGGGCATTTACACGGAGATCTCGAAGCGGGTTCACGCAGGCGCCGAGGCCGAGCGCGCCGCCCTGAAGATCCTTGAGACCCGCCGCGACGCCGTCGGGCTCCTCGACACCGAAGCGCGGGAACGGATCGGCACAGAGCGTGCCGCCATCGCGAAAACCCTCGCGAACCTGTCGGACCACCAGGCCGCGCTCCGGGCCGCCCTCGACGGCGCCGCCCGACTCGCCGAGGCCCGGCTTCAGGTCGCCGCCGCGGAAACCCGGCTCAGCGAGGCCCAGGCCGCCGAGGCGGCGGCGGTGGCCGACAGGCGGCAGCTGACGGAGCTCGATGCCGTCGAGCCCTTGCGCACGGTCTCCGATGCCGTCGCCACCACGCGGGCCGAGGTGGAGGCCGCCGACATCGCCCTGACGATGACGCGCGCGCGGCTCGCCGAAGCCGAGACCCGTGCCGCGGCGGCGACGGAGGTCCAAGGCCGGGCGCGGATGGCGGACGAAGCGGCCGAGACTTTGTTCAAGGCGTTCGCACCCGTCTGGACCGAGGCGGCACAGCTCGACGTCGTGATCGTCGAATCGACCCGCGAGGCCGCGCAGGCCGAGACCGGGGCCGAGGCCGCCACCGGTAGGGCGGAGGCCGTCGAGGCCGAACTGTCCGATCTGCGTCAGCGCCACGATGCGGCGGAGGCCGCCCGCGCCGAGGTGGCGGCCCGGCACGACGCGGATCGGGGTGGTGCGTATCTCGCTGGCCGGGCCGAGGAGGTCACGGGCCTGTTCGCGAAGCGCGCCGCCCTGCGGTCACAGCTCGCCACGACGATCTCGGAGCGGGAGCGGGCGAAAGCCGAGGCGGAACGCGGAGCCCGCGTGATCGCCGAAGCCGAAGTGCAGATCCGCGACGCTCGGGAGGCGCGCACCCGGACCCTGGCGCAGCGCGCGGAGCGTTTGGCCGGTCTCGCGGCCCTCGACGAGCCGGCCGCCCGCCGGCGGTCGGCCGTGCTCGACGAGGTTTCGGACGCCCTGCGCGAGGCGCTGCCCCTGGCCCGACGCCATGCCGAAGCGGTCCGAGAGGCGGCGGCGGCGGAGGCCGAGGCCGAGGCGGCCCGGCAGGCGGCGCGGATGGCGGAGACCGAGGGAGCCTCGGCCCAACGGGACGAGGCCGAAGCCATGGGCGGGCGCCGTGAAGTCGCCGCCATGGCCGAGCGCGCCGAGGCCAGCGTGTCGGAGCGGGCGGCCCAGCTGCGCAGTCTCCTCACCGCGGGCGAACCCTGCCCGGTCTGCGGCGGCATCGACCATCCGCACGCCCATTCGGACGATGCCTTGAGCCGACATGCGGAAACATTGCGCGCCCGCCGTGCCGAACTCGAGGAAGCCCTCGCGCGAGCCGGCGCTGCGCGTGCGCGTGCGGCCGGGGCCGCGGCGGCGGCGGCGGCCCGCCACGCTGAAGCCCTCCGGGCGGGGGCGACCGCGCGGACCAACCTCGACGGCATCGCCAGCGCCTACGAGGTGCTGCGTCCGGCCCTGGTGGCAGGCAGCACCGGCGCCGGAATCGCCCTACCGGTTCCGGTGCGGCTCGCCACGGACGCCCTTACGGCCCTGGCGGCGGCGGCGCGCCAAGCCCGCGAGGCGTCGAGGGGGACGTTGGATGCGGCGGAAAGTCTGCGCGGCGACATCGAGACTCTCGGCCGGGCCGCCGAGGCGGCCGGAGCGTCGATGGAAACGGCGGGGGCGTCGGTCACCGAAGCGCGCACCATCGTCCAGGCGGCCGAACTCGCCGCCGAGGGGGCGCGGACCCGTGCCGAGGGCTTGGCAGAGCGCATCGAATCCCTCGGGCGCGAGGCCGCCTCGGCCCTCGCAGCGGCCGACTTGACCTTGGCCGATCTCGACCGCGACGGCGCGGCGGCCGTGCGCCGGGTGGCGGCGGCGGTCGCGCAGCACCGGGCTCTCGGCGAACGCCGCCTCGCGCTCGAGGCCAAAGTCCGCACCCTCTCGGAAAAGAAAGCCAGCGCCGTATCGGCCCTCGTCGGCGCCCAGTCGATCCGCGAGACCGCGCGAGCCGCCCTCACCGGCCGGATGGCAGCCCTCGCCGAGGCCCGGGCACGGCGCGCGCCTCTCCTCGATGGCGAGGACACGAGCGTCCATCGCAGCCGGATCAACAACGACCGGCTCGCAGCGCAGAATGCTCTCAAGGCCGCGGCGGAGGCCCATGCGTCGGCCCTCGCGGACCTTGCCGGCGCGCGCAGCTCCGCCGAACACGTGACCGCCCGGAGGGAGACCGCCATCGCCCGCCACACGGCGGCCCGCGCCGCCTTCGCCACGGCATGCGGGACGCGGATGCCCGAGGCAGTCGTCGCCCTGCTCACGCAGGACCCTGCGATTCGAGCTGGCCTGCGGCGGGATGCGGATCAACGCGACCGGGACGTCGAGGCCGCCACCACCGCCCTCGCCACCCGCCGCGCCGACCGCGACGCGCATGGCGCGACGCCGGAGATCGATGTCGCCGCGACCCGGGCCGAAGCGGAAGCGGGCGCGGAAGCCATCGCGCAGCACCAGCAGCGTCTCGGCGCCATCGCGGCGGATCTCGCCCGCGACGACGCGGCGCGCGCCCAGGCCGCCGGCCTGGGCGAGGAGATCAGCGCGGCGCGGGCCGTCTTCGAGACCTGGGACGCGGTGAACGACGCCGTCGGCTCCGCGGGCGGCGACAAGTTCCGGCGTTTCGCTCAGGGCGTGACCCTGGAGCACCTCGTCCACCTCGCCAACGCGCAGCTCGCGGCCTTGAGTCCACGCTACCGCCTTGCGCGCGGCACCACGTCGGATCTGGCGCTCCATGTCCTCGACCGCGACATGGGCGACCACCTGCGGGCCACCCGCAGCCTGTCGGGCGGCGAGCGCTTCCTCGTCTCCCTCGCCCTGGCGCTCGCCCTGTCGGGCCTGGAGGGTCGGGATTCGTTCGTCGACACCCTGTTCATCGACGAAGGCTTCGGCTCCCTCGATGCCGAGACCTTGGATCTCGCCGTCGATGCCCTCGAAACGCTGCAGGGACGGGGCCGCAAGGTCGGCGTCATCACCCACGTGGCGGCGATGATCGAGCGCATCGCCGTGCAGGTGCGGGTCGAGAAGCGGGGCAACGGCCGCAGTGTCGTGCGGATCGTGGATGGCGGGATGCCCACGAACTAGGCAGCCTGCGGGTTGGACCGCATCGCCAACGCTTCGCGGCCGGTGGTCGGCGCGGCCGAGGCCCTCGCGGTGGACGCTCGACCGCTCGTCTCAAGTCTGGCACGGCCGATGCTTTCTCGTTCCCGTTGCCGTCACGGCGGCAGGCAGGGCAACGGCGCCCCGCGAGGCGGACGGCGCGAGTCCGAATCCCTTGGCATCAGTGACCGCGCGCCGCGCGGACCCGCGAACCTCGAGACGAGCACTCCATGGCCAGTTTCAAGACCGTGATGAAATCCGGTCACCCCCCGACCCTGTTCGCCGCGTTCCTATACTTCGATTTCTGCTTCGCGATCTGGGTCCTGAACGGCGCCATGGGGCCGTTCATCACCGAAACCTACGGGCTCAGCCCGGCCCAGACCGGGTTCATGATCTCGCTGCCGATCCTGGCCGGCGCGATCATGCGTTTTCCGCTGGGCATCCTCGCCCAGTATATCGGCCGCAAGAACGCCGCGGTGACCGAGATGTCGATCATCATGGCGGCGATGGCCTACGGGTTCTTCTTCGTCCACACCTACAACGACGTGCTCGCCATGGGCGTGCTCCTCGGCATCGCCGGCGCCTCGTTCGGCGTCGCCCTGTCGCTGGGGTCGGGCTGGTTCCCCAAGGAACACAAGGGCTTGGCCATGGGCATCGCGGGGGCCGGCAATTCCGGCACCGTGCTCGCCGTGCTGTTCGCGCCGCCGCTGGCCCAGGCCTATGGCTGGCAGACGGTCTACGGATTTGCCGGCTGCGTCATGGCGATCCCCCTCGTGGTGATGATCCTTTTCGCCAAGGAGCCGCCGGATGCCGAGCACCAGTCGTTCAAGGAGCACATCGCCTGCCTGTTCCAAAAGGACGGCTGGTCGTTCAACCTCATCTACATCATCACCTTCGGCGGCTTCATCGGCCTGTCGAACTTCCTACCGACGTTCTTCTACGAGCAGTTCGGCGTCACCAAGGTCGAGGCCGGGCGCCTGACCATGCTGGCCGCCCTGATGGGCTCGGGTATCCGGGTGGTGGGCGGCTACTACGCCGATCGCATGGGCGGCATCCTCGTCCTGTCCGTGGTGCTGCTCGCCGCCGTCGCGTCGTTCCTGCTGCTGACCGCGACGCCGTCCCTCGTCGTCACCACGCTCCTGTTCATGCTGTGCTTTGCCGCCCTCGGGGCCGGCAACGGCGCCCTGTTCCAGCTCGTGCCCCTGCGCTGGCCGGCCAACACCGCCGTGGCCGGCTCGATGATCGGCGAAGTGGGCGCTCTCGGCGGCGCGATCCTGCCCAACGTCATGGGCCTGTCGAAGCAGTATACCGGCTCGTTCGCCTACGGCTTCGTCGGCTACGCCGCCTTCGCCGCGGTGGTGCTCGGCTGCCTGCTCCTGTGGCAGCGCAAGTGGGTCGGCGCCTGGGTCGGTCCGCGCGGCAAGGTGCTGGAGCCGGCGTCGCCCGAGGCCGCCAAGGCGGGGCGTCTCGATCCCGTCACCGCCTGAAGCAGAGGCGGAAGCACGATTCGGGGGCCTTCGGGCCTCCGTTTTCGTCTCACGATCAGAGGGCTTCGCCCGCCACCAGGGCGAAGGTGAGCACGTCGACCTTGGCCGCTCCGGCGCGCAGGAGCACGCGCGAGGCGGCGTTGGCCGTGGCTCCGGTGGTGGTGACATCGTCGATGAGAAGCACGCGCCGGCCCTGGAGCCTCGGCCGGGCGGCCTCCGGCACCCGGAAGGCACCCTGGAGATTGCGCGCCCGGGCGGCCCGGGAGAGACCGACCTGAGAGCGCGTCGCCTTCACGCGGGCGAGGGCCTGCACTTCGACGGGTAGCCCCGTGAGCGTGGAGAGCCCCTGGGCGAGAAGAGCCGCCTGATTGAAGCGGCGGCGCCAGAGGCGCCAGCGGTGCAGCGGCACCGGCACGAGGCAATCGGCCTCACGGACGAGTTCGGCGCCGGCACCTGCCATCATCCGGGCGAGCGTCGGCGCAAGATCGAGGCGGTCGTCGTACTTGAGGCGATGGACGAGATCGCGGGCGATACCATCGTAGAGCACCGCCGCCCGGACCCGGCCGAAGACCGGTGGGTCCGCCATGGCGCGGGGCGAGAGCAGCGGCCCTGTCCCGTGATCGACGGCGAAAGGTGTGCCGAGACGCTGGCAATAGGGCCGTTCGATGAGCCTCAGCTGCGACCAGCAAGCGGGGCAAAGGGCGTGAGGCTGGGCTGTGGCGGCTCCGCAACCCGGGCAGATCGGTGGATAGACGAGGCCCAAGGCGATGCCCCGAGCGGCACGCAGGCCAGCGAGGACGCGGCGGAGGACGGCAACCATGCCGTGCAGCCTACGCCGTCCTCCCTTTCAGGGCGACCGCCTTGTGGGCGGTCGCGGCCGGTCTTCAGCGGGCGGGCGGCGGGGTCTGCTGCTGACGGTCGCGCTTGTTCGCCTGATGGCGACCGACGGCGCAACCGGCGGCCGCGCCAAGGACGCCGTGGCCGGCGACATGACCGGCGACACCACCGACGACGGCGCCCTTGAGGCAGCCCTTCGCCTCTGCGCCGGAGGTGCCGACCAGGGCAGCGACGGTCAGAACTGTCCCGAACAGAATGGATCTCATGGCGATACTGCCTTCCGGTGAACGTGTGAGACTGAGAACATCCGGGGCGGCCTCGGCGTTCCGTCGCCGCGAGCGCTGGTCCCCGGGCGGGTGAAGCGCCATGTTCGGGCACATCACCCTGATGCTCGGGATACGATGACGCGACCGCCGCCCCTGTTCGACACCGCCCTCGCCCGGACGCGCCTCGCCCGCGCGCGACGGGCCGGCTACGCCGATTTCCTCCTTGCCCGAACCATCGACGACTTGGACGACCGCCTGGGCGCGGTGCTGCGCCGGTTCGACCGGGCTCTCGATCTCGGATCCCCGACACCGGACGCCGCCCTGCGCTTGCGGACGAGCGGACGATGTCAAACGGTTCTGCGTCTCGCACCCGGTCCGGAGACGGTGCCGGGCGTCGGGCTCTCGATGGGTGATCCCGAGGCTTTGCCGTTCGCGCCGGGCTCGTTCGATCTCGCCGTGTCGCTGCTCGCCCTCCAGCACGTCAACGACTTGCCGGGCGCCCTGGCGCAGTTGCGCCGGACCTTGAAGCCGGACGGGCTGTTCGTCGGCTGCCTCCTCGGTGGGCGCAGCCTCACGGAACTGCGCCAAGCCTTCGGGCAAGCGGAGAGCGAGATCGAAGGTGGGGTCAGCCCCCGGGTCGCGCCCTTCGCCGAGGTGCGCGAGATGGGCAGCCTCCTGCAACGGGCGGGCTTCGCCCTGCCGGTGACCGACGTCGAGACGCTCACGGTGCGCTACAGTGATCCCTTCGCCCTCATGCGGGACCTGCGTGCCATGGGGCTGACCAACGTGCTCACCGAGCGCCGTCGTACCCCCCTGCGTCGGGCCACCCTGATGCGGGCGGCGGCACTCTACGCCGAGCGCTTCTCGGATCCGGACGGGCGCGTGCGCGCCACCTTCGAGATCCTGTGGCTCTCCGGCTGGGCACCGCATGCGAGCCAGCAGGTGCCGCTCAAGCCCGGCAGTGCGCGCACCCGGCTGGCCGAGGCGCTCGGCACCACGGAACACGATCCCATGGGAAGTCCATCATGAAGCAGCCGAGCCCCGAGCATCCCATCACCCTCGCGCCCCATGCCGGACGGGTCCGCGTGCGGGTCGCCGGCGTGACCGTGGCCGAGACCGGGGCCGCCCTGGTCCTGACCGAGGCCTCCTATCCGCCTGTGCTGTACATCCCGCGCGGCGACGCGATCTGGAGCCATTTCGTGCCGAGTTCTCGCCGGAGCCATTGCCCGTACAAGGGCGACGCCAGCTATTTCAGCCTGTCCGTCGATGGCACCGAACGGCCCGACGCCGTGTGGAGCTACGAGGCCCCGTATCCGGCGGTCGCGGCAATCCGCGATCACCTCGCCTTCTATCCCGACCGGGTCGATGCCATCGAAGTCGTGCCGTAAGGGCCGGCGGCTCCGAGCAAATCCGGGTGATCCCTTCGGGATTGCGGATTCGGGCTTCGATCAAGCGGCCGCAGGATCACTCGCGCACCATCACTCGCGCACCTGCGACCAGAACGCGGCCTTGCGGCCATGGGTCTTGCGCAGGGCGGCGCGATACGCCGCGTGGTCCGGCACCAGGGCGCCGGGGTCGAGGCGGGCGTCGAGGGCGTCCAGGGTCGCGAGGTGGCGCGCGCCGTGCCCGTAGGCGGCCGAGCGCCCGCGCTCCAGGATATCGTCGACGAGGAGGCGGTAGAGCCGAGCGGCGGCCAGGGGCTCGCTGGCCTCCAGGGCCTCGGCCGCCGGCACCAGGATTTCATAGCGGCACCCGTCCCAGGTGTGCGCGGCCACGAGGCGCGCAGCCCGGTCGGGTTTGGGCCAATGGGTGAAGAAGTGCAGGGCGCGGTAGGGGTCGGGATGGGCGGCGGCGTGGGCGAAGGCGCGCTCCAGGGCCTCCTCGTCCTCGAAATCCGGCAGCTTGGCGAGGTGCGCCCTGAGCATCCCGGCATCCAAACTGCGCTCGAACTGCCCCCAGCGCAGGCCTTGCGCCTCCGCGCCCCGCCCGAGGGCGTCGAGGATGCGGATTTCGAGTTCGATCCGGGCGCGGTCGGGCGCTTCCGGGTCGAATTGGCCGGTGACGATCTGCTCGCGGGTGACGACGACGAGACCGCGCTTCTGCGGGCGACGCACCCAGTCGAGGGCCTCGTCGAGGCGCCCGGCCCCGAGGAGGCGTTCGGCGATCTCCGTCCGATCGGGGCGCTCGGGCGCGACTTCGCGTTCCAGAGCGACGAAGGCATCGACGTCGCCGCGCCGGTCGGCCAGCATCTGGCGCAGGCGTAAGGTCCGGCCGCGCGCCACCTGCTGTCCCCAGGCCTGGGCGCCTTTCGCCTTGGCCTGGCGCGGCGGCACGGCTTCGGCCAGACCCGCGTCGAGCCGGGCGCAGGCGGTCTCGGGCAGCCCCGGGATCAGGCCATGGAGCAGATCCTCGACAAGGCCGTAGCCGTCCGCCTCCAGCATCGGCACGAGGCGCAGGGCGAAGGCCGCCGCTTCGGCGGGATCGAGGCTCTTGCCCAGGGCGGCCGCCGCCTCGGCTGCGCGGTCGAAGACGCCGTGGACCTGCCCGTTCGA
Organism: Methylobacterium sp. Leaf87; assembly: GCF_001422775.1. Taxonomy (NCBI): domain Bacteria; kingdom Pseudomonadati; phylum Pseudomonadota; class Alphaproteobacteria; order Hyphomicrobiales; family Methylobacteriaceae; genus Methylobacterium; species Methylobacterium sp. Leaf87. The sequence goes on along the minus strand of NZ_LMMI01000060.1, from coordinate 31,361 downwards.
ATCGTCGACCCGCTCCAGCACGCCGGGCGCGGCGGCGAGGAAGCGCAGCAGCCGGTCGAGGCCGGCCCGTGCGTCGAGGGGGGCGAGTTCGGTCACCATGGTGGTCAGCGTGGCGTCGAGGTCGGCCGCGAAGGCGCGGCGCTTCTGCCAGTCGATATAGCCGGCGGCCCGCTCCAGGGCGGTGAGGCGCCGGTCGATGAGGGCCGCCACCGCTTCGGGTCCCTGGAGCCCGGCCACGGCCGCCGTGACCAGCTTCTTGAAGGCCGGGTTGCGCCCGGTCTCGTCGAGGACGAGGCGGATCAGCCGGTCCAGGCCGAGCTCGGTCAGGGTCTCGGAACTGGGCGCGGTCTTTCGCGCGGCGCGCTTGGGTCTGGCCGCCGGCTTTACGGCCGACTCGGGCGCCGCCTGCTTCGTCGCCGCCTTGCGCGCCATACTCGCATCGCCCTCCCGGTCAGGCCCGCACGATGTCGCGGGATGCCTGTGACATCAAGGCCCCGGGGACCCTTTCAGGGGCCCAGGAGATCGACGAGGAACGGGATCAGCGGCGCGTCGGCGGGCGGCATCGGCTGGTCCTTCAGGTCGCGCGGGCGCACCCATTTCAGGGCCTGCCCCTCCATGGAGCGCGGGATCCCGTCCCAGCGCCGGCAGACGTAGAGGGGCATGAGGAGGTGGAAGTCGGGATAGGCGTGGCTGGCGAAGGTGAGCGGCGCGAGGCAGGCCTCCTTCACGGCGATGCCGAGTTCCTCGTGCAGTTCGCGGATCAGGGTCTCCTCCGGACGTTCGCCGGGATCGACCTTGCCGCCGGGGAACTCCCACAGGCCGGCGAGCTGCTTGCCCGGCGGGCGCTGGGCCAGGAGCACCCGGCCGTCCGTATCGACGAGGGCCACGGCGACGACGAGGAGGATGCGCAACGGCGTGGGTGCGGGGGCGCTCATGGCGCGATGGCGAAGGTGGCCGACACGTCGGCCGCCGTCTCGATGGTGCCGGCGACGAGGGGCACGGGGGCGCCCCGGCCTTTGGAGCGCACCGCCATCGGGGCGGGCATCGGGGCATAGGGGGACGAACCGGCCTCGGCCGGCGAGCGGATGGCGACGACGCGCCCGAGGGTGACACCGGCGGCCTCGGCCAGACGCGTCGCCTGCATGGTCGCGTCCTTCATGGCGGCGACCCGCACGGCCGCCTCGGCGGCGTCGGGATCGCGCAGGCCAAAGCTGACGCCCTCGATCCGGTTGGCCCCGGTCTCGAGGGCGCGGCGCATGAGATCGCCGAGGCGGCCCATGTCGGCGAGCCGCAGGCGGATGGTGTTGGAGGCGCGGTAGCCGTCGGCCCGCTCGCTGACGCTGCCGTCGGGCTGGCGCACGCTCCGGGTCACGGGCTGGAGGGTCACCGCCGTGGTGCCGATATCGGCCTCCGGCACCTTGAACGTTTCGGCGAGCGCGCCGAGCCCCTTGGCGGCGGAACTCGCTGCATCGAGGGCGACGGCTGGCGTCGCGCCCTTGGCCTCGACGCCGATCTCCACGGAGGCGAAGTCCGGCGCGGTCTCGGCCCTGGCCCGCCCGACGACATGGATGCGACCGTCCTTCAGGGTGGGCGCCTCCTCGGCGCCCGCAGGGGCGATCCAGGCAACGGCGAGGGCGGCGAGCGCCAAGGTGCCGACGCGGGCGCTCACGAGCGGTAATCTCCGTTGATGGCGATGTAGCCCTGCGTCAGATCGCAGGTCCACACACGGGCCGTACCGTCGCCGAGGCCGAGTTCGACCCGGATCTCGATGTCGGATTCGCGCATCACGGCGCTCGCCGCATCCTCGCTGTAATCCGGGTCGCGGGCGCCCTCGCGGGCGACCCGGACATCGCCGAACCAGATGGCGAGGCGGTCGCGGTCGGCCGGCTCGCCGGCCTTGCCCACCGCCATGACGACCCGGCCCCAATTGGCGTCCTCGCCGGCCACCGCCGTCTTCACCAGGGGCGAGTTGGCGATGGATAGGGCGATGCGATGGGCCGAGGCGTCGCTGGTGGCGCCTTCCACCTGCACGGTGACGAACTTGCGCGCGCCCTCGCCGTCCTTGGCCACGAGCTGGGCCAGTTCCACCAGGAGATCGTCGAGCTTGTCCCGGAAGTCGGCGAGGCGCGGGTCGGCCGCGTCGGTGATGGCAGCGTTGCCCGCAGCACCCGTCGCGAACAGCATCAGGGTGTCGGAGGTGGAGGTGTCGCCGTCCACCGTCACGCAGTTGAAGCTTTTCACGGTTCCAGCGGTGAGCAGCGCCTGCAGCACCACTTGCGGCAGGGCGGCGTCGGTGAAGGCGAAGCTCAGCATCGTCGCCATGTCGGGGGCGATCATGCCGGCGCCCTTGGCGATCCCGTTGAGGGTCACCGTCGTGCCGTCGATGCTGGCCTGGCGCGTGGCGAGCTTCGGGAACGTATCGGTGGTCATGATCGCCTGGGCCGCCGCGCTCCAGGCGGCGGCACCGCCCTCCGTGCGGGTGGCGCAATCGGCGAGCACGCCCTCGAACTTCGTGGCGTCGAGGGGCTCGCCGATGACGCCCGTCGAGGCGATGAACACCGCCTCGGAGGCGCAGTCCGCCGCGCGCGCCGCGATGGCGGCGGTCAGCTCCACGGCCTCGCGGCCCCGTGCGCCCGTGAAGGCGTTGGCGTTGCCGGAATTCACCACGAGGGCGCGTGCGCCTTGGCTCCCCAGGGCGTGCCGGCACCAATCCACGGGAGCGGAGGGGCAGCGCGAGCGGGTGAACACGCCGGCGGCCTCAGTCCCCTCGGAAAGAGCGACGTAGAGCACGTCCGTGCGTCCGGAATAGCGGATGCCGGCCTGCGCCGTGGCGAGACCGACGCCCGCGATGGCCGGGAGATCCGGCTGATGCTTGGGCGCCAGCGGCGAGACGGGAACGGTCTTGGCGGATGCCATCGGGGTCGGTCTCCGGCTGTCGGCCGCTTCGAGCGCGGGTGATCCCGGGCGTCGAATCGAGCGGCCGGGCGGTGTTGCCCCGACGGGGCTCTCGCCGTCAACGGCGTACCTGGGGGAACGAGTCGACCGGCTGGCGGATTGCCTCATCGGTGACCAGCTGGAAAGCGCGAGTTGGGCTTGTGTCGCCCGCCCGGCGTGGCTTAGCATGTTGCAATGCAACCCATTCGAGGTGTCGATCACGGTATGGCCAGGCGCGCATGGGGAGTCTCGACCATGGAACAGGCCGCCTCATCCGGTGGCGCCTACGGCGTCCAAGTCCTGATAGCGGGGCGCCAGAAGCATTGGCGCGATGACGTTGCTGCTCAGATCCGCCGTGCCGGCTACGCAACCACGACGGTGGATTGCGGTGTGGACGCCATGACCGTTCTGGCACTCGGCCTGCCGGTGGATGTCCTCGTCACGGATCTCAGCCTCACGGGCGAACTCGGCTGCGTGCAGCTCGCCCTGGAGGCGCGTGCCCTGCGCCCCGACCTGCGCATCGTCTTCGCCAGCGATGCCCCGCATGTCGATGTGGAAACGACCGGTCTCGATACGGATGATCTCTACGTGGTCGCTGCCGAACGCACCGATGCGGTCGCCATCACCGTGCGCGAGGCCCTGGCGGCCCGGACCTGAGTCGGTCGGCCCCACCTCCACGATCTCGTGACGATCGACGGTCGCGTCCAAGCGGCCTCGGCTTCAAGCCGCGATCTTGCCGAGGGCCATGGCCTGTTCATCCGCGGACAGGTGACGCAGGGTCGGTCCCGAAGTCCAGACCAGCATCGGCACAATGCGGCGCCCCGGAAAGATCTGGGCGAGAAGCGCGGCATAGAGGGCGATCTGGCGGGTTTCGGCCTCCGGCAAGGGTGCATCCTCGGCCGGGGCACGACCGGTCTTGAAATCGGCCACCACCACCGCATCGGGACCAATGGCGAGGCGGTCGACCCGGCCGAAGACCGGGCGCTCGACCCCGTGCACCACGACGCGCCCGGACAGGGTCACCTCCGCCCGGGCACCGTGGGCGAAGAGCGGTTCCAGATCGGGATGATCGAAGAGCCGCATCGTGGCGGTGACGATCGCTTTGCGCGTCGCATCGTCGAGGGTCGGCGCACGCGCATGTACGAACCGGGTCGCGGCGGCCCGGCGTTTGCGTGGATCGAGACGCGGCAGATGCTCGATCAGCGAGTGGATGAGTACGCCCCGGCGCCGCGCTTGCGCATCGCCGAGACGCCGTCCGGGCTCACGCCTCGGATCGGCTGCCGCAAGGGCTCCGGACGGGCTCACGGGGGGAGGAGCCTCGGCCTCGTCGGGGACGGGGGTTTCGAGCCAGGAGGGTACGGACTCGGCCTGGGGCCCTACGATCGCGACCGCCGCCTGGGATACAGCGGTGCTGCCTTCGTGCCAGACGGTGACGGGGCCGTAAGGCCGTTCCAGTGTGGTGCCTGGTCCGATATCCGCCTCGACGCCCCGCCGGATCATCTCGCACCAGGGGGTCTCGGTCCCGGAATCATGGCCGCGATAGGGCGCGACGACGAGGCGGTCCGCCGCCCGGGTCATGGCGACGTAGAGAAGGCGATGATGCTCTTCGCGGGCCCGGGCCTGGAGGCCGGCCCGGGCCGCGCCGATGGGTTCGCTGTCGTAGGTCTTGGCGCTCGACCACACCGGCGGCAGGCCCCCCGCGAGGGTGAGAAGCGGGGGATCGTTGCGGCCCAGCGGCTCGCTGCCGTCGATGATCACCACCAAGGGTGCTTCCAGGCCCTTGGCGCCGTGAACGGTCATCACCCGGACCTCGTCGCGTCCCGATTCGAGGTCGCGCTTCACGGTGTGTCCGGCCTCTCCCCGCCCCGGCACCGTGGCGTAGCGGGCGAGGAACCCGCCGAGCGACGCCGCCTCGCCGGCCTGCTCCGCCTGGGCGGCGGTCGTAAGGAACACATCGATGGCGTCGCCCGCCTCGCCGCCCAGCCGCGAGACCAGGGCGCGGCGCCCCCCATGGGCACCGAGGATGGCGGCGTAGAAGCCGAACGGGCCTTCGCAGCCGGCCAGGCGAATCCACAGGCGCAAGGCGTCCTGCCCCCGAATCGCCGCGGGGTCGCCCGCGGCGGCATGGCGGGCCAGCGCGTCCTCCAGGGTCTCGGATTCGGCGCGCCGCGCGGCGATCCGCACGAGATCGTCGTCGTCGAAGCCGACCAGAGGTGTCTTGAGGGCGCCCGCCAGCGTCAGGTCGTCGGCGGGCAGCAGTCCGGCGCGGCCCACCGCCACGAGGTCGTTGACGGCGATGTGGGCGGCGATGTCGAGGCGATCCTGGCCGGCCACGGGCACGCCCAGCGCCTTCATGGCGCGGATCACCTCCTCGAAGGCGACGGAGCGCTTGCGCACGAGGATGAGGATGTCGCCGGGACGCCAAACCCGCCCGGTCTCGTCGCCCGCGGTGGTCCATGTCGCGGCCGCCCGCGCAACGCGACGCGCGGTGACCACCGCCGGAGCGCTGGCTTCGGGCGCATCGACGGGCGCGGCCCAGGCATCGGGTTCGACCTCGGGCTGTGGTTCGGCGACCGGCCAGAGTTCCAGGGCGCCGGGCGCGGTGGCCCGTGCCGTCGAGTGGACGGTGCCCACGGCCGCGTCCTCGAAGGACAGCCCGTCATAATGCTCGGGGATCTTGAAGGTGGCGTCGACGGCTCCGAGGACGCCGCGCGTCGAGCGGAACGACAGGGTGAGATGCACGTCCTCGAAGGGTAGGTCGGCGGCGGCCGCCGCCTTGATCCATTCCTTGCGGGTGGTCTCGAACTCACGGGGCTCGGCGCCCTGGAAGCTGTAGATCGACTGTTTGGGATCGCCCACGGCGAAACGCGTCCGCACCACGTCGCGGGCGCCTTCGCCGGCGGCGAACTCGGCGGTGATCCGGCGCAGGATCTCCCACTGAAGCGGATTGGTGTCCTGGGCCTCGTCGACGAGGACGTGATCGACACCGCGATCGAGCTTGTACAGCACCCAGGCGGAATCGACCCGGGCCAGGAGGTCGAGGGTCTTGTGGATCAGGTCGTCGAAATCGAGGGCCCCGAGGCGCGCCTTCTCGGCCTCGACCCGGCGGTGGATCTCGACCGCCAGGGTGAACAGCGCGCGCGTGCGCTCCAGCGCGCGCGCGCTGCGCAGGGCATCGTCGAGGGGGGCGATCCGGTCGCGCTCCTCGATGAGAGCCTGTCGAACCTCCTCCGGCACCGCCTTGGTGCCCAGGCTCCGGTCGGCCTTCGGACTGCCGTCCTTGGTGAAAAATACGGCGCGGTACGCACCGAGCCGCTCGGATCCCTCCGCCGCCTCGGCTTCGCGGAGCTTGTCGGCCAGTCCCTCGTCCGTGGACTTGCCAGTGCGCAGGCGGGCGGCGAAGTCCGTCAGATCGCCGAGGCCGCCCGCGAGAATGCGGGCTTCGACATCCACCACGGTCTCGCCCGCCTTCAGGTCGAGGGCACCGGCGAGCGCCGAGAACGACCGTTCGAGCCCACCGCGTTCGGCGAGCACGCCGCGTGCACGCATGGCGGTGCGGAGGGTGCGGCGGAGGGTGTCGCCCGTCGCCTCGGCGCTGACGATGGCCCATGCGGCCGAAAGGGCGTGGTCCGCGCGCGCCGAGATCGCCGCGGCGTAGACCGCATCCACAGCCGCCGCGAAGGCCGCATCCGCGTGATCGTCGTCCAACACCTCGAAGCGGGCCGGTACGTTGGCCTCGAACGGGAACATGTGCAGCAGGCGCTCGCACAGGGCGTGCAGGGTTTCGATCTTGAGGCCGCCCGGCGTCTCCACGGCGCGGGCGAACAGGCGGCGTGCCACCTGCAGCGTCTCGCGCGAGGGTGGCGCGCCGGTGAGCGCCGTCAGCTCACGGGTCAGGGTGGCCGCATCGAGGGTGACCCAGCGGCCAAGCACCCGGAACACCCGGATCGACATGTTGGCGGCCGCCGCCTTGGTGAAGGTGAGGCACAGGATGCGCGCCGGAGGAGCGCCGTCGAGCAGCAGGCGCACCACCCGGTCGGTGAGCACCTTGGTCTTGCCCGCCCCCGCATTGGCCGAGACCCAGGCCGACGCCCGCGGATCGGCGGCACGGCGCTGCGACGCCTGGGTGAGATCGTCGACGACGAAGGATCTTTGCGAATGCGCCGTCATCAGGCTTCCTCTTCCCCACCGAGCGACCATTCGAGCACCCGAGCGAGATGGTCGTAATCGCCGTAGGACTTGGCGAATTTCGGGTAGGGGCGCGAGGTGTAGGCCGCCTCGCCGGTGAGGAAGCGGGCGAGGAGACCGCGCAGGCGGCCCTCGTGCTCGGCCACGATGGCGGCGACCTCGCGGTCCTCGCCCTTCGGGGGCTTCACGGGGAGCGGCTCGAACGGTTTGCGCCCGCCGGACGCGTACACGTAGATGAGGTCCGGCGTGACGGGCGTCCGGGGCAGCCCGTCGAAGGCGCCGTGCATGAGCATGGCCGCCTCCAGGGTGAGCTGGGGCGAGAACCCGGCGAAGACCTCCTTGTTGCTCGGCGGCTGGCCGGTCTTGTAGTCGACAATGCAGGCGGTGCCGTCGCGGCCGAGTTCGATCCGGTCGGCGCGGGCACGCAGGGTGAAGGTCTCGTTGCCCAGCGGAATCAGCCACTTGCCCGAGACCTCGCCGTACACCCGGGTGAGGCCGCCTCGGCGCGCGGTCTCCCAATCGAGGAACCGCGTCGAGAGCCGCTCGTAGCGCGGCCACCATTCGGCATAGAGCGCCGGATAGGTCTTGGAGATCGTCGCGAACTCATCCCTGGCGATGGCTCCGAGCCGATCACGGGCGATGTCGGGCTCGGGCAAGGCCTCCGGATACGCCTGCGCGAACTTTCCCAAGATCTCGTGGACCAGGGTACCGCGCTCGCTCGCACCGGGCTGCGCCGCCACGGGTTCCAGGGGGTCGAGGCCGAGCACGTGCCGCGCGAAGATGACGTAGGGGTCGCGTACCAGGGTCTCGATCTCGGTGACGCTGAGGGTCCGGGGGAAGAGGGCCGGGTCCGGCCGTGGCTTGGGCTGTCCGAGGCGCGGTACGGGACCGCCGCCGCGGTCGAGGTGGGCGGCGTAGGCCGTGAACCGCCTGCCGCCCGCAACCGCCCGTTCCCAGCCCGCGTCCCCGACGAAGGCTGCCAGGCGCTGGAGGAAGCGCGACGGCACCGTCGGCGCGCCTTCGCGTTTGGCCGCCCGGGTGATGACGGCGTCGCGATGGCCCAAAGCCTGGACGAAGTCGTGGGCGCTCTGGCCGATGCGGCGCTCGGGCGGATTGAGGCCGACGCGCTCGCGCATGGGCCGGTTGAGGAAGGCGTCGGTGACGGTCTTCATCGGCCACACGCCTTCGTCGAGGCCACCGAGCACGATGCGGTCGACGCTCATGAGGCGGGCCTCCAGGAGGCCGAGGATGCGCAGGCGTGGGTGTGGACGTCCGTCGCCGCAGGCCACCGGCCGCTCGCCGGCCAGTGCGGTGAAGAACGCCGGATAATCGGTGAAGTGGCCCGGCATGTCGCCGGGCTCCGCCATTCCAAGATCGTCGAACAGGGTGTCCAGGACGTCGAGGGACGCATCATCGAGGGGCTCGGGCGCCCCGTCGGGCGGCTGGGCCAACAGTGCCTCGACGGTGGCACGGTGACAGGCGGCGTAGGCGACGAGGTTGCCGACGCCGTCGTGGTCGGTCGGTAGGAAGCCCGCGAAGGCGGCCTCCAGGCGGGTGAGGATGTCCGACGCCAGGTCCCAGTCCTGATCGACGAGGCGGCGCTTGGCCCGGGGGCGGCGTCCGGTGGCGCTCCGCTGATCGGCGACCGCGCGGTGCAGGCCGGCGAAGCCCGGCGCGGGGGCGGGGCCGCGCAGGGCACCGATCTCGAGGGCGGCGGCGGCCCGCACCACGTCGCCCCGGGGCAGGCCGAGCCGGACGAAGGGATGGGCCAGGAGGGTGATGATCCGGCGCGGGCATAGATCGGCGGCGCACTCGGCGGCGAGGCGCGCGAGGCGCCCGGCCCGGCTGCACGACAGGGCTTCGCCGGCGGAATCCTCGGCGACGATACCCCAGCGGGCGAGCTCGGCGGCGACCCGGACGGCGAGGTTCCGATCGGGCGTGACGAGGGCGGCGGTGGCGCCGGGCGTCTTGAGGGTTTCCCGCAGGGCGATGGCGATGCTCAGGGCCTCCTCGCGCTCGTCGTTGGTCTCGATCACGACGAGGCCCGCCATGCCGGCCTCGCCCAGCGCCAGGCGTGCGTCCGCGTCGAGGTCGGCCCACGCCTCCGTGGTCTCGGCCGGGCGCAGGGCCTGCGAGAGGAGCGCCGCGCGGGCGCGCGCCGCCGTGCCGGGCTCGCCCAGGACCACGACCGCAGTGCGGGGCATGTCGAGGCCGGTGGGACCGAGGAGCCGATGCAGGATCGCTTGCGGATGGCCGTGGGCGATGGTCTTCGAGAACCCCGCGCCGGTCTCGATGGCGTCCCACCCGGCCGCGTCGAGGTCGGTGTCGAGGCCCGGCAGCACCACGGCGCCGCGAGGCAGGCCGGCCACCGCCGCGATGAGCCGGGTGGTCGCCGGGACCGAGCCGGTGGACCCGGCGATGATCACCGGGTCGGACGGGCGGTCGCGGCGCAGGCGATCGGCCTCGGCGACGACGAGCCTGCGCGAACGCGCCACGGGGTCGCTCATGTGCCGATCGGCCAGGATCTTCGGCCAGTGCTCGGCGGCGATCTTCACGAAATTCAGGGTCAGGCCGAAATAGCGCGAGTACTCGACCTCGACGGCGCCGGCGATCTCCTCCCAGGGCAGCCCCTCGACGGTGAGCGCATCCATCAACCGTTCGAGATCGGCCGCAAGCGCCACGGCGTCGGAGGGCGAGGACGGCACCAGGAAGGGCACGTCGTCGTCCATGGGCAGGAGGGTGCGATCCACGGCCTCCGCCCATTGCTGAACGAGGCGGGCGAGGATCAGCCTGCGCTCCAGGGCCGGCATGGCGGGCGCGAGCACATCCGGTCCATTCTCGAGGAGCGGCGTTGTGGCGAGATCGAGTTCGGCCTCGTCGGCCTCTCCGAGCGGGATCAACCGGGGCAGGAGGGCGGCCTGCCCCAGGCGCTGGGCCAGAAGCGCCGAGAGTGCCTTCGTCGCCCGGCGCGTCGGCAGGTAGAGAGTCACGGCGGCGAGCGCGAAGGGGTCGTCGCCGAGATCGCCCACCAGCCGCCCCGACAGCAGGGCGTCGGCAAGCGTCGGCAGGAACGGCGCACCGGGCGGAATCGTGAAGACGTGGGACGGCGCGGCCGATTCGTCGTCGTGCACGGGGGTCAGGTCATTCACCGTCGATCTTCACGCCGCGGGCTCGTTCGCTCCGCGTTCCAACCGGTTGGAACGCTCAGCAAACCGTCGGTCACCATAGACCCGGGGCCGGCCCTTGCAATGCGGCGGCGTGAAGCCCGCTACGGCACCGGCGCGCTGGCCTTCACCCGGGCTTCGGCCGCGACGATGGCCTCGGGTGTGCCGACATGGAGCCATTGGCCATCGAGGCGCAGACCGTAGAGGCGGCCGGCCGCGATGGCGCGATCGAACAGGAGGTTGAGGGAGAAGGCGCCGTCGGGCGTGTCCGCGAACAAGCCGGGCTTCAGGATCGCGACGCCGGCATAGATGAAGGGCGCAACCTCGCGCTCGGCCCGCCGCTCGAGGCGACCGCCCGAACCCATGGCGAAATCGCCCGCCCCCTCGTAGCCGAGGCTGGTGGCCGTGGGGGCGACGAGGAGAAGGATGTCCATGGTCTGCGGCGACCACGCGGCGACGAGGCGACCGAGGTTCGAGTCAGGCCCTTCGAGCCAGAATGAATCCGCGTTGAAGACCACGAACGGATCGCCGCCGAGCAGCGGCAGGGCCTTCTTCACGCCGCCGCCTGTTTCCAGCAACCGGTCGCGCTCGTCGGAGACGACGATCTCGGGCGCGGTCCGGCGCTTGCCGACATGCCCCTCGATGAGGTCGGCGAGGTAGTGGACGTTGACCACGGCCTGGGTGATCCCGCCTTCCGCCGCGCGGTCGAGGGCATGGTCGAGGAGGGCGCGCCCGGCCACTTCGACGAGGGGTTTGGGCACCGTCGCGGTGATCGGGCGCATGCGCTTGCCGAGGCCTGCGGCCAGGACGAAGGCGCGGGTGATGGGAGGCGTTTCGGACATTCCAGCGGGGTCTCGCATGGCGCGTCTGGGCGCGGGAGGAATCGATGAGGACGATCCGGTCCCCCGGGTCAAGGTGGCAGTCGGACCGTGCCGTCGGCCAGGGGAAGCAGGCCGGGGTTCCAGGCCACCTCCCAGAGCGCCCCGTCGGGATCGGCGAAATAGCCCGAATAGCCGCCCCAGAACGTGTCCTGAGCCGGCTTCACCAACCTGGCGCCGGCACGCACGGCATGCGCCAGCACCGCGTCGGCGTCGTCCCGACTCGCGGTGTTGTGGGCGAGCGCAAAGCCACGAAAGCCGCTGCCGTCCGGCGGTACGCCGGCATCCTCGGCCAGGGCCGCGCGGGGGTAGAGGGACAGGACGAGGCCGCCGAGCTGGAAGAAGGCGACACCCTCCGACGCGTAGGCCGAGCGCGTCCAGCCCAACGCTTCGTAGAAGTTCACCGCGCGGGCGAGATCCGCGACGCCGAGGGTGACGAGGGTGAGGCGCGGATCCATCGGCTCAGGCCTCCTCGGGCGCCGGCTCCGGTGCGGCCTTCGGTACGAGATCGGGCAGGTGCTCGATGTGCCAGAGGCGCAAGCGGGTCAGGGCCGGGTGGGCGAGGTTGCGGGTGAGGTAGCCTTCGATCCGCGGAAGGTGGGCGAGATAGCCCGGCTTGCCGTCGCGGCGGTCGAGGCGGGCGAAGATGCCGAGGATCTTGGTGGCGCGCTGCGCCGCCAGCACCGCGTAGGCGCGGGCGAAGCCCTGCATATCGAAGTCCGGCTCGCGATTGCGGCGCTCGCGGACGTAGAGGCCGAGCAGGCGCAGTTCGAACTCGGCGGTGGCGTCGACCCGGGCGTCCTGGAGCAGGGAGGCGAGATCGTAGGCCGGGTGACCGAGCACGGCATCCTGGAAATCGATGAGGCCGATGCGCTCCAGACCTTCACGCTGGGGCAGCCAGATCAGATTCGGGGAGTGATAATCACGCAGGGTCCAGGTCGGCCGCTCAGGGATGACGCTGCCCAGGACCTCCGCCCAGAGCGCGACGAATTCCGAGCGGGCCGGGCCGGGCAGGTCCGCGCCCCGGATCGCCGGGCAGTACCAGTCGGGCAGCAATTCGGTCTCGAACACCAGGGCTTCGAGGTCGTAGGGCGGCAGGACGTGGTCGATCCCGTCCGCCACCGGCAGCACGCCGGGCAGTTCCGTGGCATGGAGTTTGGCAAGGAGCCGGACGGCTTCGGCGTAGCGCTCGGGGCGTGGGCCGCTCGCATCCGTGACCGGCTCGGAGCCGAGATCCTCGATGATGAGGAGGCCCTCGGCGAGATCCTCGCCGTAGATGCGCGGGGCCGAAAAACCGAGGGCCCGCAATCCGCGATCGACGCCCACGAATGCGTGGACGCTCTCGGCGAGCTTGACGATGGCGCTGTAGGGTTTGCCGTTGCGCACGGGGGGGCCGTCGCTGCGAGGCGGCGACACCATCAGCACCGCGCGGCTCCCGTCGGGCTTCATCAGCCGCTCGTAGGCGCGCGACGAGGCATCTCCCTGCATCGGGGTGCGCACGGCCTCGTCCCAGCCGCTGCGCACGAGCAGGATGCGCAGGGCCCGCGCCCGCTTCAGCCGGGCGGCCATGCCGCCTGAGCCGTCGATCCGGGCAAAGCGCGCGCCGTCGCCGAACTCGGCCCGCAGGGAGAGATCCACGGTGAGGATCGGTCCCTCACGGTGGCCCAGACGCTCGGGCCATTCCACCAGGGTGATGGCCGTCTCGGTCATCTCGTCGAAACCGAGTTCGACGAGTTCGTCGGGGCTGCGCAGGCGGTAGAGGTCGGCATGGACGATCTGGCGTCCGCCCGCAGCCTCGTAGGGCTGGATCAGGGTGAAGGTCGGGCTCGGCACGTCGAGGTCGGGCGTACCGGCGAGCTCGCGAATGAGGGCGCGTGCCAGGGTGGTCTTGCCGCCCCCGAGCCCCCCGGACAGGGCGACGAGGTCGCCGGGCTCCAGCAGTTCGGCCAGGAAGCGGCCGAGATCCTCGGTGGCGCCCTCGTCGGGAAGCATGATCTCCCAGGCCGATCTCGCCTCACGCTGAAGCGTGTCCGCACCGTCCTCGTTCAACACCCAACTCCTACCGTGGCCGCGATCCGTCGCGGGGCCGCACGACGTCCAACATCATAGACGCGCATCCTTAACCAAAACCCCGGGACGGCCGAAGGGTCCCGTGGAAGGCTTACGAATCGGATGTGCCCGCTACTCGGCGGCCGCCCGGCGGGTCGTGCCGGTGGCGATCGGGAAGGTACAGGTGACGCGGGTGCCGACGCCCGGGGCGGATTCGAGGGCGACGCGTCCGCCGTGCAGCTCCACGAACGAGCGCACGATGGACAGTCCGAGGCCGACGCCGCGGTGACGCGTCCCCAGGGTGTTGCTCTCGAACCGGTCGAACACCCGGGCGGCGACCTCCTCGGGGATCCCCGGACCGTGATCGACGACGGCCAGGGTCAGCTCGGTGGCGCTGCGGCGGACCTCGACGCGGACGGGCTGGCCCGGCGCGGAGAAACCGACCGCGTTGGACAGCAGGTTGAACAGGATCTGGCGCACGCGCTTGCCGTCGGCGACGAAGCTGCCGATGTCCTCGGGTACGTCGAGGTCGAGGACGATGGCGGCCTCGGCGAGGCGATCCTCGAGACCGCGCACGGCCGCCTCGACGGTGGCGCGGACATCGACCACCTCGCGCGACAGCTCCAGGGAGCCGGCATCGATGGAGGCGAGATCGAGGATGTCGTTGATCATCACCAGGAGCGCGCCCGAGGAGCGCATGATGTGGCCGGAATACTCGCGCTGGCGCTCGTTGAGGGCGCCCACCGTCTCGTCGCCGAGAAGCTGGGTGAAGCCGATGATGTTGGTGAGCGGGGAGCGCAGCTCGTAGGAGACGTGGTTCACGAAGGTGTCGCGCAGTTGCGAGGTGCGCTCCAGGGCGTCGTTCTTGTCGGTCAACGCCCGCTCGACGTTCACGCTCGCGGTGACGTCGATGAGGGTGAGCAGGGTGGCGCCCTCGGGCAGGGGCTGGGCGGCGCAATCGAGGACGGTGCCGTCCACCACTTCCAGGCGACAGGTCAGGCCGGAGCGGCTCTCCAGGCCCGTGATGGCACCGCGGATGTCGAGCCAGGGCTCCTCGTCGGGCGAGAGGGCGCGGCAGGCCTCGATCACCGCATCGACGCGGGGGCGCTCGGACAGGGTCGCGGCGTCGAGGCGCCACAGGGTGGCGAAGGCGCGGTTGGCGAAGGTGAGGCGGCCGTCGGCGCCGAACACCGCCACGGGCTCCTTCAGGGTGTCGAGGGTCTCGGCCTGGACCCGCATGAGCGCGTTGTAGCGCGATTCGAGCTTCATGTTCTCCGAGACGTCGTCGAACAGGTAGGTCAGGCCGCCCTGCGGATTGGGATCGGCGACAACGCGCAGGGACCGGCCGTCGGGCAGGTACCACCACGCCTCGCTGGCCTCCACGGCGCGGTAGGCGGCGAGCACGTCGGCCTTCCACGACTTGAAATCGGCCTGCTCGGGCAGTTTTCGCGACGCGCGCAGGCGGTCGAGGATCTCGCCGTCGAGGGGCCGGGCCTCGAGGAAGGCCTGGTCGAGGTCCCAGAGCTGGCGGTAGGCGGCGTTGTGGAAGATCAGGCGCTGGCGGGCGTCGAACATCGCCACCGCCGTGGGCAGCTGGTCGAGGGTGCGGACGTTGGCGTCCATCTGGCGCTGGAGGTCGGCGCGCACGCTCTCCAGTTCGGACACGTCGACGGCGATGCCGACGCGCCCGGCCTCCACCGCGCTCTCGGTCACGTCGAGGATGCGCAGGCCGCCGGCCACCACGGCGGAGAGGCGCAGGGCGGGGCGGGCGCCGGTGGGGGTCCGGGCTCCGTCGTCGCGGGCGATGAGGTCGCGGGCCTGCCGGTCGAGGAGTTCGAGGCCGAGCGCCGCCTCGCGGCTGTCCGCTTCCACGGCCGCCACGTAGGCGGTGTTGACCCAGGCCAGCGCCCCGTCGCGGTTGCGCCGCCACAGGGGCTGGGGAATCGCGTCGAGGAGGCCGCCCAGCGCCGAGAGGCCGCGCCGCGCCTCCTCGAGGGTGAGGCGCAAGTCTATGAGTTCACGGCGTTCTTCCGTGGTCTCGCGCAACCGCAGGAGGGCGCGGCCGGCGAGCGCCTGACCCTGCGCCTCGACGAAGCGGCCGTCCTGGGTGCGCAGGCTGAGGCGAAAGCCGGTGCCGCGGGCGCGCAGGCCCTCGATGGCGGCGGCGAGGTCGCGGGCGTCGGAGGGCTGGAGCCAGGTGCCGAACTGGAGCAGGTACGCCGGATCGTCGGCCGCGACGCGCCGTCCGTCGAGGGCGAGGCCGGTGTCGCCCTCGACGAGTCCGGGGCCGCGCCCGGTCCAGGTGACGATGACCTGGCGCTCGGAATTCAGCAGCATTTCGGCGCGATCGTGGGCGCCGCGCAGGTGGGTGAGTTCGTGGGTGAGCTCGGCCTCCCGGGCGCTCCAGCGGGCGCGCTCGCGCATGTGGAGCAGGGCGAGGATGGTGGAGAACACCGTCAGCCCGATGAGGATCGCGAGGCCGGCGGCGTTGTGGGTATGCGGTCCGAGGCCGCTCGTCCAGGCGGACGGGTCCGTTCCGGGACCGGCGGCCTGCGCCGTTCCACCGGCGGTTGCGACGACGACAGCACCGGCGCACACCACGGCGCGCGCCGTTCGATCGACCCTCATGATCCGGTCCGCCCCCAAGAATCCCTGACGCGCCGCGCATCGCGACCGCTTCCCCGCCGGCCCCGAAGGGCGTCGGCGGATCACCCCACCTGAGGAATCGACCCCACACTAGCGCGAGGCGGAATCCTCCCGGAAGAGGGTTAAGCCGGACTTATCCGGTTTCGGGCACGCGGGCCGCCGAGGCCGCAGAAAAGTCACAGTACGGTCAAGCTCGGGCGGCCGGGCGCGGAGGGGCGGGCATGAAAAAAGCCCGGCGGAAAGCCGGGCTTTTTCACGAAACCGCGAGGGATGGGGGCGCCCCCGCACGGGGGCGCCGTCCGACTCAGTAGCGGTAGTGGTCGGGCTTGAACGGGCCGGTCTCGGCGACGCCGATATAGGCGGCCTGCTCGGGGCTGAGCTTCGAGAGCTTCACGCCGATCTTCTCGAGGTGGAGGAGCGCCACCTTCTCGTCGAGGGCTTTCGGCAGGGTGTAGACCTGCTTGTCGTACTTGCCCGGGTTGGTCCAGAGCTCGATCTGGGCGAGCGTCTGGTTGGTGAACGAGGCCGACATCACGAAGGACGGGTGGCCGGTGGCGTTGCCGAGGTTCACCAGGCGGCCCTCCGACAGGAGGATGATGCGGTGGCCGTCCGCGAAGGTGATCTCGTCCACCTGCGGCTTGATGTTGGACCACTTGAGGTTCTTGAGACCCGCGACCTGGATCTCGTTGTCGAAGTGGCCGATGTTGCAGACGATGGCCCGGTCCTTCATCGCCCGCATGTGGTCGAGGGTGATGATGTCCTTGTTGCCCGTCGCCGTCACGAAGATGTCGGCGCGGGGCGCGGCGTCTTCCATGGTGACGACCTCGTAGCCTTCCATGGCGGCCTGGAGGGCGCAGATCGGATCGACCTCCGACACCAGCACGCGACAGCCGGCGTGACGGAGCGACGAGGCCGAGCCCTTGCCGACGTCGCCGAAGCCCGCGACCATGGCGACCTTGCCGGCCATCATCACGTCGGTGCCGCGGCGGATGCCGTCCACCAGCGACTCGCGGCAGCCGTAGAGGTTGTCGAACTTCGACTTGGTGACGGCGTCGTTCACGTTGATGGCCGGGAAGAGCAGCTTGCCCTCCTTGGCGAGGTTGTAGAGGCGGTGCACGCCCGTGGTGGTCTCTTCCGAGACGCCCTTGATCGAATCGGCGAGGCCGGCGAACCAGCCCTTGGGCTTCTCGGCGAGCTTCTTCTTCAGCAGGGCGAAGAAGATCTCTTCCTCTTCCGATTCGGGCTTGTCGAGGAAGGCGGTGTCGCCGTTCTCGGCGCGCAGGCCGAGGTGCACGAACATGGTGGCGTCGCCGCCGTCGTCGAGGATCATGTTCGGCATGCCGCCGCCGTGCCAGTCGAACAGCTTCGACGTGTAGTCCCAGTACTCCTCCAGGGTCTCGCCCTTGATGGCGAAGACCGGGATGCCGGCGGCCGCGATGGCGGCGGCGGCGTGGTCCTGGGTCGAGTAGATGTTGCACGAGACCCAGCGGATGTCGGCGCCGAGCGCCGCCAGGGTCTCGATGAGCACGGCCGTCTGGATCGTCATATGGAGCGAGCCGGCGATCTTGGCGCCCTTCAGGGGCTGGCTCGCGCCGTACTCCTCGCGCGTCGCCATGAGGCCGGGCATTTCGGTCTCGGCGATGGAGATCTCCTTGCGGCCGTACTCGGCCAGCGCGATGTCCTTGACGATGTAATCCTGGGCCATGGGGGTTCCGTCTCTCTGCTGCGTGTTGGCGGGGGCTATAGCAGGGGACGGGATGCGAGGCAATCAAGACATAAAGATGTCTTTATGCGAGGCATTCCAAGGTGGCGGTGTCGGGGCCGCGCGCGGTCGGCGCGCCGTATCCCCTTCCGCCCGGGCTGCGCCCGCCGATCCGGCGCGGGCCAGCACCGCTCCACCCGACGATCGGTCAGTGCCGCCTTTCAGGGACGCCGACGCCAGCTTCGGGACGGGCCTGTCCGTCCGCTCCACGACCAATTCGGGCGGATTCTTGTCGGTCCGCTCTCGAGAGGCTGTGTCGCAGGAACGGGCGTTCGCTCAGGGAACGCGAGGGGGCTACTTCACGCACCGATCGGTTAGTGTGCCGAACGCAGATGCCCTTTTTGCAAGGAGAGAAGCCGTCTCCGGCTCGGCCCGATGGTTGTCCGATCTCATTGCGCGCCCGTGGCGACGAGCCAGTCGACGAATGCCGAAAGGGTCGACGTCTTGTCCGCGTCGTTCGGAACGAGGGCCACGTAGCCTGGGCGCGGGACGACGATCTCCGGAAACGGGGCGACGAGCCGTCCGGTCGCCAGGTCGCCGGACAGGACGGGCAGGGGCCCGAGGCCGTAGCCGAGCCCGTCCGCCGTCGCCTGCAGGGCGACGAAATAATGGTCGAACGTCCGGCGGCTGCCCGTATCGGGGGAGAGGCCGGCGGCGGCGAGCCAGTCGCTCCAGTCACCCGGACGCGTCTCGCTCGTCAGCAGCGTGGCGCCTTCGAGGTCGTGCGGTGTGCGCAGGGGGCGGGCCGCGAGCAGGGTGGGGCTCGCCACCAGGGTGTTGGCCTCCCGCAGGAAGGGGACCGCACGGTAGGCGCCCCAGGGATGGTGCGCTCCCGTTCCGAGGCGCGGCTCGCGCCGGACCGCGAGGTCGAAGCCGCCGCGCAGGGCGTTGTGCAGGGTCGTGGTCGTCGTGACGACCACCTCCGCCTCCGGCCGCGCCGCGTGGAAGCCGTCCAGGCGCGGGATCAGCCAACGCATGGCGAAGGTCGTGGGCGTGTTCACCCGCAGGGTCCGCGGGGCGAGGGGCCGGCCGCAGATCTCGGCCGCCGCGTCGAGCCTATCGAAGGTGAGGCTGACCGCTTCCGCGAAGGCCCGGGCCGCGGGCGTCGGGACGCTTCTGCGCCCGACCCGCACGAACAGACGCTGGCCGAACCACGCCTCGAGCACGGCGACCTGACGGCTGACGGCCCCGTGGGTCAGCCCGAGTTCGGCCGCCGCGGCGGCGTGGCTGCCGGCCCGGGCGGCGACCTCGAAGACGCGCAGCGCATGGAGGGGTGGAAGACGGCGCATCGGACCTCCGGGCTCGCATCCGTGAGCTTAGCGCACGGGTCGCGTGAGTCGAACGGTCCTCATCGCCGGATCCTCACGGGTGTAGCCGTTACGGCGTCGGCGGCGGGCGGCCGTGGAAGCGGGCGGCCGTGGAAGGATGAGCGATGACGACGACCACGGCGGAACCGGACGGGCGGGCCACGGGCGCGACGGATGGGGCGGGCGACACCCGCGCGCCCCGGCGGACGCGCACCCTCGCGACGATCGGCGTCAACCACGCCCTGCACGACGGCTACACGGACCTGATCTACGTGCTGCTGCCGGTCTGGCAGGTGGAGTTCGGCCTCGGCTACGTCGCCCTTGCGCTGGTGCGCTCGCTCTATGTCGGCGCGCTGGCCGGCCTGCAGATTCCCGCCACGGCCCTGGCCCGGACGCTCGGGGCACGCGCGGTTCTGGTTCTCGGCACGTTGCTGGGTGCGGGCGGCTACGCGCTGGCCGGCGCCTCGGGCGGTGTCACCGGCCTCTGCGTCGCCCTGGCGCTCTCCGGCGCGGGCAGCAGCACCCAGCATCCCCTCGCCTCGGCGGTGATCGCCCGGACCTATGGGCCGGGGGCGAGGGGGCCGCTCGGCACCTACAACTTCGCCGGCGATCTCGGAAAGGCGGCGCTGCCCGCACTCGCCGGGCTTCTCCTCACCCACCTCGACTGGCGCCTCGTGCTCTGGCTCGCCGCCGGCCTCGGGGTCGTCGTCGCATTCGGGGTCGCCACCCTGCTGCCCCGCGAGCCCGTCCCGCGCGAGGAAGCGCCGGCGCGCCCGCACGCGGCCGTGCCCGGCGCCGGCTCGACGGACCGGACCGGCTTCGGGCTCCTCGTCGCCGTCGGCATGCTCGACAATGCCGCCCGCCCGGCTTTTCTCCTCTACCTGCCGTTCCTGCTGCAGGAGAAGGGGGCGGTCCTGGCGACGGTGGGCGTCGCGTTCGGCCTCGCGGCCGTCGGCGGTGCGCTGGGCAAGGCGATCTTCGGCCGGCTCGGGGAGCGCTTCGGGGTGACGCGCTGCGTGATCCTCTCCGAGGCGGGCACGGCGGTGGCGATCCTGCTGGTCGTCGCGCTCCCGCTCGCCCCAACCCTCGCGGTGCTGCCCCTCCTCGGCCTGATGCTGAACGGAACGTCCTCCGTGCTCTACGGCACCGTGCCGGAACTCGCGCCGCACGGTCGCGTCGAGCGCGCCTTCGCGGTGTTCTACACCTGGACGCTCGGCGGCAGCGCGGTCGCGACGCCCCTGCTCTACGGCCCGCTGGGCGATGCGGTCGGACCGCGCTGGGCCGCCGTCGCGGCCGCGGCCACGGCCTTCGCCGTCGTCCCGATCATGCTCGTTCTGTCGCCGCACCTCGCGCGGCAACCATGAACTCCGTTCAAAACCCCGATGCCACCGATGGCGACCGCTCGGATGCCTCTGACGCACCTGACGCCGCACGAACTGCACCCGTGATGCCGATCACCGGCGGCCGCCGTGGCATCGGGGCCGCGACCGTGCGTCTTGCGGCACGGCGCGGCTACGACGTCGCCTTCAGCTACCTGTCGAACGACGCGGCGGCTGAGGACCTGAGCGCTGCGATCGAGATGGAGGGTCGAGGCGCGATCGCCGTACGAGCCGACAGCGCCGATCCCGCCGAGGTCTCGCGGATGTTCGACCGCGTCGACCGCCGGTTCGGTGGGCTCGATGTCCTCGTCGACAATTCCGCCATGATCGCACGACCATCTCGCTTCGAAGACCTGGACCATGAGCGCCTGCGGCGCGTCTTCTCGGTGAATGCAATCGGCCCGATCCTCTGCGCGCGGCAAGCCGTGAAGCGCATGTCGCATCGCCATGGCGGGCGTGGGGGCGCGGTGGTCAATGTCTCCTCGGCCTCCGCTCGCCTCGGCAGTCCCAGCGAGTCCGTGGACTACGCGTCCTCAAAGGGCGCAGTCGAGACCATGGCGATCGTCTTCGCAAAGGAGGTCGTGCGCGATGGCATTCGGAGGAACTGCGTGCGGCCCGGCCACATCTACACCAAGATGCACGCGAGCGGCGGCGAAGCCGGGCGCGTGGATCGCGTGAAGGACAGCATTCCAATGGGAGGGGGTGGCGAGCCCGAGGAGGTCGCGCGAGCGATCCTCTGGCTGGCCGGCCCAGAGGCCTCGTTCGTCACCGGTACCTTCCTCGACGTGACGGGCGGCAAGTAAGCGCGACCGCTTGTGGAGCGCCGCGATCCATGGCGGACAGGCGGTGTCTCGCTCAGCGTCCGCTCCCGGGCGTCGGGTCAGATAACCCGAACGACTGGGTCGGGTCGGGACCCGTCCGTCCACTCTGCGACCGGGTCGGGTGGAAAGCGGACCTACCGCGTACCGGGACGATCTGTGAGAAGGCGGTATGGTCACGTTCTTCGCTTACGCGGGCGCAGCGCTCGCTGAAATCGCCGGGTGCTTCGCCTTCTGGGCTTGGCTGCGCCTCGACAAGTCGGTGTGGTGGATCGCGCCGGGAATGGTCTCGCTCGGGCTGTTCGCCTACTTGCTGACACTGGTCGATAGCGAGGCGGCCGGGCGCACTTACGCCGCCTACGGCGGCGTCTACATCGCAGCCTCGATCTTGTGGCTCTGGCTTGCCGAGGGACATCAGCCCGACCGCTGGGACTTGAGCGGCGGGGCTATCTGCGTCGCAGGCATGGCCGTGATCCTCTTCGGCCCAAGGGGATGAGCGTTCCGTACGCCAGAGTCCGCCGAGGTTGGATCGTCGTCGGCTGGCTTTCGGGACGCTCATGAGCGTGTGCGCTGATCGATCAATCCGAGGCGGGGTACGACCGTCCGGGGAGCAAGGATGGCACCAGGGGCGATAACCGCGTTCGCGCCGATGCGGCACCCATCTCCGACGAGCGCGCCGAACTTCAGCGTGTCCGACTCTATTGTCTTGCCGCTATAGTTGATCCGGAGGCGAGGATCGGCCAAATCGTTCCGGTAATTCGCGATAATCGAGCCGGCTTCGAGATTGATATCACTGCCGAGAATGCTGTCCCCAACGAAGTTGAAATGAGCGAGCTTCGACCCTCGGAACATGAGGGTCGTCTTGAGTTCAGCTCCGGGCCCAACGATGCAGTCGCTGTCGATCCAGCATCCGCCCCTGATCAAGCATGCCGCTGCAACAAGGCAATTTGGCCCGACGATCAGGGGGCCCTTCATCACGGCACCGGTCTCGACCGTGGTCGTGCGATGAACGGCGATGTCGCCCTCGATCTCGTAATCCGCGTCGAGTGTCGCCAGAATTCCTGTGACCAAACCTGCCGCGTTGGCCACGATATCCCACGCCTCTCCCGTCGCCCGCTCGCCAAGGGGCGAACTACGCCAGGATGCGATATGCGCATCAACAATGTTCATTCGGCACGCACGCGTTTTCCTTACAGCTCCG
Organism: Methylobacterium sp. Leaf87; assembly: GCF_001422775.1. Classification (NCBI taxonomy): domain Bacteria; kingdom Pseudomonadati; phylum Pseudomonadota; class Alphaproteobacteria; order Hyphomicrobiales; family Methylobacteriaceae; genus Methylobacterium; species Methylobacterium sp. Leaf87. Next base: position 9,035 of record NZ_LMMI01000060.1, on the reverse strand, counting down.
TGGTCCTTACAACTCGGAGAGTGCCGTACCGTCTACGGCGTGCCAGCCTCGGTCAATCGTTCGCCACGAGTTCGGATGGCAGGCTCCGGGCGATGCGACGGCATTGTTGAACGTCCGGGTTGGGTCCAAGGCCGTGTCAAATTCCGGAGGTGAGGGCTTTTGCGGTTGGGTGACGTCCCGGTCTGGCGAGCAGGGGGTGTTCATCGCGTCGAACGGGTTCCTACGGTCGGGAAACGGCTGGTTTTGGTTCGAGCTCCCCTGGACGGCTTCCCGGCCTATTCGGCGGACGATCGAAGCCCGCGCTCAGGTGGGGGATCGTCCGCCGAGAGTTTGCGGCTTCCCAGAATGTTGAGACCGCGCGTCAAATTTTAGGCCAGGACCTGAAGCGCCATAGCACGTCTTCATGCTCCCACCGCGTCACCCGCCGCTCCTTGCACGTCGTGCAGGACGCCTTCTTCGGGCAGGCAGCGCGTGCATTCGTCCAGTACCGATGCAGCGTCAGGCCATTCTCCACCGTGATGCAGCGGTGGGACAGCCGAACGCTGGCGAGGGATGCGATGCCGAACTCCGGGGAACCCGGCATCCGCGCCATCAATCGAGCGTGAGGACGATCTTGCCGATCTGCTCGTTGGATTCGAGGAATTGGGTCGCCTCCCGGATCCGGTCGAACGGGAAGGTCCGCGACACCAGCGGATCGAGCTTGCCGCTTTCCAGTCCCGCCAGGATGAAGGCCTTCGCACGGGCAAGCGCCGCGTCGTCGCCGACGATCTCGGTGTAGAGGTATCCCTTCAGGGTCAGGCTCTTGCCGAGCACGGAGAACTGCGGGAACGGACCCTCGTCCGGGCTCAGGGCACCGTACTCCAAGAGAATGCCGCCCACGGCCATGACTTCGGCAAACTGCGCGATGGCAGGGCCACCGATCGGATCGAACACCACGCGGGCCCCCTTGCCCCCGGTGATGTCCTTCACGCGCGCCGCCAGATCGCCCCCGTCCGTGGCGATCACATGGTGCGCGCCGGCATCGAGCAGCGCCTGCGCCTTGGCGTTCGTGCGGGTGGTCGCGATCACCGTCGCCCCGACGCTGCGGGCGATCTGGAACGCCGCGATGCCGACGCTGCTCGACGCCGCCGATACGATGACGACATCGCCGGCGGTGAGTTTCGCCTGATCGATGAGCGCGCCCCAGGCGGTGACGTACTGCATCCAGGACGCGGCGGCCTGCTCGAACGAAAGGGCGGCCGGATGCTTCACGACGGAACACGCGGGAATGTTGATGACCTCGCCGTAGGTGGGCCAACGCGACATATCGAGGGTCGGGATGACGCTGACGGCATCGCCCTCGGCGAACCCGGACACGTCGCGGCCCGTCGCCTTGACCGTACCGGCGGCTTCGTAGCCGAGCTGCGAGGGGAAGTTCGCTTCCTGCAGGTAGGCGCCCTTGCGGAACATCACCTCCGCACGGTTGAGGCCGATTGCGCGAACCGCAATCTGCACCTCATCGGCGGCAGGCCCGGGAACCTCGATGTCCTCGATGCGCAGCACATCTGCGGAACCGTATTCGTGAAAACGTACAACGCGGGTCATGGGTCGTTTCCTTATCTTGCGTGCACCGGTCAGATGTCAGAGGCAGATCGCACGCGCGACGCGAACGCCGAACTCGGCATCCGGGTTGGTCCGGCCGTCGCCGACGCGCTCCTGGACCACCGCCACCACGAGGTCGCGCCGCTTGGGCAGGCGGGCCCTTTCGGCTGCCGCGAGCGCGCCCGGCATCTCGTCACGCGTCAGATCCGTGCAGTAGCCCGGCGCCCCGGGTTGCTGGCGCCACGACTCCGCCAGGGACCCCGCGTCGAAGGCGTCGAAGCCGGTCTCCTCAACGAGACGCAGGCCGACGCGGCGGTCTTCCTCGCGGTCGGCCGCGACCGGGATGGCGATGCGTCCCGGCGTTCCGGAGGGTGAACCCTTCTCGGCCAGCGAGCCCGAACCGATGGCGTTCCAGGCCTTGACGATGGGCCGTCCGAGTTGCTCGGAGACCCACAGGCTCTCGACCTGGCCCGCCTCTATGGCGTCGATGGCCCCGTCGCGCATCGGGTAGTAGTTCGAGGTGTCGATGACGACGGTCTTGTCGGGTATCGCCCGGATCAGAGGGGTGATCTTCCGGATACCGGTCGGCGGGATGGAGAGGATGACGACGTCGACATCCGCGACGGCATCCTGTGCCGTGACGGCGCGGGCGCCCGACGAAAGTATGTCGGCCCCGATGGTCTCGGGACCGCGTGAGTTGGCCACCTTCACATCGTGCCCGGCCGCGCTGAGCTTCGTGACCAGGGACTTGCCGATATGTCCGATACCGATGATGCCGATCTTCATGCCCTGTTCCCTGAACGCGTCGGTTGCGATGCAGCAGGAACTATGGGTAGGTAGAGGGATCAGCAAGAACCTACCAAAAGGTGGGTAGCCCACCTGGAGGTTAGTATGAATGCGGGGCGCGATTGGTTCTGCGAGGACCCGAAGCAGCAGCTCGTGTGGGCGGCGGCGACCAGCGAGACCCTGCGGGTGCTGGAGGGCAAGTGGAAGATCGTCATCATCGTCCAGCTCTTTGCCGCAAAGGTGCCGCTACGGTTCTCGGAGCTGGAGAAGCGGATCGAGGGCGTGAACCAGAAGATGCTGATCCAGCAGCTCAAGGAGTTGGAGAAGGACGGCATCGTCACCCGGACGGTCTACCCTCAGGTGCCGCCGAAGGTTGAGTATGCTCTCAGCGCAATGGGGGTTGCGCTCGGGCCATCCATCGAGGCGCTGATCGACTGGGCTTTCGCCCGCCGGGAGGCGATGGGCCTCGCGTCCGCAGACGTCGCCGGCTGATGCATTCGGGGTTGTAGGCGGAACGTCCGCTTCCGGGCGAAGGGCCAGGGTCCGGCTCCCACCCCCAAGCCGAAGTTGCCCGATGGTAGTGCACTGACACCGACTAACGAACCAAACCGATCATCGCTAACACGCTGCCAGAGCGAAGAAATTCTTGACCTGACGTGCACCTTTCGAGTGCGTCGGTGCACTAGGTGGATGGTCACCGAGGCATTGGAGCGGTCTAACGTCAACCACACGCCCAATCGAACTTCAGCTCCCGCACGTCGAGCTGCGCGTTGCCGCCACCGAAATTGTAGCCGCCGAGCTCTTCCTCGAACTCGATGAAGTAAGGACTGAACCGCGGCACGCTCTGCGACGGTCGCATCGTTCCCCCAAGATGGTTGGCGGGCCTGTTCTCCGCCCAAGTGTGCCAACGGTAACCCGATCCGTCCGGGGCATCGGGTGCCTCATAAAGCGGGTGGACGTAGTCCGTCTGTTCGCTGTCGAACCTGTCGCAAGGCACTCGTCCGGCGTTTTGATCGCCCGTCCGCGTCGTCAGTCGCAGTGCACGACGCTCGCATAGCCCCCCGTTAGGCGGCGAGCCAACCCATCTGTATTTACCTTCGTGATTCCAGTAGCTCTTGGCAGCACCGACCTCCAGCCATTCCGGCGACTCGATCAGGTCGCGATACTGGTTGGGAACAAGATCCGGTGGCGAGCAAGCTTGCCCCTCGAACTCGGCCCTGGTGAGCAGCATAGCGGCATAGGCCATCCCTATGTCGTCTTCAAAACGCTGGAGGCGTGAGTGCGCCAACCGCTCAGCTCGCCAGAAGACCGCGAGTTCGGGATCTTCCGGCTCGGGCTCGCCGGCCTTCGCGGACTTCATTGCCTCCGCGATCTTAGGTGCTTTGACGATGGCCCCGCCGTCGTTAAGGTCGACTGCGGACGCGAAGAACGAGATGGCTACGATCTCGGACCCGTGGCAGCGCCAGTCTTCGGGAAGCAGCAATGTGAACCCGTGCTGTAGCGGATAACCGTTGGCGGGATCGATGGGCCATTGCTCGGGATCTATGCCGGGCGGCAGGCCGAAGCACCAACCGTCATGTACGACTCGGTCGAACGGATCGGTCAGGATCTCGATGTCGTAGGCTTTCAGCGGCGTGGATAACATGACCACAGGGTACAGGTCACGCCGCGCTGCCGCAACAGGCACCAAGCGACATCTAGGCTGCAAAGTTCCGCTTTACGATCTGAGCCGATTTATAGTGGACCGTCCGCAGGCTACCCGGTCGTGGCGTTTAACACTGACGCGAAACTGGCCTGCCCCCTGAAAAGTGGTCCTCCCTGAGGTATGGCTTTGAGTCATGTGGAGGATGTCATCATGGGACGGAAGAAGCATACGGCTGAAGAGATTGTCGCCAAGCTGCGGCAGGTAGATGTCTTGGTCTCGCAAGGTCGCAAGGTTGCCGAAGCAATCCGGTCCATCGAGGTCACCGAGGTGACGTATTACCGCTGGCGCTCTGAGTACGGCGGCCTGAAAGGTGACCAGGTCAAGCGGCTGAAGGCCCTGGAGACAGAGAACCAGCGCCTCCGCCGGGCGATCTCCGACCTGACCTTGGAGAAGCTGATCCTGAAGGAGGCAGCTTCGGGACCCGAAGGGCAGCGCCAGCAAAACTTCTGAGCCCGGCTCGCCGTCGGGCTTGTGTCGACTCCGTCGTTGCCGAGCATGGTGTGTCGCAACGCTTTGCCTGCCGTGTCCTGGGTCAGCATCGTTCGACCCAGCGCAAGTGTGCTGTGATGGTCGAGGACGAGGCCACTCTGACAGCCGCCATCATCGCCCTGGCTCTGCAGTATGGGCGCTACGGCTACCGTCGGATCACGGCTTTGCTCCGGCGTGACGGCTGGACGGTGAACGTGAAGCGCGTCGAACGCATTTGGCGCCGTGAGGGGCTGAAGGTCCCGGCTCGGCAACCGAAGCGAGCGCGTCTCTGGCTCAACGACGGTTCCTGCCTGCGACTACGGCCGGAGCACCCCGACCACGTCTGGTCCTACGACTTCGTCGAGCACCGCACGCACAACGGGCGCAAGTACCGAATGCTGAACGTGATCGACGAGTTCACCCGCGAGTGCCTGGCCATCCGGGTCGCCCGTAAGCTGAAGGCGCTGGACGTGATCGACGTGCTCTCGGATCTGTTCAGTTTGCGCGGGGGCCCGGTCACATCCGCTCGGACAACGGGCCGGAGTTCATCGCCAAGGCCGTTCAGGACTGGATCGCGGCGGTTGGATCAGTGACCGCCTACATCGAGCCGGGCAGTCCATGGGAGAACGGGTACTGCGAGAGCTTCAACGCGAAGCTGCGGGATGAACTCCTCAACGGCGAGGTGTTCTACACACTGAAGGAGGCCAGTGTCGTCATCGAGCAGTGGCGGAAAGACTACAATACTATCCGACCGCACTCGTCGCTGGGCTACCAGCCACCTGCACCAGAGGTCGTCATCTGGCCAACGGAACCAAGTGGCTCAGCGCCGCTCGCTCACCCCGCCATCGTCACGCGACCGACGATGCGCTAACTTCGAACTTGGGCCACCGCATGGGGGCAGGCCAGATGGCTGGCATGGCGGTGGCGCAGAACATCCGGCGGATCTGCGCGGCACATAAGATGCTCGACCGTGCCAATCCCTTGCAGTTCACGGTCAGCATAGGCCTGAGCGTATGGGCAAGGGGGGATACCATCGGCACATTGCTCAAGCGAGGCGATAGCGCACTCTACGCAGCCAAGACGGTCAGGCGAAACCGCGTCGCCTTCACGTTTAGCAACATGACGACCGAGATCGTGAGCTGACTCGTCGGCGGCATACGTCCGACGACGGGCCGCCCGAGGTGGCCAGCGCCGCCGACGGAGATTCTCGCCTCCGCGCTTCTGCAATCGACGACAACCAAGAGGCCAGCGTGTCATCCCAGCAGGCCCAACCGCTCCATGTCAGCCTCACCCGAACGGACACGGACCCTCCTCTGTGGTCGTGGTCGATCCACGATGGGGATTTTCTGCTCGTGCGCTCGCGGCCGATCTATGAGAGCCCGGAGAGTGCCCATGAGACCGGTCGCACCACGCTCCCAGACATAGCCCGAAAGCTCAAACGGATTCCGGGGCTCCGGAATCTGTCCTATCGGACAGTTGCTTGTGCCTTATTGAGAAAACCCACCGGTGTGTAGTCTGTACGCGTCCGGTGATGGCCGCGGTCGACGGCATCGCGCACTCGGCTGAAGCCTGACCTTAATGCTGGCGTTAAGGTCAGCGGGTCGGGGCGATGCGGGTCGAGGTGCTTGAGGGGGCCGAACGACGGCGGCCTGACCTTAATGCTGGCGTTAAGGTCAGCGGGTCGGGGCGATGCGGGTCGAGGTGCTTGAGGGGGCCGAACGACGGCGGCGCTGGTCGTTCGAGGACAAGGTGCGGATCGTCGAAGCCTCGTACGAGGCCGGGGTGTCGGTGTGTTCGGTGGCGCGCCGGCACGGGATCGCCCAGGGCCTGCTGTTCACGTGGCGACGCCAGGCTCGGGAAGGCCGTTTGGGCGGGGACGAGCAGGCCCCGGTCTTCGTGCCCGTCGCGATCACCCCGGAGCCGTCGCCGGCGGTTCCAGTTCTGCGGTCGGATGATCTTGATGTTGCGGCCCAGCCCCGTCGAGCGCGGCGYAAGACCGGGATCATGGAGATCGATCTCGGGGGTGGTCGGCGTCTCAAGGTCGACCGGGACGTCGATGCCGCGGCACTGCGTCGGGTTCGGTGGCGCGCCGGCACGGGATCGCCCAGGGCCTGCTGTTCACGTGGCGACGCCAGGCTCGGGAAGGCCGTTTGGGCGGGGACGAGCAGGCCCCGGTCTTCGTGCCCGTCGCGATCACCCCGGAGCCGTCGCCGGCGGTTCCAGTTCTGCGGTCGGATGATCTTGATGTTGCGGCCCAGCCCCGTCGAGCGCGGCGTAAGACCGGGATCATGGAGATCGATCTCGGGGGTGGTCGGCGTCTCAAGGTCGACCGGGACGTCGATGCCGCGGCACTGCGTCGGGTGCTCGATGCCCTGGAGGGCCGATGATCCCGCTGCCGGCCAACGTTCGGGTCTGGCTGGCGACCGGCCACACCGACATGCGCAAGGGCTTTTCCAGCTTGGGGATGATCGTCCAGGAAACGCTCAAGCGCGATCCCCACTCCGGACACCTGTTCGTCTTCCGCGGCCGGCGCGGTGACCTGATCAAGGTGATCTGGCACGATGGCCAGGGCGCGTGCCTGTACACCAAGCGGCTCGACCGCGGCCGCTTCCTGTGGCCGTCGGTGGCGGACGGAGCCGTGACGATCTCGACGGCGCAGCTCGGCTACCTGCTCTCGGGCATCGACTGGCGGATGCCGCAGGAGAGCTGGCGTCCGAGCGCCGTCGGCTGAGGATAACGCGTTACAGAGGCTGAGGAATATGCTCTTCTCAGTGTGTGCCGAACGCGCCTGAGCCCCCGCCGCTTCCCACCGATCTCGCTGCCCGGTCGAACGGCTCAAGCTGGAGGTCGCCCGGCTGCGACGGGAGCGCTTCGGGGCCTCCTCGGAACGCAGCGCCCGGATCGACCAGCTCGAACTGACGTTGGAGGATCTGGAGGAGACGCTCGCCGAGACGGAGGCGCAAGCGGCTGAGCCCGAGCCGCATACCACCCCGACCTCTTCCCAGCGCAAGCCCGCTCGTAGGCCCTTGCCCGAGCATCTGCCGCGCGAGCGCATTCTCCATCCCGGCCCGACGACCTGCGCCTGCTGTGGCGGGGCACGCCTACGCCCTCTCGGCGAAGACGTCACCGAGACTCTGGAGCGGATTCCGGCGCGCTGGGTCGTGATCCAGCACGTGCGCGAGCGCTTCTCCTGCCGCGACTGCGAGACCATCGCGCAGAACCCGGCCCCCTTCCATCCGATCCCGCGGGGGCGGGCCGGGCCGAACCTCCTGGCCGAGGTGATGATGGCCAAGTTCGGCCTGCATCTGCCGCTGCATCGCCAGAGCCAGCGCTTCGCCCATGAAGGCGTGCCAATCGAAGTCTCGACTCTGGCCGGTTGGGTCGGGGCCGTCACCACCGCTCTGTCGCCCCTGGTCGCCCGGATCGAAGCCCATGTCCGGGCGGCCGACCGCCTCCATCTCGACGATACGCCGGTGCCGGTCCTGGCCAAGGGGAAGACCCGCACCGGCCGGCTCTGGACGGTGGTGCGCGACGACCGCCCCTTCGGTGGACCCGAGCCGCCGGCCGCGGCCTACTTCTACTCCCCCGACCGCTCCGGCGCGCNCCGGCCGGCTCTGGACGGTGGTGCGCGACGACCGCCCCTTCGGTGGACCCGAGCCGCCGGCCGCGGCCTACTTCTACTCCCCCGACCGCTCCGGCGCGCATGCCGAGACTTGGCTCGGCGACTTCCACGGCATCGTGCAGGCGGACGCCTTCTCGGGGTTCGGCCGGCTGTACGACCCAGGCCGCAAGCCGGGTCCGATCCGCGAGGCGGCCTGCTGGGCCCATGCCCGACGCAAGTTCTTCGAGCTGGCCGATCTAAAGAAGGCTCCGATCGCCATCGAGGCCGTGACGCGGATCGATGCGATCTTCGCCATCGAGCGCGCCGCCAACGGTCTTGCCCCCGATGAACGCCGCGCGCACCGAAGCATTCGCTCGGCCGCCCTCGTTGCCGACCTGGAGGCGTGGCTGCGGGAGAACCGCGCCAAGCTCTCGGCCAAGGCTCCCACGGCAGCGGCGATCGACTACCTGCTCAAGCGCTGGACCGCCTTCGCCCGGTTCCTCGACGACGGACGGATCTGCCTGTCGAACAATGCTGCCGAACGCTCCATCCGTCCCATCGCGGTGGGCCGCCGCAACTGGACCTTCGCCGGATCGGATGCGGGCGGTCATCGTACCGCTGCCCTCTACACGCTGATCGAAACCGCCAAGCTCAATCGCATCGACCCCCAGGCCTGGCTCGCCGACGTACTCACGCGGCTACCCGACCATCCCGCCAGGCGTATCGACGATCTGCTGCCGTGGAACTGGACCCAGCCTCAGCGCCGGCAGATCGCCGCCTGACACCCCGCCGGGACCACGAACGCGGCCTTCACCGAAGGCGTACGCTACCACCGACCGTGCGACACGCTGGATACAGTTGCCGCGTCGGGGCATGTCGCGCTTGAAGCTTCGT
>NZ_LMMI01000059.1:0-213366 GCF_001422775.1 Methylobacterium sp. Leaf87 | reverse complement strand
ACATCCGATAACGCCTCCAAGATAACCAGCGCCGCCGCCAAGACCAAAGTCCCGCTGGCCGCCGCCGATGAACAGGCTTCTACGGGCCCATAGCCCAACCGTCAACGGCCAAATGACCGAACGATGCGATTTTCGCGACAGATCAACGACACCCCAGCCAAAGGCCTTCTAAACGTAGGGAAACGCCGTTCCGGTCCGTCATGGCTTCGGGCCGGCATCAGCCCGTGGGTGAACGGCCCTCGACGATGCGCCGCCGAAACCAATCCCGCAGCAGGTCACGCTCGTGGTCGAACGCTCCATTGGCGAAGCGCGATGCCCGCAACAGGAAATTGATGTCCGTCACCGTCTCCTCGGCGGCGGCCAAGCGACGGCGACCTTCTATCAAGACGTAGCGCAGGCGAAACCGCGGCGGAGAAATGTCGCTGACGACGCGTAGGCCGAACGGCACGTTGGCACCCGGCCGTTCGATGCCAGCGAGGTCGATGTCGAGAACGTCGATGGCGAGGGTCCGGCCCGGCGGCAATCCCCATGTCGCGAGCCCCTCGAAAATGCGGCGGATCTCCCCGAGCGTGACCCGCAGTGTGACGCCCGACCCGAAACGGTTCTCCGCATCGGTGTAGCGCTCGGGCTCGATGAAGCGGACAGTGACCTGCGCCGTGGCTGCATTGGTCCAGAGGGTCAAAGCAAGGGTGAGAAGCATCAGGCCGGTGCGCATCGTCAGAACCCCTTCTTCACCTGAGCCAGCGCCCGCGTGAGTTCCTGCGCGATCTCCTCGCGATCGATCGGCGAGACGTCGCGTGCGACAACCACATATTCACGGCGCGACACCAGGGTCAGGGTTTGAAGGCCGTACTCCTCGTCCTCGATCCGGGTCAGCTTCGTCCACAGGGGGTTGAAGCGCCACTCGCGACGCTCGCCCCGATGGGTGACACGGGCCAGCATCACCACGAGGGGCGTGATCATCACTTCCTCGAACGACCGTCCCCGACGGAAGCTTGCCTGGAGGGCAAGGTAGAGGCCGATCATATCGAGGCCGAAGAACCCGGCCACGGGCCAGAATCCGGCCCGGATGCAGGCGATGGAGGTGACAAGGGAGACGAGCCCGCACCCGATCATCACGTTCCGGAAGCCTTGAGGACTCAAGGATTGGTTCGGCCGGATCGTCGCCCGGAACACCGGACGGTCGAAGCTGTCGGGATCGAGGCCGTCAGGGTGCATCGGGATGTTGCCGCTCGCCATGCGGGCAATATAAGGCTCGGATGCGCACCCGACAGACGGCCTCGCCTAAGAACCCCCGAATTGTTGCCGCCCTGGTCGAACCGATCGTCGCAGACGCCGAACCGGTCCGCTCGGTCGTGCCGCCGGATGTGCTTGCGGAAATCTTCGCGCGGTTGCGTGCCGCGGATCCCGAGCCGCGCGCCGAGTTGGTCTTCGGCAACGCCTATACGCTCCTTGTGGCCGTCGTGCTGTCGGCCCAAGCGACGGACAGGAGCGTGAACCTCGCCACCGCCCCGCTCTTCGCCATCGCGGACACACCGGAGAAGATGCTGTCGCTCGGCGAGGAGCGGGTGCGGAATTTCATCCGAACCATCGGGCTGTTCAACACCAAGGCGAAGAACGTCATCGCGTTGTCGCGCATCCTGGTGGAGCGGCATGGCGGTCAGGTGCCGAAATCCCGCGAAGACCTCGAAGTGCTTCCCGGTGTCGGCACAAAGACCGCGAGCGTCGTCCTCAACGTCGCCTTCGGGGTTCCGACCATCGCCGTCGACACGCACATCTTCCGGGTCTCCAACCGCATCCCCCTCGTGATCGCGCCGACGACGGACAAGGTTCAGGCCGGGCTGGAGGCTATCGTGCCGGAGCCCTACCGGCTCAATGCCCATCACTGGCTGATCCTGTTCGGCCGCTACGTCTGCAAGGCACGCAAGCCCGACTGTCCAATCTGCCCCATCGCAGACCTGTGCCGGTATCCAGCGAAGACTGCGGCCCTCTGAGCGCGGCATGTTCCATTCACCGTGCCGCCCGAAACATGGGGCCAGCCCTCCCCCGCGCGGATGGCACCCATCCGGCCAACGCGTTGTGCTGACACGCCGCTTCGGGTAGTTTGCGCCACGGTCGCGGAGGCTTTCGACGAACGATGCGTTTTCACGGCCCGACCGCTTCGGCAGTCACCACGCCGCGGATTCCGCATCGTCTCTCGCTGAAAGAAGCCACGGCCCTTGGACTTCCTCAAACCACGGTACACGCCTATGAACCGCCGCCGTCGCATCTACGAGGGCAAGGCGAAGGTCCTCTACGAGGGTCCGGAGCCGGGAACGCTCATCCAGCATTTCAAGGATGATGCGACCGCCTTCAACGCACAGAAGCACGACGTCATCGACGGCAAGGGCGTGCTGAACAACCGGATTTCCGAGTTCGTCTTCCAGCACCTCAACGACATCGGCGTGCCGACGCACTTCATCCGCCGCCTCAACATGCGCGAGCAGCTGATCCGCGAAGTCGAGATCATCCCCCTAGAAGTGGTGGTGCGCAACGTCGCCGCCGGCTCGCTCGCCACGCGCCTCGGCCTCGAGGAGGGCACACAGCTGCCGCGCTCGATCATCGAGTTCTATTACAAGAACGATGCGCTCAACGATCCGATGGTCTCCGAGGAGCACATCACGGCGTTCGGCTGGGCCACGCCCCAGGAGATCGACGACATCATGGCGCTCGCGATCCGGGTCAACGACTTCTTGTCGGGCCTCTTCCTCGGTGTCGGCATCCGCCTCGTCGACTTCAAGATCGAGACCGGCCGTCTCTGGGAAGGCGACATGATGCGCATCGTCGTGGCCGACGAGATCTCCCCGGATTCGTGCCGCCTGTGGGACATCAAGTCGTCGGACAAGCTCGACAAGGATCGCTTCCGCAAGGATCTCGGCGGTCTGATCGAAGCCTATACCGAAGTCGCCAAGCGTCTCGGCATCATGTCCGAGAACGAGAAGGTGCAGACGGGCGGTCCGCGCCTCGTCCAGTAGCCGTCAGCGCGGCGCGACCGGGCCGGTCATCGGCCAGCCGGATCGCAGCCGCGTGTAGGTGCCGAGATCGGGGTCGAACCCGGAATGATAATGGGGGTCCTGCGCCAGCAGCGGCCCCCATCGCTTTTTGAAGGCCGTGACCTCGCGTTCATGCCGTGCCCTGGCCTCGGGCGTCCAGCGGCGGCTCGCCGCTTCGTCGTGGATCAGGATCGCGCCGCCGACGTAGAGGGTGCGGTAACCGGCCTCGTTCAAACGCAGGCACAGGTCGACATCGTTGAAATCAACCGCGAAGGCGGCGGCGTCGAAACCGTCGACGGCTGCGAATTTTCGCGCCTCGATCACAAGGCAGGCCGCCGTCACCGCTGACACCGCACGGGTGGCGAGCAAGCCGGACAAATAGCCCGGAGCGTCCCCGGAAAAGTACCGATGCGCGTGGGTGACGAGGCCGCCGGGGCCGAGAATCACACCGCCGTGCTGGATGCGCCCGCGCCCGTCGATGAGCCGTGCACCGACGGCGCCGATCTCTGGCCGCAGGGCCTCGCGAACCATTCGGTCGAGCCAGGTCGGATCGGTGACGGTCACGTCGTTGTTGACGAAGGCGAGAACCCGCCCCTTTGCGACGGCCGCCGCCCGGTTGTTCATGGCCGCGAAATCGAACGGGCCGGGACACGGTACGACACGGATGACGCCTCCGGCTGCGAGATCGCCGAGATAGACCATGGTTTCTGGATCGCGACTGTCATTGTCACACACCAGGATCTCGCGGTCCGGCCAGTCGGTGCGATGGATCAGGCTGTCGAGGCAGGGTCTCAGGAGATCGAGGCGGTCGCGGGTCGGGACGATGAGGCTTACGCTCGGTACCGGGTCGGGTAGTGAGCGCCAGAGGGTGATGACGCCGTCCTCGTCCATCCGCGTCGCGACATCGCCCTCCCCCGCGCGCACGAGATCTCGGCGGACAATCGCGAGGCGGCCGGCGCGGCGGCTCCGCCCCCCCTCCCCTGCCGCAACCGCCGCGCCAATGGACAGGATCTGCGGGAGATGGCCGATACTGTCGGAGCCGAACCGTCCAGCGAGGCGCAGCAGAGCATCGAGAGCCGGCGCTTCGGGATCGAGATCGATGATGCCGCCGATCGCGTCCAGGGCAGTGCGGCGCACGGCGACGACGGGGCCGATGTAATCCACCGCCCTCAGATACTCTGCATCGAAGGCAGGCCGAAGGAGGGGCATAATCCTGGACCCCGACACGTCGAGGGCATCGCCATAGAGGGCAACACGGTGCGGATGCGCCGCGAAGGTGCGAACCAAACGTTCTTGGGAGCCCGACACCAGAGTGTGGCCGGGGGTGGTGAGAACGACGAGGTCCCTCTCTTCGATCACCGGCACGACCTCGCTCAGGAGATTGGCGATGCGCCGGTCCCGCCGCGTCAGCCAGAGTTTCCGGTGATCGAGCCCCAGCAGCGCGGCCCGGGCTTGTGCAGCACGGACGCGTTTGCCCATGAGCCGCGCCTTCGCGATGGCGAGGGTGGCGCTGGGGTGCTGCGCGAGGATCGCGACGGCCATGCGAAGGCGCGCGAGGAAGCCCGGACGGATGCGGTGGGCGAACAGCAGGGCATCGCGGTGCTCGTCGGTCAGGGGACACTCTCCCACCGGGGCGCCGTCATTCGAGATCCTCGCCGAAGGTCGTGAGCGACAGACCCGGATGATAGAACGGGTCGTGCCGGATGGTGTCCCGCCAGCGCGCGACGAAGCGATCGGCCTCAGCCTCGAACCGGGCGCGGGCCGGGCCGATGGATGGCCCGCGGCTCGTGGATTCGAGATGGGCGAGGACGGCGTGGGGCGTCCAGACGGTCTTGTAACCCGCTGCGTTCAGGCGAAGACACAGGTCGACGTCATTGAAGTCGATGGGAAACGTTTCGGCATCGAGGCCGCCGACCGCGTCGAATTTGCGCTTCTCCACGGCGAGACATGCGGCGGTGACGGCCGAGACCTCGTGGGCGACCCGCAGCTGTCCGAGATGCCCGGGGCTGTCCGAGGGGCGCCGGCGCAGGATATGTCCGGCGCGCCCGCCGAGGCCGACGACGACGCCGGCATGCTGGAGGGTGCCGTCGGCGTAGAGCAGCTTCGCCCCGACGGCACCCACCTCCGGCCGGCAGGCCTGCCGGACAAGCGCGTCGAGCCAGTCGTCGCGCAGAACCGCAATATCGTTGTTCAGCAGGACGACGACCGAGCCCCGCGCCGCCGCGACCCCCGCATTGGTCATGGCGGAGAAGTCGAACGGAGCCGACCAGTCGAGGATCCTGACACGCGGATCACGTCGCAGACGCTCGTAGTAGGCGTGGACGTCCGCGTCGATGGAGCCGTTGTCGACGATGACGAGTTCGATCGCCGGATAGGCGGTGGCGCCGAGAACCCCGTCGGCGGCGATACGGATCAAGTCGAGCCGGTCTCGCGAAGGAACGACCACGCTGACGAGCGGGGCGGGCTCGGGAAGGGGCCAGAGCAGATCGGCGATGGCTGGATCGACACGCGGGCGCGACGGAACTTCGACCGCCATCAGATTTTCCTCGAGGCGTTCGGTGTGCCGCGCCGTGGAATCGTTGGCGGGCCCGCGAAGAAGGACCCGCGGCACGTGGGCGACACGCGCAGGCAACACCGTCGCCGCGGCACGAACGCCGAGATCGATCCGGCAATCCTCGGGCGCGCCGAGGGGCAGATCCAGCAGCTGCGCCAGGAGTACACCCTTATGGAGTGTGAAGCCGGCATAACCCTGCGCCAGAGCGAGATCGGGACTCCAGTCTGGTTTCAGCCGCGGGCATAACAGGGCATCGCCGGTTTCCTCGTCGGCGTAAGCCATCTCGCCGCCATCGGGCGATGCCAGAGCTCTGGCGAGGAGCGCGAGGGCCTCCGGCTGCAGGCATTCCCCAGGGCTGAGAACCCCGACACAGCCCATCTCATCGGCGACGAGATTCCGAAGGGTTCCGCCCGCGGGCCATTGCACGTGGGTTACCCGGGGATCGGTCGCCGCGTCCACATCCGGTCCGTCGACCCAGGCGACGACCGCGCGCCAATCGGCTCCGACCTGGGCGGCGAGGCAGCGCAGGGTCTCGGCGACCCGGGCGTGATCGGCGTGCCGCGCCGGAAGGATCAGGCAGACCGGCAATGCCGAGGTGCCGACTGGGAGGACGGCGTTTCCCCTTCGCCGCGACTCGGCCCAGACGTCGTAGCGCGCCCGGGGTGTCGCGCCACAAGTACCGCGGAGGATGTCCCGAAAGCGGCGCTCGTCACCACGCATCGCATTGTAGAGGGCCGCCGCGGCACGCAATGGACGCTTGCCGAGGCACTCGGCCGTCACGCTCAGATGCGTGCGTAGGCCGACCCGCTCCAGCACGAACTCCGTGCGAGGATCGATGGCGAGGTGAAGATCGGTACAATCCTGCGGCAGGTAACCGAGCCAGGACGCCGCCCCGAGCGCTGACCCCGGCAAGACAAAGTCTTCGTACCGGGCTGGTCCGCGGATAAGGCGGAGCAGGGGCCGGAGCGGGCGCGCCACCGCCCGCTCGCGGTAGGTCAGCACGATCCAGCATCCGCGCGGCGACCCATGCAGGCGCAGGCGCAGGCGCCGACCGAAGACCGGATCATCCTGGGGCTCGAGGGTGAAGGCCGCGGCACGGCCGAGCCATCCACCGCGCGGCGGCGTGGTGCCGTCCCGTGCGCTCAGGAGCCGTGCCCTGGCGGCGGAGTGCTCATTCGGCCGTCGCCGGAACAGCAACCGGCGCCTCGGAGGTCGCCAGCGGCGGCGCCGGCTTGCGCTTGGCCGGCGCGCGTTGAGGCGTCCCACCCCCGAGACGAACCTCGATGTCGTAATCACCCGTCTGGGCGACGGGCACCATCAGGTCGTCCTCGATGATGGAAAACAGACCCTGTGCCTCACCCGGCGGGACGATGACGGAGACGCGGCGGGCGCGGGAGACGATCGTCTTGCCCGAGGATTTGAGGGAGACCGTCAGCGGTGCCTCGAACCGGCCCGGCGCCCCGGCGGGGCCGAGGAGCACGTGGCCCTCGATACCGACCTTCACACGGATCGAGCCGTCCTGGAGCCGGTTGCATTCGCGGGCGAGGCGCCCGAGCGTGGTCTGGCTTCGCAATCCGGCGCTGCCCGTCGCACTGGGGGGATTGCGCAGGGCCGCGCCGCCTTCGGGCACATCCACCGTCGGGCAATAGGCCTCGTCGAGGGGCGCGGGCTGCGAGGGCGGAACGGTGGTACCGCCGTACTTGAACAGGTTCGAGAAGGCGTTGCCTTCCTGTGCCCCGGCCCCGTCCGCGGCGACGAGAACCGGAAGACCTACGATCAGGAGTCGCAGAGCGATCTGGCTGGCATGCTTCGACATGATCCGTTCCCGATTGGTGCCGGCGGACTGCCCGGTCCCGTTACTTCAGGCTCTCGAAACCTTGGCCGAACCCCTTCATGGAGAGGGGAATGCCGACGCCCTCCTCCGGGGTCTGGAACACGATGAATGTCGCCTGGGCACCGGCGTTGAACTGCTTGATCAGGCCTTCGTCCATCACGACCTCGGCGACGCAGCCCGTGGTGAGGCAGCGCACGAACCCGGCGCGGCCGACATCGGTCTTGTCGATCTTGAGCCCGAGGCCGGACGGCAGAAGCACGCCGAGCGGCGCCACCACCCGGAGCAGGTAGCCACGATTGTCGGCCGTCTTCAGAACGATCACCACGAGGGTCAGATTGGGGCGGTCCTCGGCGGCGAGATACTGCACCATGGCGCATTGCTCGGCTTTCGCGCCGGCCGGCGTCTCGCAGCGCAACTGCCAGTCCCCGAAGGTGTTGCGGACCATGCCCTGAGCGGCGGCGGGAAAGGCGGGCACAGCGCCCAGGAAACCGGCCGCCAGGGCGAAGCCGAACCAGCGGGCGACGGCACCTTCGCGTCGCAGCATTGCTCGAAACTCCACGCGCCAAACCCTTTCGTGCCGCGTCGGGCGCGGCGAAATCCCGGGGCGTTGGGACCATGCGGACGCCGCATCTGTCAAGCGATGACCGTGCCGCGAGGCTCTCCAAACGCGAACAGGCGGCGCCACCGCGCCGCCTGTTCGATCATTCCGGACCTGACCGAGATCGGTCGGCCGATGAACGTTACTTCTTGCCGAACGACAGCGCGCCGAAACGCGAGTTGAAGCGCGAGACACGACCACCACGATCGAGCATCTTCTGCTCGCCACCGGTCCAGGCCGGGTGCGTGTTCGGATCGATGTCGAGGTTGAGGGTGTCCCCCTCCTTGCCGTAGGTCGACCGGGTCATGTAGTCGGACCCGTCGGTCATCACGACCTTGATGAAATGATAGTCGGGATGCTCGGTACCCTTGGCCTTGTCGGCCGCACTCTTTGCCATGACGAATCCTTGAAGTGCCACGCCGACCGGCTCGTCTGGCGGCCCGCGGCCATAGATCACGCGCAATCGGATGAAGGCGCGCCTATACCCCAGGCGTCGCCGCTGGACAAGCGCGCCGTCCCGGGCAATCGCAAGGCCGTCGAATTCCAAGTCCAGAGCAGCGACGTCCAGACAACCGGCGTCCCCAACACCGACGAGGCATGATGGCACGCGGTTCGAAGAAGAAGGCATCCGCCGAGGGACGGCCCAGGGCGCCCCTCGGCTCCCTGCGTCCGCTGGTCCCGTTCGCGGCCGTCTATCGCGGGCGCATCCTCGCCGCGTTCCTGTCCCTGCTGATGGCCTCGCTGGCGACCCTGGTGGTTCCCCTGGCGCTGCGCCGGGTCATCGATCACGGGTTCTCGCCGGAAGGTCAGAGCGTCATCAACGCTTATTTCGGCGGTCTCATCGGCGTCGTCGCCGTTTTAGCGATGTCGAGCGCCGCCCGGTACTACACCGTGGTCACGCTGGGCGAGCGTGTCGTCGCAGATCTGCGAAGCGCCGTGTTCCGCCGCCTCACCGAACTCGATCCGGCCTTCTTCGACCGGTCTCTCTCGGGTGAGATCATCTCACGGCTCACCGCCGATGCCACGCAGGTGAAGGCGGTGTTCGGCGTCAGCATCTCCATCCTGCTGCGCAACGCGTTCCTGTTCACCGGCGCCATCGCCATGATGGTGATCACAAGCCCGAAGCTCTCGATCCTCGTTCTCGTGGCGATCCCCCTCATCGTGTTCCCGCTGATCCTGTCGGGACGCGGCGTGCGTCGTCGCTCGCGCGCTGCGCAGGACCGGCTCGCCGATGCCTCGGCCTACGCCTCCGAGGCGGTGAGCGCGATCCGGACCATGCAGGCCTTCGGCATGGGTCGCTCCGCAGCCGCACGCTTCGCCGAAGCTTCGGAGAACGCGTACGGCGCGGCCCGCAGTTCGATTCAGGCCCGCGCGCTTCTCACGGGGGTCGCCATCTTCCTCATCTCAGCGAGCGTCGTCGGGGTGATGTGGTACGGCGCGCAAGGCGTCCTCGCGGGCACCATGACGGCGGGTCAACTCTCGCAGTTCGTGCTCTACGCGGTGTTCGGCGCGAGCGCTTTGGGCCAGCTGTCGGAAGTCTACGGTGAACTCGCCCAGGCGGCCGGTGCTGCGGAGCGCCTCGGCGAAATCCTGGCGGCCAAGCCGGCCATCGAAGCGCCGGCGGACCCCGTCGCCCTTCCGACCCCGCCGCGCGGCGAGGTCGCCTTCGAGGCCATCCGCTTCCTCTACCCGACCCGACCCGAGCATCCGTCGCTCGACGGAATCAGCTTTACCATCGCCCCCGGCGAACGCGTCGCCCTCGTGGGGCCCTCGGGGGCCGGCAAGACCACGGTGCTGCAACTGCTCCTGCGGTTCTACGACCCCCAGAGCGGCACGATCCGCGTCGACGGCATCGACATCACACGCACCGACCCGGATGCCCTGCGCGAACGCCTGTCCCTCGTCCCCCAGGATCCGACCGTGTTCTCAGGCTCGGTCCTGGAGAACATTCGCTACGGCCGTCCGGACGCGACGGAAGCGCAAGTCCAGCGCGCCGCCGAACTCGCCCATGCCGACGGGTTCATCCGCGCCCTGCCCCAGGGCTACGCCACCACGGTCGGCGAGCGCGGCGTCACCCTCTCGGGCGGCCAGCGCCAGCGCGTCGCCATTGCCCGGGCCATTCTCAAGGATGCTCCGATCCTGCTCTTGGACGAAGCGACTTCGGCACTGGACGCCGAGAGCGAGCGGGCCGTGCAGACCGCACTGGACACCCTCATGCGCGGGCGTACCACCCTCGTCATCGCGCACCGCCTCGCCACCATCCGGGCAGCGGACCGCATCCTCGTCCTCGACGGCGGAAGAATCGTCGAATCGGGCACCCATGAGACCCTGCTCGCGCGCGGTGCGCTCTACGCCCAACTCGCCGCCCTCCAGTTCACCGACGCCTTCGAGGATACCGCCCGCAGCCGCGAGCCGCGCCGCGAAGCGCTGCCGGCCGAGTAGGACTCGCCATGGACCTGTCGCGGTTCCCCCGTCTGCCGCTCCTCGACCTGCCGAGCCCCATCGAGCCACTGGACGGGCTCGCCCGCCATCTCGGCGATGGTCTCGCCGGGGTGCGCCTTTGGGTGAAGCGCGACGACCTCGCGCGGTTCGGGCTCGGCGGCAACAAGCTGCGCAAGCTGGAATACCTTCTCGGCGCGGCCCGGGCCGAGGGCGCCGACACGGTGATCACCGTCGGGGCGATTCAGTCGAACCACGCCCGCCTCACGGCAGCCGCGGCGGCCCGGGCGGGTTTCGCCTGCGAACTGTTCCTGACCCGGAGCGTACCGCGCACGGACGACGCCTATGCGCACAATGGTAACCGCCTCCTCGACGACCTGTTCGGCGCGACGGTGCACGAGCTCGCCGCCGGAGGCGATGCCCTGGCGTTGGCGGAACGGCGCGCCGATGAGCTCCGCGCAGCGGGGCGCCGCGTCTATGTCTTCCCCTCGGGCGGATCCAGTCCCATCGGCTGCCTGGGTTATGCGGCCTGTGCCGGTGAAATTTTCGCCCAGGCGGACGCAATGGGCCTGTCACTGAACCAGATCATCGTTCCCAACGGCAGCTGCGGCACCCACGCAGGCCTCGCCGCCGGCCTACGGGCGGACGGGCACGACCCGCGTCTCGCCAAGTCCTACGCGGTGCTGGAAACGGGTGAGCGAGCCGGGGCGATCACCCTCGACAAGGCCAACGCGACTTTGGCAATTCTGGCGCCCGGCCTGATGTTGACATCCGACGACATCGTCATCGACGGCGCGCATCGCGGGCCGGGCTACGGTATCCCCACGGCCGGCATGCTGGAAGCGGTCCGGCTCCTGGCCCGCACGGAAGGCCTGCTCCTCGACCCCGTCTACAGCGGCAAGGCGTTCGCCGGTCTGCTCCACGACGTTCGCGGAGGCCTTTACCCATCGGGAGCGAACGTGCTGTTCGTGATGACGGGCGGCGTACCGGGCCTGTTTGCCTACCCGGACGTGCTCACCGGACAGGTTGAGCAAACTACCGCTCCGTGAGTTTCATCTCGATTCGGCGGTTGCGCCCGTAGGCCTCCTCGGTCGTTCCCGAATCGAGGGGCTGGAACTCGCCGAAGGCACCGGCGAGGAGGTGCTGGGGCGGGACGCCCTTGGCCGCCATGGCCTGCACCACCGCGATGGCGCGGGCCGCCGAGAGGGACCAGTTCGACGGGAACTGGGCGCTGGCGATGGGCCGGGCGTCCGTGTGTCCGTCGACCCGCAGCACCCACGGGATATCGGCGGGGATCTGCCGGGAAAGTTCCAGAATCGCACCGGCGATGCGGTCGAGTTCCGGTCCCGCCTCGGGCTTCAGAGTGGCGGATCCGGCCGGGAACAGAACCTCGGATTGCAGAACGAAGCGGTCGCCGACGACGCGGATATCCGTGCGTGTGCCGAGGATCTGGCGCAGACGGCCAAAGAAATCCGATCGGTAGCGAGCGAGTTCCTGCACTTTCTGAGCGAGGGCCACGTTGAGGCGACTGCCGAGATCGGCGATGCGGGCTTGGCTCTCCTTGTCGCGATTCTCGGAGGCCGCGAGGGCATCCTCCAAGGCGGCGAGCTGCCGGCGCATCGCCGCGATCTGTTCGTTCAGCAGATCGATCTGGGTGGCGGCGCGGGCCGAGCCCGCCCTCTCGGCAGCGAGTTGCCGGTCGACGTCGCCCTGCTTGGCGCTGGCGCCCTGGCCCGATTCGGCCTGAGACCGGAAGCGGTCCCGCTCGGCCTCGGCGCCGAGCAACGTATTGCGCAGCGAAGAGGCGGTGGCCTCCTGCGCCTTGCGGGTCGAGCGTTCCAGGGCGAGGAGATCCGTGAGGTCGGCGATCTGGCGGTTGAGGCGAGTCAGCACCGAATCGCGGCCGGTGATCTCCTGCGACAGGAAGAATTGGCCGACGACGAAGATGGTCAGCAGGAAGACGACGGCGAGCAGCAGGGTCGCGAGGGCATCGACGTAGCCCGGCCAGACGTTGAGGGACCGGTCGCGCCGTGTGCGGAGCGAGGCCATCTCAGCTGCGCTCGCGGCCGAGGCGGTCGAGAACCTGCTTCAGTTCACGCTCGCGGGTGGCCTGCGCCTCGACCCAGTCGCGGATCATCTGCTGCTCGGCCCGCATGTGCTGAACGAGGCCCTGGATGCCTTCGGCGAGGTTGGTCATCGCCTGTGTCGCCACCCGGCCGTTGGCGCCCTCGGCGATGACAGCCGTGAGGCGGTCTACCGCTTCCTGCAGTTCACGGGCGGAGGCCGGCTCCCGGGCTTTCGTCGGCGCGACCGCCACGGTCTCGCCGGAAACGAGCCAATCCTCGAGTTCGTTGTGGAAACGGGCATGCGCCTGTCCCGCCTGAAGATCCAGGAACCCGGTGACGAGGGAGCTCGCGAGGCCGAACAGGGAGGCGGAGAAGGCGAGGCCGATGCCCGACAGCGGCACGGCGAGCCCATTCTTGAGCTCGTCGAACATCGCCGCCGCCTCGCCGCCGCCGCGCATGGTCTTGATGACAGAGCCCACGGCGCTGAGCGTGTCGATGAGGCCCCAGAATGTTCCAAGCAGGCCCAGCAGGATGAGGAGCCCGGCGACGTAGCGCAGGATCTCGCGGCCCTCGTCGAGGCGCGCCGCCACGGTATCGAGGAAGGCGCGGGTGCCGGGCAGCGTGATCCCGTCCCGTCGGGCGGCCAGCGCGGACGCAAGCGGCGCCAGCAAAGACGGCGCCTTCGTGGGCGTTTCGCCGGCCGCCACGACGTTGACGTAGGCGACCTCGCGATAGAGCCGGATCACCTGCCCGAAGGCGAGCAGGACGGCGATGAACAGAACGCCGAGGATCAGGCCGTTCAGGCCCGGATTGGCGAGGAAGGCCGGGGTGATCTGCCGGAACAGAACGAAAGCGAGAAAGCCCACGAGGGCGAGGAACACCAACATCCGCACGAGGTAGATGCCGGGCTTGGCGAGCGTCGCGGTCGCGGGAGGGGTCGCCATCGGCTCGGACACTCTTCACGCAAAGACTTAAGTGCCTGCTCGACCGAGCGGACACTGGGCCAATCCCGGCCGCACATTGGCTGTAGGTCGAGCGTCGATCAACCCGCCTGCGGTGAACATCCCCCGTTGGCGAGCTAATCCCAGCCGCGCGGCCAGGTTTCCTCGAGGTGCGGCCCGAGGCGCACGGGCCAGACGCCCGTGGCGAGGCCGGTGCGGTCGTCCGTCTCCACCGCGATGCCGCACAGGGTCCCCTCCCCGTGCGCAGCCTCCAAGCGCGCGCCCGGCGTCTTTTGGAGGAAGCGGCGCAGAGGTTCGTCCTTCTGCATGCCGAGGATCGAATCGTAGTCGCCGCACATGCCCGCGTCCGAGAGGTAGGCGGTGCCACCGGGCAGGATGCGGTGGTCGGACGTCGGGGTATGGGTGTGAGTGCCGACCACCAGGCTGGCACGGCCGTCGAGGAAATACCCGAAGGCCTGCTTCTCGCTCGTCGCCTCGGCGTGGACATCGACGATGACCGCATCGGCGACCTCACCAAGCGGACAAGCGGTAAGTTCGCGCTCGGCCGCCGCGAACGGATCGTCGAGGGCGTCCATATAGATGCGGCCCATGACGTTGAGGACGAGGACCCGGGCGCCCTTGGCCGTCTCGACCACGGTGGCACCGCGCCCCGGCGTGCCGGGCGGGTAGTTCGCCGGGCGCACGAGGCGCGACTGCCGGGCGATGAAGACGAGGGCCTCGCGCTGATCGAACGAATGATTGCCGAGGGTCACGGCATCGGCACCGGCCTGGAGCAACTCGTCGCAGATGGCCTCGGTGAGGCCGAAGCCCCCTGCGGCGTTCTCGCCGTTGATCACGACGCAATCGAGACGCCAGCGTTCCCGGAGTTTCGGCAGGCGGTCGGTGATCACGTGGCGGCCGGGCCGGCCGACCACGTCGCCGAGGAAGAGAAGACGCATCGCTTGTTCGTCAGGCTCGTTTCAGCGGGACCGGGCCCGCTTCGGTGATGAGATGATCGAGGGGCTGATCGTGCGATTCGGCAGGGACCTCGTCCACCGCCTGCACGGAAAACGCGATCCCGATGGTCAGCACCGGTCCGTTTCGCCCGAGGCGCGCGATGGCCTGATCGTAATAGCCGCGCCCGTAGCCGATTCGGTGCCCGCGCGTGTCATAGGCGGCAAGCGGCACGATGAGCGCGGTGGGATCGAGGGGCGGCAGGCTGTCGTCCGGTTCGCTCAGGCCGAAGCCGCCACGCACCAGGGCGTCACCGGCGCGCCATTCACGGAAGACGAGGCCGTCGGGTGTCACTTTCGGCAGAGCGACCCGCTGGCCGCGCGCGAACAGGCGCTCCATGAGCGGTCGGGGATCGACCTCGCTGCGGATCGGCCAAAAACCTCCGACGATGGGGGCTTCGGCAAGGCCATCGATGCGCATCACGGCATCGGCAATCGCCCGGGCACCGGCACGCCGCACCTCAGGATCGAGGGCATCGCGCCGCCCGAGGGCCGCTTGGCGAAGGGACGCTTTCAAGGAAGCGTGCGAGTGAGAGTGCGGAGCCACATGAGCCGTTGGAGTGTCGATCCCGGGAAACCTACAGTGTAGGTGGGCGCCGTGTTGGCCGAGTCCAGGGACAGGGCCAGGGACAGCTCCCTGGGGAGTCGATAAGGCCCCGGGGAAAGTTCTCCTGACGAACGCGGCAGCCCCGCAAAACCTATGTAGCGTCGGCCAATGGCTGGCGCCAGGGGCATGGTGGCGTCAACCAGCCGAAAGCGTCTTTGCCAAATGCTCGATCCGCTCGGCGCAACGGCCGAGGCCGACGGCGATGCGGGTCTCCTCCGCGGCACGGGTCGCATCGGCGGTCTCCACCTGGGCGCGCAGGCCGGTGGTCTCGGCCTCCAAGGCGGCGAGCCGACGCCGCGTCTCGTCGAGCTCATCGGCTTGCAACAGCGCCGCCATGACGTGCAGGCGCATGTCGCCGATCTCGCCGAACGACGCCCGCAAACCGGTGATGCGCCCGTCGAGCTCCGTCGCGAGGGCGGTGAGATGCGGCTCCTCGCCCTCGGCGCAGGCCATACGGTAATTCTTGCCATCGATGGTGACGTTGATCTGGGGCATCGAATCCAGGCTAGCGCGCGGGGGAGGATGGGACCAGTACGCCCTCGACGGCGGCGATGGCCCGGCCGAGGCGATGCCCGACGTCGTCGGAGGCGGCCTCCACCGCGGCGAGACGGGCGCTGGCGGCATCGAGCTCCGCGCCCAGGCGAGCACGGTCTTCTCCCATGATGGCGAGTTCGGTTTCGAGGTCGCTGGGATCACGCTCGGCCTCGAACCGCTGCCCCACGGCCGCCTCCAGGCGGGCCAAGGCAGTCTCGAGCCGCGACAGGGCGTCGTCGATGGCCTCACTCACGAAACGCGTCTCCCAAAGCTCCGCATCGGTCTGCAACCACATGCGACACGCCCCGATACCATCCCGATACCATGACGTGCGCCGCGCGGCACAGCTAGCATCCGGCTCGGGAATGGAGTCGAATGACAAACAGGCTCCCGTGCCTGTGCGCGCAATGCCCGCAAGGCCCGACCGACCTTTGCCGGGCAGATCGAGCATGGTAGAGACCGGCCGCCCGCCAAACCGGATACAGCATTCCGTGACAAGTTCAGGCCCCTCGCGCGCATCGTCCGGTTCCCGGATGATCCCGAATGGCCGGATGGCGGTCGCAATTCATCGTGCGTTCAAACTGGATTCGCACAGAGCGAGCGATAAATCGGGGCTTGTCCTTCGGGCCGGCCGCTTCGATCTCCATGCTGGAGGGCGCCGCAGGGTCGGTGTCCGTTTAACGGAAGGGTTCACGCCGTGTCGGTGAAGGTAGCCATCAACGGGTTCGGACGTATCGGTCGCAACGTTCTGCGCGCCATCCACGAGGCCGGTCGCAAGGACATCGAGGTGGTGGCCATCAACGATCTCGGCCCCGTCGAGACCAACGCCCACCTCCTGCGCTTCGATTCGATCCACGGCCGCTTCAACGCCAAGGTCGAGGTGGATGGCGAGTTCATCGTCGTCGACGGCAACCGCATCCGGGTCACCGCCGTGCGCAATCCGGCGGAGCTGCCTCATCGTGAGCTCGGCGTCGATATCGCCCTCGAATGCACGGGCATCTTCACCTCGAAGGACAAGGCGAAGGCCCACCTGGATGCAGGCGCCAAGCGCGTCATCGTCTCTGCTCCCGCAGATGGCGCCGACCTCACGGTCGTCTACGGCATCAACCACCAGGCGCTCACCGCCGATCACCTCGTGATCTCCAACGCTTCGTGCACCACCAACTGCCTCGTGCCGGTGGCCAAAGTGCTGAACGATCTCATCGGGATCGAGCGCGGCTTCATGACCACGATCCATTCCTACACCAACGATCAGCCGTCCCTCGATCAGATGCATAAGGACCTCTACCGGGCCCGCGCCGCCGCCCTGTCGATGATCCCGACCTCCACGGGCGCGGCCAAGGCCGTCGGCCTCGTGCTGCCGGAGCTGAAGGGCAAGCTCGACGGAACTTCGATCCGCGTGCCGACCCCGAACGTTTCGGCCGTGGACCTCGTGTTCACCGCCAAGCGCGCCACCACCGTGGATGAGATCAACGGCGCCATCCGGGCTGCGGCCGACGGCCCGCTCAAGGGCGTGCTTGCCTACACGGACCAGCCCAACGTCTCCATCGACTTCAACCACGATCCCCACTCGTCGACCTTCCACCTCGACCAGACGAAGGTGATGGACGGCACCTTCGTGCGGATTCTCGCTTGGTACGACAACGAGTGGGGCTTCTCGAATCGCATGGCCGACACGGCCGTGGCCATGGGCAAGCTGCTCTGATCCGTGCGGACTGACGGATCGTCCGCTCCTTGAAGAAACACGATGGTGTGCCCGAGATGACAGAGACCTCCCCCACCGGACGCGACTTCATCCCAGGCACACCTCCGGCCGGGCCGTCGGTGGCCCCGCCCCAGCCCCAGGCGTCCACGCCGGTCGTCGTGGGCAAGACCGAGACGCTGTCTCCAACCGCGGCTCCGGGTGGCGATCAGCTTGCCCGCATCGAGGACAAGTGCGCCCGTATCGAGGACAAATACGCTCGCTCGGAGGCGCTGCTGTCGCGTGTCGAGGAAAAGATCGAAGGCGCTGCCGCGCGCATGAACGAGGCCGCCCGACAGACCGATCTCGCCGCCCTGCGCAGCGAAGTCCGCGCCATCGGCGACCGAACCCGGGGTCTGCCGGGTTCCGGCGCCCTGGTGTTGACGGCGATCATCACGGCGGTGCTGACCGTAGCGCTCACCATCGCCGCCCAGCGCTTCCACCTCGACGCACTCATTCCGCCGCGCTGACCCTCGAATCGCCGCCCAATTCCTGCCCGCGAGACCAAGACCTACTCGCGGGACGCCGGTACTTTCCGAGACCAAGGCCCCGATGAACGCTTTCCGTACCCTCGACGATGCCGGCGCCCTGAACGGCAAACGCGTTCTCCTTCGCGTGGACGTCAATGTGCCTATGGAGAACGGTCGCGTCACCGATGCGACCCGGATCGAGCGCATCGTCCCGACGATCCGGGAGATCGTCGACAAGGGCGGGCGCGTGGTGCTGCTGGCGCATTTCGGCCGTCCCAAGGGCAAGCCGGTTGCGAGCGAATCCCTGAAGCCCGTGGTCGCGACCATCGCCGCGCACCTCGGCCGGCCGGTGGCTTTCGCCGAAGATTGCGTCGGCCCCGCCGCCGCCGAGGCCGTCGGTGCCCTGAAGGACGGCCAGGTGCTTCTCCTCGAGAACACCCGCTTCCATGCCGGCGAAGAGCAGAACGATCCGGCCTTCGTTGCCGAACTCGCGGCCAACGGCGACCTCTACGTCAACGAGGCGTTCTCGGCGGCGCACCGCGCCCACGCCTCCACGGAGGGGCTCGCCCACGTTCTGCCGGCTTATGCCGGGCGCCTGATGCAGGCGGAACTCGATGCCCTGACCAAGGGTCTCGAAGCGCCGACCCGGCCGGTCATCGCCCTCGTGGGCGGCGCCAAGGTGTCGTCGAAGATCGACCTGCTTCAGAACCTCGTCGCCAAGGTCGACATGCTGGTCATCGGCGGCGGCATGGCCAACACCTTCCTGCACGCGCAAGGCCTCGGGGTCGGCAAGTCCCTCTGCGAAAAGGATCTCGCCGAGACCGCCCTTCGCATCGTCGAGGCCGCCAAGGCTGCGAACTGCCGCATCGTCCTGCCGGTGGATGCCGTCGTGGCCAGCGAGTTCAGGGCCAACGCGGCGCACGAGACCGTCGCCGTCGATTCGGTGCCCGAGGCGGGCATGATCCTCGACGCCGGCCCCAGAACGGTCGCCGAGATCAACGCGGCCATCGACACCGCCGCGACCCTGGTTTGGAACGGCCCGCTCGGCGCTTTCGAGTTGTCCCCCTTCGACGCCGCCACCGTGGCGGCGGCCCGTCACGCGGCGGAGCGGACCACGGCCGGCAAGCTGGTCTCCGTGGCGGGCGGCGGCGACACCGTGGCGGCCCTGAACCACGCGGGCGTGCGCGAGACCTTCTCGTACGTCTCGACGGCCGGTGGCGCCTTTCTCGAATGGCTGGAAGGCAAGGAATTGCCCGGCGTCGAGGCCCTGCGCATCAGAGCTTGAGCGTCCGCCCACGTGGTCGTGACGGTTCCGACCGGCTTTATCCCGGCGAAACGATCGACAAGGCCGATTACGGTTGCAGTCGCGCCGTTCTGGCTTGAGAAGACGACGAATTCTGAAGGAAGGCGCTATCCGGCGCGTCTGAGCGAACTGCCCCGACGGCGGTCGAAATCGAGGAGAAACCCATGGCCCGCATCACCCTGAGGCAGCTCCTCGACCATGCCGCCGAGTACGAGTACGGCGTGCCGGCGTTCAACCTGAACAACATGGAGCAGGGTCTCGCCATCATGGCGGCGGCGGACGCCACCGATTCGCCGGTCATCCTCCAGGCAAGCAAGGGGGCGCGCGCCTACGCCAACGACATCGTGCTCGCCAAGCTCATCGACGGTCTCGTCGAGGTCTATCCGCACATCCCCGTCTGCATGCACCTCGACCACGGCAGCGACGAGGCCACCTGCGCCACGGCGATCCAGTACGGCTTCACCTCGGTGATGATGGACGGATCCCTCAAGGCCGACGGAAAGACGCCGGCCGACTACGCCTACAATGTCGAGATCACCCGCAACGTCACCAGGATGGCCCATTGGGCCGGCGTCTCGGTCGAGGGCGAACTCGGCGTGCTCGGCTCCCTGGAGAGCGGCGAAGGCGAGGCCGAGGACGGACACGGCGCCGAAGGCGTGCTGAGCCACGACCAGCTTCTCACCGACCCGGACGAGGCCGTTAAGTTCGTCGAGGCCACCAAGGTCGACGCCCTCGCCGTCGCCATGGGCACCTCGCACGGCGCCTACAAGTTCACGAGGCAGCCCGACGGCGACGTGCTCGCCATGAACGTGATCGAGGAGATCCATCGGCGCCTGCCCACCACACACTTGGTGATGCACGGCTCCTCCTCGGTGCCGCAGGACCTGCAGGACATCATCAACCAGTACGGCGGCCAGATGAAGCCGACCTGGGGCGTGCCCGTCGAGGAAATCCAGCGCGGCATCAAGCACGGCGTGCGCAAGATCAACATCGACACCGACAACCGCATGGCGATGACCGGTCAGATCCGGAAAATCCTGGCCGAGAACAAGGCCGAGTTCGACCCGCGCAAGTACCTCAAGCCGGCCATGGAGGCGATGACGAAGCTCTGCCGCCAGCGCTTCGAAGAGTTCGGTACCGCCGGTCAGGGCTCGAAGATTCGCCCGATCTCCGTCGCCAACATGGCCAAGCGCTACGCCGACGGCTCCCTCGATCCGAAGATCGGCGCGGCACGCTGAGCGCCCGACGCTTCCTGAAGGATCCCTATGGCCGAGCCCCGTACCCGCCTCGCCCTCCTCACCCCGCACCGTATCGAGGCGGGTGACGCCGACGTCCTCGCGGCAGCCCTGACAGCCGCGTGCGCCGCCGGCGACGTCGCGGCCGTGATCCTGCGCCTCGCTCCCGCCGATGAGCGCAGCCTCGTCAACCTCGTCAAGCGTCTCGCCCCCGCGGCGCAGGGCACGGGTGCGGCCTTGGTCGTTGCCTGCACCGGTTTCCCGGGCGATCTGGTGAGCGTCTCGGCGCGTGGCGGCGCCGATGGAGTCCATCTCGACAAGCCGAAGGATGGAACCCTGGCGGACCTGCGCGGACGCCTCGACGCCGGGCGCATCCTCGGGGCTGGTGGCCACGAGCAGAAACACGCGGCCATGGAGGCCGGAGAGGCCGGCGTCGACTACGTGATGTTCGGCGGCCTGTACGCCGACGGGATCGCGCCAGAAGCGGCCACGATCCTCGACCGGACGACGTGGTGGACGGAGATCTTCGAAACGCCCTGCATCGCCGTCGCCCACGAAGTCGGGGAGGTGGCGGCCCTCGCCGCGACGGGCGCGGAATTCCTCGGACTCGAAAGCGCCCTGTGGATGGGCAACGACGCGGACGTGGCCGCGATCCAGGCGATGGTGAACGCCGCGGGGTCGGCTTCGTGAGAAGTGCCGCCCGTTTGCTTGCGTCGGTCCTGGCGTTGGCCGGCCCCGGAAGCGCGCTGGCACAGTCGCCCCAGCCGGTGATGCCCATCGTCCCGGGGGCGAACGCGCAGGCACCGGTCCCGAAACCGGCGTCGAAGGAAGTCTTCACAGCGCCGCTGAAGGAATTGCCGACGCCCTATACGCCCGGCGTGATGGGTGCGAACCCGCCGACGTCGAACAAGGAAACCGATGTCGCGTTCGGTGCCTATCAGCGCGGCCAGTACACCACCGCCCTCCGCGAGGCGACGAAGCGGCTCTCGGCCAATTCGAGGGACGCGGCGGCGATGACGCTGCTCGGCGAACTCAACAACCAGGGCCTGGGCATCAAGCAGGACCCGGTGAAGGCCGCCGAGTGGTACCGTCTGGCCGCGGCCCAGGGCGATGTCCACGCCATGGCGTCCCTCGGTCTCATGTCCATCGATGGACGCGGGGGCCCCAAGGACCTTAAGGCCGGTCGGCGCTGGCTCGAACAGGCTTCGGACAAGGGTGACGCCACCGCCTCTTACAATCTGGCGCTGATCCTGCTCGGCTCGGGCACGGAGGCCGATCAAGCCAAGGCCGCGACCCTGTTCCGCAAGGCGGCCAACGGCGAGATCAGCGCCGCCCAGCACGGCCTCGGCGTCCTTTATCTTCAGGGCCGCGGGGTCGCGAAAGACCCGGCGCAGGCAGCCGAACTGTTCCGCCGGGCGGCCGACAACGGCGATCTCGCCGGCGAGGTCGAGTTCGCCATCCTGCTGTTCAACGGGACCGGCATCGCCAAGGACGAGGGCCGCGCCGCCCGCTACTTCCTCCATGCCGCCTCGCGCGGCAACGCCATCGCGCAGAACCGGATCGCACGCCTCTACGCCAACGGTCGCGGCGTACCGAAGAACCTCGTGGAGGCAGCGGCCTGGAACCTGGCCGCCGCGGCGCAGGGGCTCTCGGACGCATGGCTCGACCAGACCCTGACGGGACTCAGCCCCGAGGAGCGCACCCGGGCCGAGCAGATGGCGTCCGAACGCGCCAACGTGAAGTAGGCGCATCCCGCCCGTGCTCCGACGGGGATGAGGCCGACGCCAAACGTGCTATGGCCCCCTCAGACCTCTCGCGTCTCCGACGCTCTTTGAATCGACCCGGACCCTTCAAGCGATGATCAGCTCACCCCTCATGACCGTCATGGTCGATGCCGTCCGCAAGGCCGCCCGCGGCCTCAAGCGCGACTACGGCGAGATCGAGAACCTTCAAGTCTCGCGCAAGGGACCGGGCAACTTCGTCTCGGCGGCCGATCGCAAGGCTGAGGAAGTCCTGCGCGACGCTCTGATGAAGGCCCGGCCCGGCTACGGCCTCGTGCTCGAGGAGTCCGGCATCGTCGAGGGCGCCGACAAGAGCCACACCTGGCACGTCGACCCCCTCGACGGCACCACCAACTTCCTGCACGGCATCCCGCATTTCGCGATTTCCGTGGGCTTGGAGCGCGAGGGCCAGATCGTCGCCGGCGTGATCTACGATCCAGCAAAGGACGAGTTGTTCGTGGCCGAACGCGGCAAGGGCGCCTACCTCAACAACCGCCGGCTGCGCGTCTCGGGCCGTGTCGACATGGCCGATGCCCTCGTGGCCTACGGCTCACCCTACCTTGGGCGCGGCGATCATCCGAAGCTCCTGCGCGAGGTGGCGGCCGTGATGGCCGTGAGCGGGGGCATCCGCCGGTTCGGCTCGGCGGCTCTCGATCTCGCCTACGTCGCCTGCGGCCGCTCGGACCTGTACTGGGAGCGCGACCTGCAGACCTGGGACATCGCGGCCGGCATCATCCTGGTGCGCGAGGCCGGCGGCTTCGTCTCCAGCGCCGATGGCGGCGCCGAGCCCCTCGCCGCGCGTTCGGTGGCCGCCGGCAACGAGAACCTGCATGGGGATCTCGTGAAGCTCCTGCGCCGCGCCAACGCCTGAAACCCACGCCCACTCATCATCGAACTCGACGAAGGCCGCCGCCATGGATTCCCGCCGCCATATCGCGCTGAAAGAGTCGATCCGCTCGATTCCGGACTACCCGAAGCCCGGTATCGTGTTTCGCGACATCACCACGCTATTGAGCGATCCGCGTGCCTTCCGTCGGGCGGTCGATGCCCTCGTGCATCCCTTCGCGGGCGGCCGGATCGATCAGGTCGCCGGCATCGAGGCGCGCGGGTTCATCCTTGGTGGCGCAGTGGCGCACCAGCTTTCGTCGGGCTTCGTACCGATCCGCAAGAAAGGCAAGCTGCCCCACAAGACCGTGTCGATCGCCTATGCCCTCGAATACGGCACCGACGAAATGGAAATCCACGTCGATGCGATCAAGCCGGGCGACCGGGTGCTTCTGGTGGACGATCTCATCGCCACCGGCGGGACGGCCTGCGCGGCGGTGAACCTGCTTCGTCAGATCGGTGCCGAGGTCGTGGCCGCCTGCTTCGTCATCGATCTGCCCGAGATCGGTGGGGCGCAGAAACTGCGAAATCTCGACGTCCCGGTGCGGACGTTGATGGAGTTCGACGGGCACTAGGTCCGTAAGACGCACGGTCCTGCAAGAGGGAATGCCTTCGCTGCGCGGAGGTCGTCTCCCTCGACCTCCCGCTCCGCGACCGCCCTCCCCGACACAGAGGGAGGGTCGAAGGCCCTATGCAGCCAAGCTCGCGAACAGGCCGCGCCCGTCCGTGCCGCCGACGAGATCTTCGACGAAGTTCTCCGGGTGCGGCATCAGCCCGAGTACGTTGAGCTTCTCGGAATAAATGCCCGCGATGGAATTAAGCGAGCCGTTGCGATTGGCATCCACCGTCAGCGCGCCCGACGCGTCGCAGTAGCGGAACGCCACGCGGCCATCGCCTTCGAGGCGCACGATGGTGTCGGGATCCGCGAAGTAGTTGCCCTCGCCGTGCGCCACGCACACGTCGATGACCTGATCTTTGGTGTAGGCCGTGGTGAAGCGGGTATCGGCGCGCTCGACGCGCAGGAGCTGCCGGTGGCAGATGAAGCGCCGGTCGACGTTGCGCATGAGGACGCCGGGCAGCAGACCCGACTCGCACAGAATCTGGAAGCCGTTGCAAATGCCCAGCACCAAGCCGCCGCGCGCCGCGTGCGCGCGCACGGCATCCATGGCCGCCGCGCGGCCCGCGATGGCGCCGCAGCGCAGGTAGTCGCCGTAGGAAAAGCCGCCCGGCAGGACGGCGAGGTCAGTGCCCGCCGGCAGTTCGGTGTCGGCATGCCAGACCTTGACCACTTCGGCCCCGGCCTGAGTCAGGGCACGGGCGACATCCGCGTCACGGTTGGAGCCCGGAAAGACGATGACGGCGGCGCGCATCAGGCGATCTCGATCGCGTAGTTCTCGACCACGGTGTTGGCCAGGAGCTTCTCGCAGGCGGCCTTGAGGGTGGCCTCGGCTGCGGCGCGGTCACCGCCCGCGAGTTCGACGTCGAAGACCTTGCCCTGGCGCACACCGTCGACGCCGGACAGGCCGAACGACGTCAGCGCCGCCTCGATCGCCTTGCCCTGCGGATCGAGCACGCCGGTCTTCAGGGTGACGGTGATGCGTGCTTTCATGGGGTCGAACTCGGCTGCGCGTGGCGGGGCGTCCCCGCGATAATCGGGAAACGCCGCCCTGGCAACGCGGAGGGACCCTGCTCGTCTAGCGGCGCTGTACGGCGGGGGCGGCGCGCAGGGGTTCGATGCTGATGGCCCGACGCCAGAGCTGCAACATCACCCAAGCGGCGAAGAGGCTGAAGACGGCCATCAGCACGTGGCCGACGGTGTCGCCGAGTTCGAAGATGCCCGCCAGCGCCCAGCCGGCCGCAATGGCGACGGCGAAGACTTCCGTGCCCACCAGCACCATCATGCTGACGATCGTGATGAGGTTGCGCGTGTTCACTGGCGTGGCATCCCGATTGTCGTTCCGTGACCGCGCGATCCCGTTGCGCGGGGGTCGAGGGAAGTAGCGCGATCTGGTCGGACCACGCAACTTCGCCCCTTCCCGTCGTCAGCGCGGCGCGCGTTTGGCCAGGATGCGCTGCAGGGTGCGGCGATGCATGTTGAGGCGACGCGCCGTTTCCGAGACGTTGCGGCTGCACAGCTCGTAGACCCGCTGGATGTGCTCCCAGCGCACCCGGTCGGCCGACATCGGGTTCTCCGGCGGATCGGCGCGCTCGCCCGGCTGTGCCATGAGGGTGCCGTGGATCTCGTCGGCATCCGCGGGCTTGGCGAGATAGTCGAACGCGCCGAGCTTCACCGCCGTGACCGCCGTGGCGATGTTGCCGTAGCCCGTAAGAATCACGCCGCGGGCCTCCGGGCGACGCTCCTTGAGACGGGCGATGACGTCGAGGCCGTTCCCATCGCCGAGACGCATGTCGATGACCGCGAAGGCCGGCGCCCGCGCATCCACCATCGAGACCCCCTCGGCCACGCTCTCGGCGACGTGGACCTCGTAGCCGCGCATCTCCATGGCGCGGGCGAGGCGGGTCGAGAACGGTTTGTCGTCATCGACGATTAGCAGGCTACGATCGGTGAAAGCGGCCAGCGGATCGTTATCGCCAAGTTGCATGATATCGGCGCCAGGCGCCGTTGTACCGGTCTGCGTCTGCATTCGACGCGTCTCCTGCGTTCCTGTAAGTCTTCAGGAATTTATATAGGCGCCGGAACGGTCCTGATCAGGGGTTGCCAGCTCTCCATTCTGTGCATGACGCGCAACCGCGATGCCGCGCTCGAACACGTGCCGCGCCCAGGACACGCGCACGACGGCGCCCGTCGCAGTGGGATCGGGCGCGTTCGACAAGGTGAGTTGCGCACCTGAGCGCTCGATGAGGGTTTTGGCGATGAACAAACCCAGTCCCAGGCCTGCGCCCGTGGTCGCGCCGGATTTCGCCCGGTCGTTGCCCCGAGTGGTCACGTAGGGCTCGCCGGCGCGAAGCAGCACCTCGCCGGAGAAGCCGGGACCGTCGTCGCGCATCTCGAGCCAGACCTGCTCATAAGTCCAGCGCGCCTCGATGATGACGCGGGTCTTGGCGAAATCCACGGCATTGTCGACGATGTTCGCGAGCCCGAACAGGACGCCGGGGTTGCGCCGGGTCGAGGGCTCCTGCCCCTCCCCCCTGCTGGTGACGTCGAGGATGATGCCCATAGCGCGTTGGGGCGCCACCAATTCCTCGACGAGGTGGCTCAGGCTCACGGTCTGGAGGAAGCCCCCCCCATCCCCATCGAGTGATGTGAGCTTCGACAGAATGCTGCGGCAGCGGTCGACCTGATCGCGAAGGAGCGCGAGATCCTCACGTACGCCTGGCGACGCCGTCGGAGCGAGCTGACGGCTCAGCTCCTTCGTCACCACCATGATGGTGCCGAGCGGTGTGCCGAGCTCGTGCGCCGCCGCCGCCGCCAGACCATCGAGCTGCGAAAGGTGCTGCTCGCGGGCGAGCACGAGCTCGGTGGCGGCAAGCGCCTGGGCCAGGAGCCGGGTCTCCTCGGAGACCTTCCAGGCGTAGACACCGGTGAAGGCCGTACCGAGGAGAATCGCGGTCCATACCCCGGAAATGTAGAGGAACGGCAGTTCGAGGCGGCCATCGGCGAACCACGGCAGCGGCCGGTGGATGAGGGCCAGCAGGGTCGCGAGGCCGATGGCGAGGAGCCCAAGGGCCAGGGTCCGCTCGGGCGGCAGGGCTGTGGCCGAGATCAGCACAGGGGCGAGGAACAGGAGCGAAAACGGGTTCTGCAGGCCACCCGTTAGGAACAGCAGGGCCGCGAGCTGGATGATGTCGAACGCCAGCAACAGTGCAGCCGAATCGTCGCTGAGGCGGTAACTCGCGGGAAACCGGATACGCAGGGCGAGATTCAGCCACGACGAGGCAGCGATGACGAGGAAGCACCAGCCGAACGGCAGTGGCAGCCCAAGGCCGAACTGGGCGCCGACCACGGCCGCGCTCTGGCCGGTGATCGCGAGCCAGCGCAGGCGGACGAAGGTATCGAGCCGGAGGTGCCGGGCGTCGCGCACGAAGCCGGTGGTGCTCATGTCCATCATGTCCATCAGAACGATAGGGCCGCGTGATCCAACGTCCATCCCATCGTGGGCAATCAAGTCTTCCGCGCCTGGTTCGAAGCGGACGCTTTCGTTCGCATCGCCACGCCGATCCGTGACAGGACTTCGCTCTCCCGCGTCGGAGGCGGCAAAGCGGCCGGAACGTCACGCACGGGACTTGTCGCCGCAGGTTGCGCCCTAAGTCGGAGACAAGCCCGGGCTGAATGGCGCGGCACGAACCATGCGCCATTCTTCATGCATCAGGCAGGCGCTGCGTTCCGGAACAGGGGGAGGCCATCGTGAACCTGTCCTACTACTGGTATGAGACCGCCCGGATCATGACGACGCCGGCGCGGGTTGCCGCCGACATGGTCAAGCACAGCCTTCAGAACCCAGCCAATCCGCTGTCGTACGGCCCCTATGCCCGCAGCGTCGCGGCGGCCTGCGAGATGTTCGAGCGGATGACGCGTCGCTACGCCAAACCGGGCTTCGGATTCACCGGCACCTGGATCGAGGGCCACAGCGTGCCGGTGAGCGAACGCGTGGTGTGGGAGCGGCCGTTCTGCCGGGCCATCACCTTCGACCGTGGTTTTGTTCGCGGTCCGAGCCAGCCACAGCCGAAGCTCCTCATCGTGGCGCCGATGTCCGGGCATTACGCCACTCTCCTGCGCGGCACCGTGGAGGCGATGCTGCCGGACCATCAGGTCTTCATCACCGATTGGGCCGATGCTCGCATGGTGCCGCTGAGCGCCGGGCGCTTCGACCTCGACACCTACATCGACTACCTCATCGCCCTGTTCACCATGCTCGGGCCCGACCTCCACGTCATGGCCGTGTGCCAGCCGGCGGTGCCGGTGCTGGCCGCCATCGCGGTGATGGAGGCGCGCGGGCACGCCACCGTGCCGACTTCCATGACCCTCATGGGCGGCCCCATCGACACGCGGCGTTCGCCCACCGCCGTGAACTGCCTCGCCCAGGAGCGCGGCACGAAGTGGTTCGAGTGCAACTGCATCACGACCGTGCCGGCTGGGTATCCGGGGGCGTGGCGCAGCGTCTATCCGGGCTTCTTCCAGCTGTCCGGTTTCATGTCGATGAACCTCGATCGTCACGTCGACGCCCACGCGGAGATGTTCGACCACCTCGTCACCGGCGACGGCGATTCGGCCGAGAAGCACCGCGACTTCTACGACGAGTACCTCGCGGTGATGGACCTGACGGCGGACTTCTACCTGCAGACGATCAAGACCGTTTTCGTCGATCACGCCCTGCCGAAGGGCACGATGATGCACGCGGGCACGCGCGTCGACCTCGGGGCGATCCGCACCTGCGCGATCCTCGCCATCGAGGGCGAGAACGACGACATCTCGGGGGTCGGGCAGACGCAGGCGGCCCTCGATCTCACGCCGAACCTGCCGCCCGAACGAAAAGCCTATCACCTGCAGAAGGGCGTCGGGCATTATGGGGTGTTCAACGGCTCCCGTTATCGCACCGTGATCGCGCCGCGCATCGCCGAATTCATCCGCGCGATGCAGGCCCGCCCCGCCATCGCCCAGGAACCGGCGGACTGAGGCGACCTGCCCCCAGCAATTCGCCTTCCCGACGATGGCGGCGCGGCGGCGGCACCGCTAAGCTGCCCGCATGCGATTGGCGCTGCTGCGCGGGCCGGACCCGGACCATCTCGATATCGCCCACGAGGGTGAGACCTTCCGCATCGCCCTGCGGCGTCGACCGACGGCGCGTCGCTTGACGCTGCGCGTGTCGAGCGCCACCGGTGAGGTGGTGATGACCCTACCGGCGCGGACCTCGCTGGCGGTGGCGCAGAAATTCGCGATCAGCCATAGCGGCTGGATCGCCCTGCGGCTGGCCAAGCTGCCGGAGCGAATCGCCTTCGTGGATGGCGCGGTGCTTCCCCTGCGCGGCATCCCCCATCGCATCGTTCACCGGTCGTCGACGGGCGGCCTGACACGGGTCGAGGCGACGGCGGACGATCCCGTGATCTCCGTTGCCTGCGAGGCACCGCACATCGCCCGGCGCATCGGCGATTTCCTCGAACGGGAAGCGCGCCGGGATCTGACCGCGGCCGTGAAGAGCTATGGGGGAGCCATCGGACAAGCGCCGACGCGCATCACCGTACGCGACACCCGCAGCCGCTGGGGTTCATGCACGGCCCAGGGTGCCCTTAATTTTTCGTGGCGGCTGATCCTGGCCCCGCCGCTGGTGCTCGACTACCTCGTCGCCCACGAGATGGCGCACCTGAAGGAGATGAATCACTCGGCCCGGTTCTGGAGTCTCGTCGGCGCCATCTGCCCGCATGTCGAGGAGGCGGAACGCTGGCTCAAGCGCAATGGATCGAGCCTGCATCGTTACGGCTGAGGACGTACTTCCCGAACGCTCACCCAGCTTCGGCACGAGACGACGGAGAGGCAGGACCCTTTTCGTCAGCCCTTCACCCGCAGAACGCGGCGGCGCGAACCGGGCTCCTCGGGCCAAGTCGGACGGGCATCGACCTGACCCGGCGCGAGGGTGCGCGGCGCGACGCTGTCGCAGACTTCGCGCTGACGCAGAATCACGGGTTGGCCGAACTCGTCCCGGCGGCGGATGATGCCACCCTCGTGGCAGAAGCCGGCGAGTTCGGCGGACGAGCCGGACTGACGCCCACCCGGCGTCCGGGCGATGGGTCGATGCTCGACGACGAGACGGCCGTCGCGGTTCAGGGAGTTCTCGACATAGGTGGTCTCGTCGACCGGAAGCGACCCGGCCTCCACCTGCGCCATCCCGGCGAGGAGCATCAGTGCGGGAAGGGCGCAGAATCGCATGGCGTTCGTCCGTGTTGAAGCGTAGCCGTCAGGATTAAGGCCTGGCTGCCCCTAGCGATAGTCCACTGCGGGAACATCGATTCCGGGACAAGCCTTCGGCCAAACCCGTTAAGAATTCGCTAACCATGCGGATCAACGCGGTATGCAGTCGATGGATCGCATCGGACCGCCGCTCGCGAGCGACGGTCCGGTCACATCCGTGTCAGTTCAGCAGGCGGTTCTGCGGGCGCGTCTCGGCCGCGAGGGTATCGCCCACGGTCAACCCGAGGGGCCCGAGCCGCACCGGCACCGATTCGCCGTCGTGGATCGATCCGGACAGGAGCTGCTCGGCGAGGCGGTCCTGCACCGCCTTCTGGATCACCCGCTTCAGCGGACGCGCCCCGTAGGCCGGATCGTACCCCTTGTCCGCGAGCCAGTCGCGGGCATCGGGCTCGACGTCGATGGTGATCTTGCGCTCGTCCAGAAGCTTCTGGAGACGCCCGAGCTGGATGTCGACGATGGCGCCCATCTCCGACCGCTTGAGGCGGTGGAACAGGATGATCTCGTCGATCCGGTTCAGGAATTCCGGCCGGAAGTGATGGCGCACCACACCCATCACCTCGTCGCGCACGGCATCGGTATCATCGCCCTCGGACTGGTTGACGAGGTACTCGGAGCCAAGGTTCGAGGTCATGATGAGGAGGGTGTTGCGGAAGTCCACCGTGCGCCCCTGCCCGTCCGTCAGGCGCCCATCGTCGAGCACCTGCAGGAGGACGTTGAACACGTCCGGATGCGCCTTCTCGACCTCGTCGAACAACACGACCTGATACGGCCGGCGTCGTACGGCCTCCGTGAGGGACCCTCCCTCCTCGTAGCCAACGTAGCCCGGAGGCGCACCGATGAGGCGGGCAACGGCGTGCTTCTCCATGTATTCCGACATGTCGATCCGTACGAGCGCCGTGTCGTCGTCGAATAGGAACCCGGCGAGCGCCTTCGTCAGCTCGGTCTTGCCGACGCCCGTGGGCCCGAGGAACATGAACGAACCGATGGGCCGGTTGGGGTCCTGCAGGCCGGCCCGGGCCCGGCGCACGGCGGTCGCGACCGCCTCCACCGCCTCGCGCTGGCCGACGACGCGCTTCGCCAAAGCCGATTCCATGGCGAGCAGCTTGTCGCGCTCGCCCTCCAGCATCTTGTCCACGGGCACGCCGGTCCAGCGCGAGACAACCCCGGCGATGTGGGCAGGGGTCACCGCCTCTTCGACCATGCCGTCGCGGCTGACCGCAGACTCGGCCGCCGCCTCGATCTCGGCGAGCTGCTTCTCCAGGCCCGGCACCACGCCGTAGGCGAGTTCGCCGGCGCGCTGGTATTGACCCTGGCGCTGGGCGTTGGCGAGTTCCGTGCGGGCCTCGTCGAGCTTCTTCTTCAAGTCGGCCGCTGCCCCGAGCTTGTCCTTCTCCGCCTTCCAGCGCGAGGTGATGGCCGAGGATTGCTCCTCAAGATCGGCCAACTCCTTTTCCAGCCGCACGAGGCGGTCGCGGGAGGCGGTGTCGGTCTCCT
The DNA here is from genome assembly GCF_001422775.1 of Methylobacterium sp. Leaf87. Lineage (NCBI taxonomy): Bacteria > Pseudomonadati > Pseudomonadota > Alphaproteobacteria > Hyphomicrobiales > Methylobacteriaceae > Methylobacterium > Methylobacterium sp. Leaf87. The sequence continues at coordinate 181,914 of NZ_LMMI01000059.1, read as the reverse complement.
TCTTCAGGGCCTCGCCCTCGATCTTCCGGCGCACGATCTCGCGGTCGATATTGTCGAGTTCCTCGGGCTTCGAATCGACCTGCATGCGCAGGCGCGAGCCCGCCTCGTCCATGAGGTCGATGGCCTTATCGGGAAGGAAACGGTCGGTGATGTAGCGGTTCGACAGGGTGGCGGCCGCGACCAACGCCGCATCCTGGATACGCACGCCGTGGTGCTGCTCGTACTTCTCCTTGATGCCGCGCAGGATCGAGACCGTATCCTCCACGGTGGGCTCGGACACGAAGACGGGCTGGAAGCGCCGCGCCAGGGCGGCGTCCTTCTCGACGTGCTTGCGGTACTCGTCGAGGGTTGTTGCGCCGACGCAGTGCAGTTCGCCCCGTGCCAGGGCGGGCTTCAGGAGGTTCGAGGCATCCATCGCCCCGTCGGCCTTTCCGGCGCCCACGAGGGTGTGCATTTCGTCGATGAACAGAATGATGCCGCCTTCGGCCGCCGTCACCTCGGACAGCACGCCCTTCAGGCGCTCTTCGAACTCGCCGCGGTATTTGGCGCCCGCGATCAGCGAGCCCATGTCGAGGGCGAGCAGGCTCTTGTCCTTCAAGCTCTCGGGCACGTCGCCGTCGACGATGCGTAGGGCGAGCCCCTCGACGATGGCGGTCTTGCCGACGCCGGGCTCGCCGATGAGCACGGGATTGTTCTTAGTGCGCCGGGACAGGACCTGGATCGTACGCCGGATCTCCTCGTCACGGCCGATCACCGGATCGAGCTTGCCTTCGCGGGCGGCTTCCGTGAGGTCGCGGGCGTATTTCTTCAGGGCGTCGTAAGCGTTCTCCGCCGTGGCGTTGTCGGCAGTGCGGCCCTTGCGCAGGGCGTTGATGGCCCCATTCAGCGACGCCGGCGTCACGCCCGCGGCGGCGAGAGCCTTGCCGGACTCGGTGTCCTTCTCGACGGCGAGCGCCAGGAGCAGGCGCTCCACGGTGACGTAGGAATCGCCGGCCTTCTCGGCCGCCTTCTCGGCGGTGTCGAACAGGCGCACGAGTTCGCGCGTCGCCTGGGGCTGGGACGAATTGCCGGACACCTTGGGCTGCCTAGCGAGCCATGTCTCGACCTGCGCGAGGGCGACGCGGGACTGCCCGCCCGCACGGTCGATGAGGCCGGCACACAGGCCCTCGGGGTCGTCGAGAAGCACCTTCAGGAGGTGACCCGGCTGCAATTGCGGATGACCCTCGCGCATGGCCAGGGTCTGCGCCGACTGGACGAAGCCGCGGGCGCGTTCGGTGTAGATCTCGAAATTCATGCTCTTTCCACCTCCCCGTGTCGGTCCGGTCCCGCCCGCATGAGGCGGCGCGGCCGTTCCGAGACGTCGTTCCCCGGCTCCGGTCCCATACCTTCACTGCGAGAACCCCGGCGCCATCCAGCCGCCGGTGACACGGATGTGGTGTTGTAAATACGCACCACAAGGGGGTCCGGATCGAAGTGGGGGCGGGATCTTCCGGACCCTTGCAAGCGGCTTCGTCACCGGTCCATGCTCTTCCGATGACGAACGAACTGCACCTCGACGCTCTCCATCGCTACCCCGTGAAGGGCCTCTCGCCCGAACGGCTCGACAGCGTCGATCTGGAGGCGGGCGACTACTTTCCCGGCGATCGCTTGTTCGCCGTCGAGAACGGCCCGTCCGGCTTCGATCCGGCGGCACCCGTGCATCAGCCCAAGATCAAATTCCTGATGCTCATGCGCCACGAAGCCCTGGCCCGCCTCGACGCACGCTACGAGGGGCATACGAACGTCCTGACGATCCACGGTGATGGCGGCGTCGCGGCGCAGGGTGATCTCGGCACGGCGGAAGGACGCGGCGCCATCGAAAGCTTCCTGGCCGGGTACCTGCCCGACGCCCTACGCGGCCCGCCCAAGGTGCTGGGCGCGCCCGACGGCTTCCGCTTCACCGATTCGCCTCGTGGCTTCGTTTCGCTCCTCAATCTCGCCAGCGTCGCGGCGGTCGAGACCCTGACGGGTGCTGCCGTCGATCCCCTGCGGTTCCGAGCGAATCTCCACGTCTCGGGTCTGGCGCCTTGGGCCGAACTCGACCTCGTCGGGCGCACGCTCGTCACGCACGGCGGGGTCGCGCTGCGCGTTCTCAAACGCACGGAGCGTTGCGCGGCGACCAACGTCGATCCGGTCACGGGCATTCGCGACCTCACGATCCCCCGCGCCCTGTCGCAGCACCTTGGCCACACGGATTGCGGAGTCTACGCAGAGGTGGTGGCCGGCGGCACCTTGCGGACCGGCGATCGCCTCACGCTCGAGCCGGCGAACGTCTGAGTAGGCCGACCGTCCGACGCCAGCCGAAACCGTGCGTCGACGGAGCAGCCGTGCTGCGAGTGATGCGACGAAGTGGGGATCGACCGGGTTCGCGATCGGCCCCTTCGGCGTTAGATGGCGTCGCGGGGGACCAGGACAACGGCTGCCGCGTAGCCGGCGCGCCTCAGATGGCGCAGATCGGCGTGGCGGCGCTCGCAGGTGATCTTGAGGTAGCGATCGTCGCCTCCGGGCAACCCGGCCGACGCCGCCATGGCCTGTCCGTGGATCAGGCATTCCATCGGTGTTCTCGCGGGCGCGATGATCACGTCGAGGGCAGTTTGGCGGGAGCAGTTCTGAACCAGCATGGTTTGCATGCAGACGAGGGCGACGGACAGCAATTCGGACATGACGGACCTCTTGTTCGAGATGGCGAAGAAGGTCCGCGGAGTGGCTCTGGCGTTCGAGCGGCCGCGTGATTGTTGTCTGGGGCGTTCCTCGAAGATCTGGTTTCGGGTTATTGGTCTTGGTGTTCATCCTCCCCACGCACACCGTATGCCAGGGGCGGATTCTCGAGACGCATCGCGCCCGTGTGTGACGCTTGGGCCACCCTCAGTCCCGGCCCTGAAGCCAGAGAGGCTCGGGCTCGGCGCGCGGCAGCAGCGCCGCCACGGCGTCGAGATCGACGATGTAATGCTCGGTGAGACGGCGCCAGACCTCGGCCGTCGAGGCGGCCTCGGTGCCGATCCGGTGCAGCGCGCTGGCAAGCAGGCCCGGATTCGTCAGGGTCTGGCGGGGGGTGAAAGAATCGGAGTTGGACAACGGCTTAGTCCCTGATCGACGGGACCCAGGATCACGATTCAAAGTTAAGCGGACGTTAAAGGCCCGGTGCCTCCAGCGGAAATCAGTTCCCTCCAATCATCACGCTTCCGGGAGTGTCCGATGGATTGTGTTTCGGCATGCGGTCGCACCCGCAGATGAAGATCGGCCCGTCGTCGCATCGGAGCGCGGAACTCCAGGGGGACGGTGAGCGTCTCACAAGCCGGTCCCGCGACGCCTTCCCGGACGCGGCCGATGACGTTTCCCCCGAAGGACACCATGGACACGACGCCGCTTCCCGCCCCGGCCTTCAAGGCTCCCGCCATCCTGCTCTCCGGTCCCGTGGACCAGTCGATGTACAAGGATTTCCGCCAGCAGTTCGATGCGGCGTCGGATCAGGATTTCGTCGTGGTCGAACTCTCGACCCTTGGCGGTGATCCGGAAGTGGCTCGGATGATGGGCGAGGACATCCGCTTCGCCAGCGAGGTCGATCCGCACCGGCGGATCGTCTTTCTCGGAAAAGCAGCGATCTACTCGGCCGGCACCACCTTCATGAGCTTCTTCGCCCGCTCCAACCGCTACCTGACGCGCGGCACCCGCCTGATGATCCACGAGCGCAAGATCTCGAAGAAGCTGCACATCGACGGTCCGCTCACCACCTGCATCGCCACGGTGACGGCGGCCCTGCACGAACTCGAATGCTCCATCGAGATTCAGAACGAAGGGTTCGCCAACCTCGTCGCGGGATCGACGGTGAGCCTCGACGAAGTGCTGACCCGCGCCCCCTCGAACTGGTACATCGAGGCCGAAGAGGCCCGCGGCCTCGGCCTGATCGAGGCCGTCATCTGACGGACAGACCGGCGGTTGCGCCCGCTGCCGCGTGGCTGGGCGCAAAAATTGCCCGCTGCCTGCTTCGCAGGGTCACATGCCTGCGGTAGAAGCCCGGCGCCGTGCACGACCGCCCGGCACGCATCGAGGAACGAGCCCCACGATGAAAGACCCGTTGCCGAACGTGCACGTGCGTGCCGAAGTCCTGGTTCAGGCCCTGCCGCATATGCAGCGCTACGACCAGGAGATCGTGGTCATCAAGTATGGCGGCCACGCCATGGGCGACCGTGCCGCGGCGGAGGATTTCGCCGAGGACATCGTGCTCTTGGAGCAGTCCGGCCTCAAGCCCATCGTGGTCCACGGCGGCGGCCCGCAGATAGGCCGGATGCTCGGGCGGCTCGGCATCGAGTCGGAGTTCAAGGGCGGCTTGCGGGTCACCGACGAAGCCACCGTCGAGGTGGTCGAGATGGTCCTGGCCGGCTCCATCAACAAACAGATCGTCGGCTGGATCTCGGCCGAGGGCGGACGGGCCATCGGCCTGTGCGGCAAGGACGGCAATATGGTGCGGGCCAAGAAGGCCACACGCACCATCATCGATCCCGAGAGCCAGACCGAGCAAGAGGTCGATCTCGGCCTCGTCGGCGAACCGGATCACGTCGAGCGCGGCGTCCTCGATGCGGTGCTCAAGGCCGAACTCATCCCGGTCCTCGCTCCTGTGGCCTTCGGCGCCGACGGACAGACCTACAACGTCAACGCCGACACCTTCGCGGGCGCCATCGCGGGGGCGCTGCGGGCCAAGCGCCTGCTGCTGCTCACCGACGTACCGGGCGTCCTCGACAAGGACAAGAAGCTGATCCCCGAACTCACTCTGGAGGATTGCCGCCGGCTCATCGCCGACGGCACCATCACAGGCGGCATGATCCCGAAGGTCGAGACCTGTATCTACGCCCTGGAGCAGGGCGTCGAGGCGGTCGTCATCCTCGATGGCAAGGTCAGCCACGCCGTGCTCTTGGAACTGTTCACCGATTACGGTGCCGGGACCCTGATCCGCCGGAGCTGACACCGTGACCCGGTTCGCCCGGCAGGGCGAACCGAGACGAGGGCAGTCACGCGGACAGCGATTGCGGGATCGGTCGAAACGCCACCAGAGTCATGTCGTCCCGGCGCGCTTCGCTGCCACGGTAATCGGCAAGGGCCTGCTGCAGGGCCGCAACCTGATCGCCGAGGCCGTCATGCGATCGCGCCATGAGGATGTCGGCGACACCGCGATGACCGAGCAGTCGACGCCTCTCTCCGCCCATCTGGTCGGTGATCCCGTCGGTCATGAGGTAGAACGTCGTCTCCACCGAGGTCGGGACGACGATCTCGTCCACCGCAAAGATTTCCCCTGCCCGCCGAGGATAGCCGAGGCCGTTCTTCGCGCCACGGATGCGCGTGACGGTCCCATCCGTGACACTCGTGAGGGAGAGGCCGGCCCCGGCGAAGCGCAGGGTCGCGGTTTGCCGATCCCAGATGCAAATCCCGCAATCGAGGCCGTCATCGGAAACCGCGCCCCGACCGTCCTGGCGCAATTGCACCCGGACCATGGAGTCGAGGGCACGCAGCACCTCGACGGGGTCGCGCAGGCGCCGCTCGTGCAGGATGCGGTCGAGGGCCGTGGCGACGATGAGGGTGAGGAAGGCCCCCGGGACGCCGTGACCGGTACAATCCGCCACCACGATGATGCCGAGCCCGTCGATGTTCTCGAGCCAAAAGTAGTCGCCGCCGACGACGTGAAGCGGCTCCCACAGGACCCCGACCTCGAGGCCGGTGCTCACGAGCGCCGCGCGGTCGGGCAAAACCGAACTCTGGATGCGTCGTGCGTAGCCGATACTCTCCATGACGAGGCCGTTGGCCTCGGCGAGCTTGGCATGCGCCGTCTCGAGTTCCTGTAGCAGCCGCTTCGCTTCGTCGCCCGTTCGCAGACCCTCGACCATGCGGTTGAACGCCTGAGAGATCACGTCGATTTCGTTGCTGGCCCTGAAACGGGCACCGGATTCGACGGTGACCCAGTTCTTGTGCTCGACCTCGCGCATGGCGAGGAGCAGGCGCTTGAGGGGTGCCAGAACGTGCGCCCGTACATTGGCGTGGAGGGTCAACACGAAGGCGAGCATCAGGATGAGACTGGTCACGAGGGCCAGAATCGCCTGCTTTTCGGCGTTGCCGCGCAACGCCTCGGCCGAGATGGCCAGGGTGAGGTGTCCAACGGGTTTGGGCTCGGATGGGAGGGAGAGATCAGCCTGCGCGACGACCATGTCCCAGGACCGACCACGCGGCATGTCACCCAGCGACATGACCACGGCCCCCGCTGCATTGCGCAGAACCACCGCCCGGAACGCCGGATCCAGGGTGAGGGCCTGGACCTGATGCCGGTAGATCTCGGGCCGGGTACTCCAATCTGGCCGAGCGACGGCACTTGCGGTCAGGGCGGCGAGCAGCTTTGCCCGCTCGGTGTAGAGCCGGATCTGGTCGCTGTAGTTCACCCAGGCGATGCCGATCTGCGTCACCAGGACGACGACGGCGATGACCGGGTAGATCCGCAGGAACAGGGTATGGGCGAGACTATCGAGGTCGCGCCCTCGGGCAGACCCGCGCAGGGATCCGGGCCTCATGGTCGGGCCGGCGGCGCTTTCGGCCAGCGGCATATCGGTGAACCCGGCGGCTTCGAGGAAGTCGCTGCTACGGCGTGGGCCGGCACCCCTCAGGGAACCGCCGCGCCGAACCGGCGCAGCTTCGGCGCTCGGCATGCCCTCGGGAATCATGGGCCCTCGGGGGTCATGCGGATCGGTCGACCGGGGGCGGAGCCCAATGCATCGGGGGCACTGCGCACACGATCGCGTCCGCTGTCCTTGGCCGTATAGAGGGCGGCGTCCGCGCGCTGCATGGCGGCTTCGAGGGATTCACCGGGTCGGGCCTCGGCGACGCCGATGCTGACGGACAGGATGACGGTCCCGCCCGGCGTCTCGATCGCGGCCGATGCGACCGCGACCCGCAGACGTTCGGCGATCGCCAGGGCCGCGTCGAGGGCGGTGTTCGGAAGCAGAACGGCGAACTCCTCGCCGCCGGTGCGGCCGATGATATCGTGTGGACGCAGGTTCGCCAGGCAGGCCGCCACACAAGCGACGAGAGCCGCATCACCGGCGGCGTGCCCAAAGCTGTCGTTCACGAGCTTGAAGCGGTCGAGATCGAGCATCATGACGGTGATCGGCGTGCCGTCGGTCGCATGGCGCTGCCACGCGCGGACGCTCATCTCCATGAAGCGCCGCCGGGCCAGGGCACCCGTCAGGTCGTCGGTGTCGGCGAGGCGGCGTAGTTCGGCTTCGAGGCGCGAGCGGTGTTCGATCTCCCTGGAGAGCGCTTCGTTGAGCGCCTGGAGATCGCGACGCTGCTCGGCGAGGCAGTGATTGGCCTTCTGCAAATCGAGTTGCATCCGGTCGCTCATGCGGACGAGGCGTTGCTGCTCGCGGTAGCCGCGGCGGTACGCTTCCGCCAAGGCGTTGACGCCGGCGGCGGCATCGGAAAGCCCAGCCAGCATCGTCTCAGCTTGCCGGATCACGGCTTCCTCGGCATCGTAGAGGCTGAAGGCGTCGCTCGCGGGGCGGGCCGTGGCGGCACGGGGCGCGGCCTTGGGCACCGACGTCATGCGAGCTCCTCGACCATCTCGAAGCGGGCATGGGAGAAATCGGCGGCGAAATCCTCACCGGCTTCCGCGATTGTCTCGTCGCCATCGGCGTAGAACCAGCGGATCGTCACCGGCCGACCCTCGGCGGCGGCATCCTCCAGGGGCATGAACAGATTCATGAGCGCCTTGGCACTCGAGGAATTGAAGTAGGCGAGCCCGACTTCGAACACGATGGGATCGGTGGCGGCCTCGGCGAGATATCCCCGGAGGGCCTGAAGAAGCGGTCCGTAGAACGCCGCGGCGTCCTCGGGATAGGATTCGCCGCGCAAGGCGAGGTGGCCGCGCCCGAAATCGAAATCGATGCGCGGCGACCGCTCGGTCGCGGGAAGGCTGATGGTATCCATCGGTCCGGCGCCGTTCAGATGTAGGCTTTGAGGCAGAAGAAGCTCCGCCCATCGCCGAGTTCCTGGAAATCGTACTCGACGGGCGCGCTCGACCGGCGGGCGATCTCGATGAGGCCGATACTACCGCCGAGGCTTCCCTCGTCGGGCGGCTGACGGAGTTTCTCACGGTAGAACGCCTTCAACTCGTCACCTGTCATCGTGGTCAAGTGATCGAGGCGCGCGCGCAGGGTCGGTACATCGCTGTCCGGGACCTCGTTGCCGCACACCACGTAGAACCGCTCGCCAGCGACCCCGACGACGATCATGCCGGCGCTGATCAGACCGCGGGAACCCGTTGGCTCGGCGACCTTGTCGGCCGAGTAGCGGATGATGTTCTGCGCCTGCTCGACGAAGATACCGAAGACGCGCTTCGTGACACTCGAATGCGTCGCATCTTGGCCCATGCGCAATTTCAGCACTTCCCCGAGGGAAAAAAGAACGTTCTCCGAGAGATCACCGCCGAACGACAGGATCACGCCCTCACGTCGCGACGCGTTGAAGAAGCTCCGAAAATCTCGGGCGAGCAATGCATCCCTCCCAAAGGGTTCGACGTGTCGATTGGGATCGTCGTGAGACGGGCTGAACCCAACCTAAGACTGGGGTCGTATATGAATGTTTAAAAACAGCGCCAAGCCTACCCATTTGCGCCGGATCGACAAACGCTAGACAGGGGTTTGGTCTTCGTGTCCATGAGCGAATACAGGAAGGTGGTGACGAAATAAACAGCATCCTTGGCGCGCGAATGCGCAAGTCGAAGACAAACTCGACGTACGAGGCTTCGATAGATTCCAGGGTGAACGATGGCCCTGTCCCATATCAGACCGTGATGCACCATTCGGGCCATTGGCGAACCTTGGCGCTTCCAATTTCGGCGCCATGCCCCATCTTAGCCGTCCCGGCCGGATCATCCGGCCCAACCCTTAAGTCGAAGCGCCTTGTTCCTTCCCGGCGAAAACCATTTCACCTCCGTCCGATCCCGTGGGTTCGATCATGTCGACACCTGGGTGTTCGATCTCGACAACACGCTCTACCCGAGCGACGCACGGGTTTGGCCACAGGTGGACGAGCGGATCACCCTCTACGTGATGCGCCTCTACGGTCTCGATGGGCTCTCGGCGCGTGCCCTGCAGAAGTATTTCTACCATCGCTATGGCACCACCCTGAAAGCGCTGATGATCGAGGCGGCCATCGATCCGCACGATTTTCTCGATTTCGCTCACGACATCGACCATTCGAGCATCAGCCTCCACCCGGCCCTGGGGACCGCCATCGCCGAGTTGCCCGGCCGCAAGCTCATCCTCACCAATGGATCGCGTCGGCACGCCGAGAGCGTGGCGCGAAAACTCGGAATCCTCGACCATTTCGAAGACGTGTTCGATATCGCCGACGCGGATTTCGTGCCCAAACCCGAACGCTCGACCTATGAGCGTTTTCTCCTCCGCCACGGGGTCGATCCGCGCCGTTCGGTTCTGTTCGAGGACATCGCCCGCAATCTCGTAGTGCCGCATGAGATCGGCATGGCGACGGTGTTGGTCGTGCCCCGAACCCTCGATCCGTTCCGGGAGGCGTTCGAGCAGGAAGCGGTGCAGGAAGCGCATATCGACCACATCACGAGCGATCTCGCGGGCTTCCTCACGCACCGCGTCCTACCGGTGATCCGGTGAGCGGCCTGCAGGACGACCATAGTCTGGAGGACACGCAGCAGGGGGACACACGGCAAGAGGACACACGGCAAGAGCCTTGGGCCGAACGTCATGCTCCGTCCCTGGACGACATCGAAGCGCTCGCTCATGCGGCGTTCGTAGATCTCCCGGCTGCGTTTCGTGCCCTTTGCCCGGGGATCGTCATCCATGTCGACGACTTTCCCGACGACGACACTCTGATCGAGATGGACTGCGCCAGCGAATTCGATCTGCTGGGCCTGTTCCGGGGCATCGGACTGGCGCAATCGGGCGAGTTCACGACCGGCCAGATGCCAAACCAGATCTGGCTCTACCGCCGGCCCTTGCTCGATTATTGGGCCGAGCACGAGGAAACCCTCGGGCACCTCGTCACCCATGTCCTCGTCCACGAGATCGGGCACCATTTCGGCCTGTCGGACGACGACATGACCGGCATCGAGGCACGTTCCGACGGTTGAGCCTGGAGCGGTGGCCTACGAAACAGGCGCCGCGCCGGAGGCTCAGAGTGTCTCCGGGTGACCGATCTGGCTCGCCTTCGGGCGGCGGGTGCGGAACTGGCCGCGTGCCACGGCGACGAAGGCCAGGATCACGACCGTCAGGGTGGTGAGCCACCACATCACCGTCAGGCCGACACCGATACAGGTGATGGTGAATGCGGCGGCGAAGGCCGCCATGGCGCCGGGGACGAGGACGGGCGTCCCCCGTCCGCTGCGGCGGATCGCGGCCTGAAGCGCGAACGCCGCGGCGACTGCGCCGACGACGCCCAGTTCGTACCACAACTCGAACAGCAGCGTGGTGGGCGCATTGGCCGGGAGGAGATTGACGATCCTGCCCCGCAGCGCCGTCTCGAAACCGTGCCCCGTGACGAGGCGCAACGGCTCCGTGGTGACGATCTTCTGCCAGGTCTTGAGCGACAGGGCGCCGGGCGAAGCCGGGCCGAGCAGGGTAGAGGCGACGGGTCGAGCGAGGAACGGCAGCAGGGGCGCCCCCACCAAGAGGGCTGCCGCACCGAGGCTTGCGACGCGTACGCCGAGGAACGGCCGGAGACTGGTGAGGGCGAAGGTGGCGGCGCCCACCGCCAAGGCTGCGAGTTGAAGCGCGTTCGGCGAAACCACCAGGGCCACGGCCACGAGGAGCGCGAGGCCTAGGGATTCGAGGTCGCGCCCGCGCGAGCGCAGCCACGCCACGGCCGGCCAGACCAGGAGCGCGAGAAGCGTCAATCCACGGTCCAGAGTTCCATCGATCTCCGTTGGCGTTCCGGGGAGACGATGCCCGAACAGGCCGAGCAGAATCGCCACGAGGGCGGCGGCCGCGGTGCCCACGGGCAGGAGGTAGAGGTTAGCCGAACGCATCCGCTCCGGCAGGGCGAGATAGCCCGCGAAGGTCAGAAGGATCGTCGCGATCAGGTTGAGCAACCGCTCGGCGGCAAGATCGAGGAACGGCGTCCACACAAGGGACAGAGCCGCCCACAGGATGACGAGGAGCCCGGCGAGGAAGGCCGGCATCCGCAGCAGGCGCCCAGCGGCTGGCCTCCAGGGCCCGGATTTGCCGTCGATGGCGCTGGCCAGCACAAGCAGCACCACGGCGATGGGCGCCAGAATGACGGCCGCGCGGCGACCCATCTGCGTCGTCACCGGCACGAGGACGAACAGGCCGAAGAACCCGATGCGCCGCAGGAGCGCGGCGGCATCGAGGGCCGGATCGACAGAAGGGTGGGACGCACGCGCCATGATTGCGACTGTCGACCGTGAACCGGCGCCACGAGTTGACCCGCGCGCTACGGCGTCAGTCGTAGTGCACTCGTCCTGGTCGGGCTGTAGATGCCGTGCAACACCTGTGCCCTGGCGGACACGGTTCAGGCGGTGACCGAGACGGACGGTCGATGGATCAGACGCCGCCCGAAGTCGCACAGAACCCGCCATCCCGCCCACGCGGCGAGGAACCCGAGGAGCCCGGCCACCAAGCCATCGGCGGTCGTCGGGATCGCGGGGCGATAGTCCTCGTAGGTCGCCCGCGCGAGATGGAGGTCGGGGTCGCGGATCAGGGCCGCAAGTCGGCCGAGAGGACCACCGGCGGTGTCGAGGGCGGCGCGGCGTGCCGTTAGGGTGGCGAGCCGGTCGAGATCCGCTCGCGCGGCTGCCCCACGTCGAGAAACAAGAGCATCGGAATCGCCGCGCAGCCGCGCAATGGCACTGTCACGGGTATGTCCCGTCGCCTGTGCATCGGCTTCGAACCCGGCGACCACGCGGCCCAACTCCTCGACGGTCCCAGCCAACCGCTGGCCATACTGCTGAGCGAACTCAGGTCCCTGCGCCCCAACGATGCCCGCAAGCACGCCCATTGCGAGGCCCAAGGTGCGGAGGACACGAAACACGGGCACCTCCCACACGGGTTCGACGCTCGGACAAGCCGCGGGGCGGCCCCGGTGTTCCCCGCCCTCGATCGAGGCGCGACGTCGGCTTCGTCCGGAGGGGGCCACAGAAGCGGTCACGTGTACGCTCGAACGATCTTGCGGGATGCCGCCGCAGGCTGCTTGACAGCCCGGGCGGCCGAACATAAACCCCCGACACCGCAGCGGAGACGAGGCGGGACGCCACGCGGGCGTAGCTCAGTTGGTTAGAGTGCCGGCCTGTCACGCCGGAGGTCGCGGGTTCGAGTCCCGTCGCCCGCGCCATTTACAAGCCTACCATTCCGAAAGTCCGATCTCGCGTGACGCGAAACGTGTCTTGTGCGGATCGCTTTCCACGCCACGCGGGCGTAGCTCAGTTGGTTAGAGTGCCGGCCTGTCACGCCGGAGGTCGCGGGTTCGAGTCCCGTCGCCCGCGCCATTTTTATTCCCCGACAATCTGCATTGTGTTGCAAGGACTTCGCGTCCCCAAGGTCCCGCCTGCCCGCGGCGGCGACGTTGCGCCGGCTCGCTTTCGCTTGTGGGAATCCTAAGCTCATCGAACGCAACCGGCCGGAAGATGCTCGTGTCGTCGGTCAAGGCTTGCGGAGGGTGAACGATGCCGGGGTTTTTCTTCCTCTACTTCACAGCCTGCATGACCAACGCGCCGGACACCTGCGAAGCGCGGCGGCTCGCCCTCGACGTCGCCGACGCGCGTGCCTGCCACCACGTGGCACAGCCGCAGCTGGCGCGCTGGGTCGGGACGCATCCGGACTATCGCATCACCGGATGGCGCTGCGGTGCGCCGTTACGCGATCCGGGTACGCGGATCTGAGCCGGGGCGTGCCCAGCATGCCACGGTGACGAGCGAACGGATCGGCGTGGGACCGTTGCCGCGTTTTCGCCGCATGGGGCCGCAAGGGGCATGGAACCGGGAAAAGCATGGAGCCGATCCCGCCCGAGCCCATGAGCCGATGCCCAAGTTATCCTCACGCGCCTTCGCTTACGTCGTGGCCGCATCCGTCGCGGTGACTTTGGCCGGTTGCAGCGCACCCACCTTCCTCGGTCCCGATACGCCGACCAGCGTCATGATCCTCGATGAGCAGGCAGCGGCCGCTGCCATCTCACGCTACCGGGCACAGCACGGTCTCGGGCCGGTGGTGATCGACACCAGCCTGATCCGGGCCGCGTCGTATCAGGCGGCTTCCAATGCGAAGGCCGGCCGTCTCAGCCACGAGATCGGCGGCACCTTCGATGCACGCATGGCGGAGGCGGGCTTCGGCCGCGCCTACGCGGCGGAGAATCTCAGTGCAGGCTCGAACACCTTCGACGAGGTGCTGGCGCGCTGGAAGTCTTCGCCGGAGCACAACAAGAACATGCTGATGCCGCAACTGAAGCGCGTCGGCATCGCCCGCGTCGATGCGCCGGGCACTCGCTACAAGCGCTTCTGGGCCCTGGTCCTCGCCGGCGGCTGAGTGCCGTCAGCTCTCGCCGGTGTCGGCCTCGGCCAGGCCGTCCTGCAGGGTTCGAATGATGGTTCGCATCTCGGGGATCATCGCGATCGCCTTCGCGATCCGTTGCGCCTCGTCACGGGTCATCGCGCCGGTTGCCGTGCGCGAAGCCTCATCGTCCGAGCAATAGGTCCACGCGACGGCCACGCCGGCGGCATCCTCGACGCAGAAGCTTTCCGCTTTCTCGACGACGAGCCAAGGGGTGGGAAATCCGCGTGGCTCGGTCATGTCAGGCGATCCGATGTCGTCCCGCGAGACGGGACAGGGCCTGGTGGGCGGTGACGGGCTCGAACCGCCGACCCTCTCCGTGTAAAGGAGACGCTCTACCAACTGAGCTAACCGCCCAGGCGCGCCGTGTCGTACCGAAGCGGCCGTCGGCACGCAACCCGTAGCCTCACGAGGATGGGAAGCCGCACGAAGAAAGAGGCCCCAGAGTTTCCTCCGGGGCCTCTTCGCCTGTCAGCGGTTCAGTGCGCGATGACCGTGGCGGTCTCGTCCTCACCGATCACCGGGCGGACCGGCGGGGCCGGCTCCTCCCACTCGATGGGTTCGGGTACCCGCACCAGGGCATGCTTGAGAACCTGATCCATCCGCGAGACCGGGATGATCTCCATCCCGTTCTTAACGCTATCGGGCACCTCGGCGATGTCCTTGGCGTTCTCCTCGGGGATCAGCACCGTCTTGATGCCTCCACGAAGAGCCGCGAGCAGCTTCTCTTTCAGACCGCCGATGGGCAACACCCGGCCACGGAGTGTCACTTCTCCGGTCATCGCCACATCCTTCTTCACGGGGATGCCCGTGAGGGTGGAGATGATGGCGGTGGCCATGCCGATGCCGGCGGACGGGCCATCCTTCGGGGTCGCTCCCTCGGGAACGTGGACGTGGATGTCCCGACGCTCGAACAGCGGCGGCTCGATGCCGAAATCGACGGCCCGCGAGCGGACGTAACTCGCCGCAGCGGAAATCGACTCCTTCATCACGTCGCGCAGGTTGCCCGTCACGGTCATCTTGCCCTTGCCGGGCATCATGACGCCTTCGATGGTCAGCAACTCACCACCGACCTCGGTCCACGCGAGGCCCGTGACCACACCAACCTGATCCTCCTCATCGATCTCGCCGTAGCGGAACTTCGGAGCACCGAGGAACACCGGCAGGTTCTCCTCGGTAACGGCAACCGCCTTCACCTTCGTGATGAGAATCTCCTTCACCGCCTTGCGGATGAGGTTGGAGATCTCGCGCTCCAGGTTACGGACGCCCGCTTCCCGCGTGTAGCGGCGGATGAGCATCAGCAGCGCGGCGTCGTCGATCTGCCATTCCTTTGCGTCGAGGCCGTGCTTCTTGACCGCGCCCGGGATCAGGTGCTTCCGCGCGATCTCGAGCTTTTCTTCCTCGGTATAGCCGGCGATGCGGATCACCTCCATGCGGTCCATGAGGGGCGCGGGGATGTTCAGCGTGTTGGCGGTTGTGACGAACATCACGTTCGACAGGTCGTAATCGACCTCGAGGTAGTGGTCGTTGAAGGTCGAGTTCTGTTCGGGGTCGAGGACCTCGAGCAGGGCGGCCGAGGGATCGCCCCGGAAATCCATGCCCATCTTGTCGATCTCATCGAGGAGGATGAGCGGGTTCGAGGTCTTGGCCTTGCGCATGGACTGCACGATCTTGCCGGGCATCGAACCGATATAGGTCCGGCGGTGACCGCGGATCTCGGCCTCGTCGCGCACGCCGCCGAGCGACATACGAACGAACTCACGGCCCGTCGCCTTGGCGATGGACTTGCCGAGCGAAGTCTTGCCGACGCCGGGGGGACCGACGAGGCACAGGATCGGTCCGGTGAGCTTGTTGGCCCGCTGCTGCACGGCCAGATACTCGACGATGCGCTCCTTGACCTTGTCGAGGCCAAAATGATCCTCGTCGAGCATCACCTGCGCGCCGAGCAGATCCTTCTTCATCTTCGAGCGCTTGCCCCACGGGATGCCGAGCATCCAGTCGAGGTAGTTGCGCACGACGGTGGCTTCCGCCGACATGGGCGACATCTGACGCAGCTTCTTCAGCTCCGCCACCGCCTTGTCGCGGGCCTCCTTGGTGAATTTGGTCTTCTCGATCTTGTCTTCGAGTTCGGCGAGTTCGTCCTTGCCGTCCTCGGAATCGCCCAACTCCTTCTGGATCGCCTTCATCTGCTCGTTCAGGTAGTACTCGCGCTGAGTCTTCTCCATCTGCCGCTTCACGCGGGTCCGGATGCGCTTCTCCACCTGCAACACGGAGATCTCGCTCTCCATCAGCGACAGCACCCGCTCCAGGCGCTGCGCGACCGTGGGAATCTCCAGGATCGCCTGCTTGTCGGCAATCTTCACCGCCAGGTGGGAGCCGACTGTGTCGGCGAGCTTCGAGGGCTCGTCGATCTGTGTGACGGCGGAGACGACCTCGGGCGAGATCTTCTTGTTGAGCTTCACGTAGTTCTCGAACTCGGCGATGACCGAGCGGGCGAGCGCCTCCGCCTCGACACTGTCACCGAGCTCATCGGTGAGAGTCTCGGCCTCGGCCTCATAATAAGAGTCCGACTTATTGAAATGGGTGATCTTGGCGCGACCAGCCCCCTCGACCAGCACCTTCACGGTACCATCAGGCAGCTTCAAGAGTTGGAGCACGCTGGCGAGCGTTCCGATCTTGTAGATCGCGTCGGTCGCCGGATCGTCGTCGCTGGCGTTGATCTGGGTCGCGAGAAGAATGTGGCGATCCGTCCGCACGGCTTCCTCAAGGGCGCGGATCGACTTCTCGCGACCGACGAAGAGCGGGACGATCATATGCGGAAACACGACGATGTCGCGAAGCGGCAGGACGGCATAAGAGCCCGTCGAGCCCGGGACCACAGGCTGGCGCGATTTCGGTTGAGTCATGTCGGACTTCCTCATGAGGGACGCCGGGCAGTCGCTCCTCCGGGGAGCAAGCAACCTGCCAGGGGCCGACCGGGCCGCGAAGGGGTCGGAAGTGTTATCGGAGAAGCGGCTGGCGGCGGGACACCGCACCTCGAAAGGCGAGCGTGCGGCCATCGCGCGTCTGAATTCAGATGGAAGCGGGGGCGGATGTTTTCAAGCATCCGCCCCGAGGCCGGCCATCATGACGCGAGCCGGACAGGGTCAGGCAGCGCTCAGGCGCTGACGCTGGCCGGGGCTTCCTTGTTGCGGTCCCCATGGATGTAGAGAGGACGCGACTTGCCCTCGACGACCTCGGGGCCGATCACCACCTGCTCGACGGATTCGAGACCCGGCAGATCGTACATGGTCTCGAGGAGAATGGTCTCGAGGATCGAGCGCAGGCCACGTGCACCGGTCTTCCGCTCGATGGCCTTGCGGGCAACCATGGACAGGGCCTCGTCCTGGAACGTCAGGTCGACGTTCTCCATCTCGAACAGGCGCTGGTACTGCTTGACCAGAGCGTTCTTAGGTTCCTGAAGAATCCGCTTGAGGGCGGTCTCGTCGAGATCTTCCAAGGTCGCCAGCACAGGCAGGCGGCCGACGAACTCGGGGATGAGGCCGAACTTCAGCAGATCCTCGGGCTCGACGTTGCGGAAGATCTCGCCCGTGCGACGATCGTCGGGAGCTTGAACCGTGGCGCCGAAGCCGATTGAGGTCCCCTTGCCGCGCGCCGAGATGATCCGCTCGAGGCCTGCGAAGGCGCCACCGCAGATGAACAGGATGTTCGTGGTGTCGACCTGCAGGAACTCCTGCTGCGGATGCTTGCGGCCGCCCTGCGGAGGCACGGAGGCGACGGTGCCTTCCATGATCTTCAGGAGCGCCTGCTGCACGCCCTCGCCGGAGACGTCGCGGGTGATCGACGGATTGTCGGACTTGCGCGAGATCTTATCGATCTCGTCGATGTAGACGATGCCGCGCTGCGCCCGCTCGACGTTGTAGTCGGAGGCCTGGAGCAATTTGAGAATGATGTTCTCGACGTCCTCGCCGACGTAGCCCGCCTCCGTCAGGGTGGTCGCGTCCGCCATGGTGAACGGCACGTCGAGAATGCGGGCGAGCGTCTGAGCGAGCAGCGTCTTGCCCGAGCCCGTCGGCCCGATCAGCATGATGTTGGATTTGGCCAGCTCGACGTCGTTGTGCTTCGACGCGTGGGCGAGGCGCTTGTAGTGGTTGTGGACCGCGACGGAGAGAACCTTCTTCGCAAAATCCTGACCGATGACATAGTCATCGAGGACGCGGCGGATTTCCTTCGGCGTGGGGACGCCGTCGCGCGATTTCACTAGGGAGGATTTGGATTCCTCACGGATGATGTCCATGCACAGTTCGACACACTCGTCGCAGATGAACACCGTCGGGCCCGCGATCAACTTGCGGACCTCGTGCTGGCTCTTGCCGCAAAACGAGCAGTACAGCGTGCTCTTCGAGTCGTTGCCGCCAGTCTTGCTCATATCGGTCTCCGTTCGCGGGCATGGCGCCGGTCCGGGGCGCACACGCATCCTTCGAATTTAATGGCATCGGCCTAAAGAAACAGTCACCTGCGCGCATCTGCCGGTTTCGGATCAGACTGACGATGCAAGCACGCGGCCGCGGCCGGATCAAGGCAGAGACGACGCTCCGCCTCGAAACGACGCGGCCGGACCCCGGAATGGGGTCCGGCACCTACGGGCGGGATCAGGCGGCAGCCGGTTCCGGACGCTTCTGGATCACCTCGTCGATGAGGCCGAACTCCTTGGCGGCGTCGGCCGTCATGAAATTGTCGCGCTCGAGCGCCTGGACGATGGTGTCGTAGTCCCGTCCCGTGTGCTTCACGTAGATCTCGTTGAGGCGCTTCTTCAGGGCCTCGATCTCGCGGGCATGGATCAGGATGTCGGTGGCCTGACCCTGGAAGCCGCCCGACGGCTGGTGCACCATGATGCGAGCGTTCGGCAGGGCAAAGCGATGCCCGGGCTCGCCGGCGGTGAGCAGAAGCGAACCCATCGACGCGGCCTGGCCGACGCAAAGGGTCGTCACCGGGCAACGGATGAACTGCATGGTGTCGTAGATCGACAGACCCGAGGTCACCACGCCGCCGGGCGAGTTGATGTAGAAGGAGATCTCCTTCTTCGGGTTCTCGGCTTCGAGGAAGAGCAACTGCGCCACGATGAGCGAGGCGCCGTAATCCTCCACCGGGCCGGTAAGGAAGATGATCCGCTCGCGCAACAGGCGCGAATAGATGTCGAAGGCACGCTCGCCGCGGCTCGACTGCTCGACCACCATGGGCACGAGCGCGGAGTTATAATAGTCGACCGGATCTCTCATCATCACGTGCCCCAGGCTTCGAGGGGTCCGGCCGCGCCGCGAATCGGGCGCGGGCCGGACATTTCAGCGAACTCCGACGACGGTGAACGTCGCCTCTACTCTCGGCCCGCCGCCCACGAAGGGAGCACCGGGCTCAGTCGGCCTTGGCGACGGCAGGCAGGGCCTCGTCGCCGGTCGAAACAGTCTCGTCCTTATCGGACGCGGTCTTGGAGGCCCCGTCGGACGCCTCGGATTCGTCCTCGTCGGCGAACAACGCCTCCTTGGAGACGGGCTCTTCGACGAGCTTCACCTGCGCGAGCACGTGGTCGACGACCTTCTCTTCGAAGATCGGCGCACGCAGTTCCGCGAGCGCCTGGGCATTCTTACGGTAGAAGTCCCAGACCTGCTGCTCCTGACCCGGGAACTGCCGGACCCGGGCGATCAGGGCCTGATTGACCTCGTCGTCACTGACCTTGATATCGGCGGTCTCACCGACCTGCGCAAGCACCAAGCCGAGACGCACGCGACGCTCAGCGATTTTGCGGTACTCGGCGGTGGCCTTCTCCTCCGTGGTCCCCTCGTCCTCGAAGGTCTTCTCGCGGGTCTTCAGGTCCTGCTCGACCTGGGCCCACACGGCGGCGAACTCCTGGTGGACGAGGCTGGGCGGCAGCTCGAACGCATACTTGGTGTCCAGGGCGTCGAGGAGTTCCTTCTTGAGCTTGCGCCGGGACTGCGCCTCGAAGTCGCCGCCGATGGCGGTGGACACGGCCTCCTTCAGCTTATCGAGGGACTCCATGCCGAAGCCCTTGGCGAGTTCGTCGTCGATCTTGGTCTCGCCCGGCGCCTGGACGGCGGTGACGGTGACGTCGAACTCGGCCTCCTTGCCGGCCAATGCCTCGGCACCGTAGCCCTCGGGGAAGGTCGACTTCACCACGCGGCTCTCACCGGCCTTGGCGCCGACGAGCTGCTCTTCGAAGCCGGGGATGAACTGGCCCGACCCGAGTTCGAGGTCGACGCCCTCACCCTTGCCGCCCTCGAACTCGACGCCGTCGATGCGGCCGACGAAATCGATGGTGACGCGGTCGCCGGTCTCGGCGGCGGCACCCTCGTCGCGCGCCGTGAAGCTGCGGTTGGACGACGCCATGCGGGTGATGGCTTCGTCGACCTCGGTGTCGGAGGGCTTGGCCACGAGCTTGGTCAGGCTGACGTCGGAGAGATCGGCGAGCTCGAAGGTCGGGAGCACTTCCAGGGCGACGTTGAACTGCAGGTCGGCCTTGGCGTCGAGGGCGCGCTCGACAACGGACTGCTCGCCGGGGAACTCGACCTTGGGCTCGAGGGCGAGCTTGAGGTTGTTGTCCTGGACGATCTTCTGGTTGGCCTCGTTGACGGCGTTCTGCAGCACGTCGGCCATCACCGATCGGCCGTAGAGTTTGCGCAGGTGGGCCACCGGCACCTTGCCGGGGCGGAAGCCCTTGATCTGGGCCTTGTCCTTGAGGGTCGACAGCTCGCTGTTCAGGCGCTCCTCGAGCTCATGCGCGGCAAGGGATACCTGAAACTCGCGCTTCAGCCCCTGGGAGAGTGTCTCGGTCACCTGCATGGTCGTCTTTCCGCTGTCGTGCGTATGTTGGCGCAAATTTCGTTCGCTCCCCGCCACCCGTCGGGGCCGGGGAAGGTCGGCGCCAGGATATCACGCGAAAACCAGAGGCCGAATCGCGACGAACGGCCCGGCCGGCCATTCGCGGTGAGCCAATCCGTTCCGACGGCGATGGACTGGTGCGGGCGGAGGGGCTCGAACCCCCACGTCTTGCGACACTGGTACCTAAAACCAGCGCGTCTACCAGTTCCGCCACGCCCGCAAGCGACGACCTCCGGCGCGTAATCCCACCGCCAGAGCGCGGTCCTATAGCACGGGCGCAACGGGCCGCAGCAAAAAAAGTCGGGGTGTGCGATTTCCGCGTGGAAGGCTCCGTCGGCGGCGATCGGCACACCGGTTGGCGGGTCTTGGCCCTGAGTCTACAAGCAGCGCGGATCCGTTCGACGGACCGCTTCCGTCCTCCGCCAGAGGTGTCATGCCGCATCGTCGCTCGTCGCGTATCGGGTTGGTCTCCGACCCGGCCGTCTCACGCCGGACCCTGCTCGGTGGCGTCGCGGCTTTCGCCCTCGGATCGACGGAAGCCGTCGCGCAGGCGCCGGCGCGCCCGGCTGTGCCGGCAAAATCCGCCCCCGAGGTCAAGCCCGATGCCAAACCGGAAACCCCAGTCCGCACTTTGAGCGCCGTGCCCGGTACGACGCGGCTGAAGCCCGAGCCGGCCGTCGCGACCCCGGTGTGGTCCTTCGACAGCGCGGCCGTTCCCCCGGTGGTTCGGGTGAAGCTCGGCGAGACCGTGCGCTTGCGGGTCGAGAACAAGACCGACAGGCCGCTCTCCCTGCATTGGCACGGTGTGCGCAACCAGAATCCCATGGACGGCGTCGGCGGCCTGACCCAGGCTCCGATCCCGCCGGGCGGCGATTTCACCTACACCTTCGTGCCTCCCGACGCCGGCAGTTTCCTGATTCGGCCCCTCGTGGTGGGCGGATCGAGCGAGCCATCGGGCCGAGGGCTCGCCGGCATGCTGGTGGTCGAGGAGGTCGTGCCGCCCCCCGTCGACCACGACTTCACGGTCCTGATGCAGGATTGGCGTCTTTCCGACAACGGAACGCTGTTGCCCTTCGGCCAGACCGCATTCGCGGCGAGTTCGGGACGGCTGGGCAATCTCGTCACGGTCAACGGGAAGCCGGTGCCCGACGCCATCACGGTCCGCCCGGGTAGCCGGGTCCGCCTGCGCCTCGCCAACGCGTGCAATGCGCGCGGCACCCGCATCCGCTTCGACAACCTCAAGGTCTACGTTGCGGCCGTGGACGGCCAACCGACCGACACCTTCGAGCCGCTGCGCGCCACCCTCCCGTTCCCGCCCGGCACGCGCTACGACCTCATGCTCGACATGCCGGCGGAGGCCGGCGCCTCGGGCAGCATCACCGCGCTGGTTGGGAACGGCCTGGCGCTCGCCACCCTCACGACGAGTGGCGAACCGGTCACGGGCAAGCGTGGGGCGATCGGGCCCATCGGCGAGAACAAGCTCCTGCCGGCGGAGGTAAGACTCCAGAACGCGTTACGCCGGGACGTGGTGCTGACGGGCGGCGCCCGCATCGACAAGGACAAGCCCGCGGCCGAACCGGCCTACACGGGTGATGCGGGGAAGGTCTGGGCGGTCAACGGTGCGTGGGGCAATGCCGGCGTGGCGCCCCTGTTCACGGTGAAGCGCGGCCAGGTGGTGGTTCTGGCCCTGCGCAACGACACCGCCTTTCCCCAGGCGCTCCATCTGCACGGCCATTCCTTCCGCCTGCTCCACCCCCTCGACGATGGCTGGGAGCCCTATTGGCTCGACACCTTCCAGCTTTTGGAAGGCCGTACCGCCCGCATCGCATTCAAGGCCGACAATCCCGGCCGCTGGGTGATCGGCGCGACGGTGCTGGAGCGGTTCGACACCGGGCTGTGGGGCTGGTTCGAGGTGACCTGAACCGTTCGGTCAGGCTTCGATCAGCCCCCGCAGCACTGCCGGGATCAACTCCGGCATATCCTCGGCGATGAGGCCGGGGCCGTGGCGGCGGCCGGCATCGCCGTGCATCCAGACGGCTGCGGCCGCCGCCTCGAACGGATCCATGCCCTGCGCCAGCAGTCCCGCGATGAGGCCGGACAGCACGTCGCCCGAACCGGCCGTACCGAGATAGGGCGTGCCGTGGTCGTTGATGGCCGCCCGGCCATCCGGCGCGGCGATCACCGTGTCCGCCCCCTTGAGAACCACGACCGCCCCGGCCACCGCCGCGGCCCGACGGGCGCGCTCCAGCTTCGACAGATCCTCGGCCACCGCGTCCGTCCCCTCGAACAGCCGGGCGAACTCGCCGTCATGCGGGGTCAGCACCGCCTGCGCGTCGCCGTCGGCGATGTGGGCGGCGAGGAGCCGGGCCTGCGCCTTGAAGCTCGTCAGCGCGTCGGCATCGAGAACGAGGCTGCGCCCGGCAGCGGCGGCCACGGCGACGAGGTCGCGCGTGGCCTCGCCGATCCCGAGACCGGGCCCGGCCAGAACGACGTTCAGGCGCTCGTCCACGAGGAGGTCATCGAGATCGTCCGCGCTCTCGTACGGGCGCAGCATGATCGCGGTGAGATGGGCGGCGTTCTCCGCCAGGGCGGCCGGGGGTGAGGCCACGGTGACGAGGCCGGCGCCGATCCGCAGCGCCCCGCGCGCGGCGAGCCGCGCCGCGCCGGTGCGGTGCGCCGGACCGGACAGGACCAGGGCGTGCCCCCGCGTGTACTTGTGGCTCGACGCGTCCAGGCGGGGGAACGTCGATCCCCACAGAGCGGGGCCGTTCCGCCAGAGCGGAGCCTCGCTTGCGAATCCGGCCGCCAGATCGTCCGGGCCGGTACCGATCCCGGCGACGTGCAGGGCTCCGCAATGGGCGCGCCCCGGCTGAAGCAGATGCCCCGGCTTGAGCGCTACGAAGGTCACGGTCTCGACGGCGCGCACGGCGACGCCGCGCACCGCCCCGGTGTCGCCGTCGATGCCGCTCGGGACGTCGACGGCGATCACCGGTACGGCCGCTCGCGCCAGGCGCTGCACGAACGCGGCGGCCTCCCCATCGAGGTCGCGCGACAGGCCGGCGCCGAACAGGGCATCGACGACGAGGGCGTAGGCCGCGAAATCTTCGACATCGGCGAGCGTCATGACCGCGCCCGTCCATCCGGCCGCTGCGCCGGCGGCATCGCCCGCGAGGTCGGCCACGGGTACGAGTACGGCGAGTTCGACGCGGACTCCACCCTCCGCGAGATGCCGGGCCGCGACGAATCCATCACCGCCGTTGTTGCCCGGTCCGCACAGGACGAGCACGCATCCGCCCTCCGGGAGATGGGCGCGCACCCGCGCCGCGACGGCGCCACCGGCCTGCTCCATCAAGGTGGAACTCGGCGTTCCGCCGAGAATCGCGGCGGCATCGACCCGGCGCATCGCCTCGACGGTGAGCAGGCGCGTCGTGTCCATCGGGAGTCCCCAAGAGTTCGCGAAAAGGAGGTGGCGAAAGACGAGTTGGCCGTCGAAGCTTCGGCTGGCAACCTGCCCGCATCCCGCCCAGCCGTGCCCTCGATCGTACCAAAGAGGGACGAAGGCGCGAACGATATGCAGGGCATGCACATTCGTTGTGCAGATTTCCGCCTGCCATCGTCAAAACGGCGTGGCGGCGATCCGGCGGCGATGATACCAAAGTGGTTCAGAGCAGCATCGAGGTCAGGCCCGCCCGGCATGAAGAAGATCGAAGCGATCATCAAGCCTTTCAAACTCGACGAGGTGAAGGAAGCCCTTCAGGAGGTCGGCCTGCAGGGCATCACCGTGATCGAGGCGAAGGGTTTCGGCCGCCAGAAGGGCCATACCGAGCTCTATCGCGGTGCCGAGTACGTGGTCGATTTCCTGCCGAAGGTGAAACTCGAGATCGTTCTGTCGGATGCCCTGGTGGAAGGCGCCGTCGAGGCGATCCGCAAGTCGGCCCAGACCGGCCGCATCGGCGATGGCAAGATCTTCGTCTCGACCATCGAGGAAGCGATCCGCATCCGCACCGGCGAGACCGGCACCGACGCGATCTGAAGTCCGTCCCCTGACGTCCAGCGAAACCGTACGACAAGAAGGTGTCATCGCCTTCCAGTCCCGGCGCGTCGATTGCGCGGACCCGGGCATGATGACGGAATCGTCGACCAGTTGCACGGCGATGGCGTTTTCTTCTCGCCGCCTGGGTCCACCCCGCGCGAAAACCCTATAAACCCGAACCAACCGCGGGCCGCCCTTTGGCGGCCGGCGGCAAAACCACGGCTGAATGCCGCGACACGAAGGAGACCCCCGAGGATGGCCAAGACTGCAGCCGAAGTCCTGAAAGAGATCAAGGACAACGACGTCAAGTACGTGGACTTCCGGTTCACCGACCCGCGCGGCAAGTGGCAGCACGTGACGTTCGATGTCTCCCTCGTGGACGACGAGATTTTCACCGACGGGACCATGTTCGACGGCTCGTCCATCGCCGGCTGGAAGGCCATCAACGAGTCGGACATGCTGCTCATGCCCGATCCGGCCACCGCCTGCATGGACCCGTTCTTCTCGGCCTCCACCATGTCCATCGTCTGTGACGTGCTCGAGCCCTCGACCGGTGCGCCCTACAGCCGTGACCCGCGCAGCACGGCGAAGCTCGCCGAGGCCTACCTGAAGTCCACGGGCATCGGCGACACCATCTATGTCGGCCCCGAGGCCGAATTCTTCGTGTTCGATGACGTGAAGTTCGCCTCCGAGCCGTACCAGACCGGCTTCAAGCTCGATTCCACCGAGCTGCCGATCAACGGCTTCACCGACTACGAAGGCGGCAACCTCGGCCACCGCATTCCGATGAAGGGCGGCTACTTCCCGGTGCCGCCGCAGGATTCGGCGCAGGACATGCGCGGCGAGATGCTGGCCGCCATGCAGTCCATGGGCGTGAAGGTGGAAAAGCACCACCACGAGGTGGCGAGCGCCCAGCACGAGCTCGGCATGAAGTTCGACACGCTCACCCTGCTCGCCGACCACATGCAGATCTACAAGTACTGCATCCACAACGTCGCCCAAAGCTACGGCAAGACGGCGACCTTCATGCCGAAGCCCGTCTACGGCGACAACGGCTCGGGCATGCACGTGCACCAGTCGATCTGGAAGGACGGCAAGCCGCTCTTCGCCGGCGACAAGTACGCCGACCTCAGCCAGGAATGCCTGTGGTTCATCGGGGGCACGATCAAGCACGCCAAGGCCCTCAACGCCTTCACCAACCCGTCGACCAACTCCTACAAGCGCCTGGTGCCGGGCTACGAGGCTCCCGTGCTGCTGGCCTACTCGGCCCGCAACCGCTCGGCCTCCTGCCGCATCCCGTGGACGACGAACCCGAAGGCCAAGCGCGTCGAGGTCCGTTTCCCCGACCCGATGGCCAACCCCTACCTCGCCTTCTCGGCCCTGCTCATGGCCGGCCTCGACGGCATCCTCAACAAGATCGATCCGGGCCCGGCCATGGACAAGGATCTCTACGACCTGCCGCCGCGCGAGCTGAAGAAGATCCCCACCGTCTGCGGCAGCCTGCGTGAAGCCCTGCAGAACCTCGACCGCGACCGCGCCTTCCTCAAGATGGGCAACGTCTTCACCGACGATCAGATCGACTCGTTCATCGAGCTCAAGATGACGGAAGTGATGCGCTACGAGATGACCCCCCATCCCGTCGAGTTCACCATGTACTATTCGCTCTGAAACGAGCCGGCCGGGCATGATGCCCGGCCTTCGGACGACCGTGACGCCGGAGCCCTGAAGGGGGCTCCGGCGTTTCGCGTCGGAGACGCCGCGGCGACCGGAACCGAACGGGCCGCGTCCGGTCCAATCGGACATGTCCGCCCGGTTGCGCGGACGATCCGTGGTCGAGTGCGGGCTCTCCGTCACCGCTCATCGTCTCGACGTGTCCGATCTGATAGGGCGGGTGCCCATGGTCCGCACGATCCTCTTTCGCCTTCACTGGGCTCTCGGCCTCACCGCCGGCCTCGTCCTCGTCGTCCTCGGTGTCACGGGGGCGTTGATGAGCTACGAGGAGGCGATCGGCGAATGGGCCGACCGCGACAGGGCCTTCATGCCGGTTCAGGATGCTGTCCGCCTCGGTCCGGAGGCCATGGTTGCACGGCTGCAGGCGCAGCGACCGGGCGCGAGGGTGAGTACCCTCACCCTTTCGGGCGACCCGGAACGCACACAGCGGGCCCGATTCAGCACGGACGCCAAGACCGGCGCGCGGCCGCCCTCGGCCTACCTCGATCCCTACGACGGACGCGACCTCGGCCCGCCGCGCCTCGAATCCGCCTTCGCGACGATCCGCGACCTGCATCGCTGGCTCCTCGTGCCGGGCGACGGCAAAGGCTGGGGCCGCAGCGTCACGGGCGCCAGCACCATCGCCTTGCTGGTGTTTCTCGCAACGGGCCTCTACCTGCGCTGGCCGCAGATCCATTCCTGGCGGGTCTGGCTGAGGCCCCGCCTCGCACGTCCGGGCCGCGCGCGCTGGTGGTCGCTCCACACCATCGCGGGAACCGGGCTCCTGCCGGCCTATGCCCTGATCGCACTCTCGGGCCTGTGGTGGTCCTACGACGGGTACCGGACGGTCGCCACCTGGGCGCTGACCGGCGAGGCTCCGCGCACGCGGCCTAGCCGCATGCCCGGCCGCAGCGGACCGGCGGAACCGCTTGCCCTCGACCGGGCCTGGGCGGCGTTCCAGGCCGGGGAAGGCGCCGGTGCCACCCTCGCCATCGTCACCCTTCCGGCCGCCGACGCCACCGCGATCCGCATCCGCTACCTCACCCGCGACGCCCCCGATTCGAGAGCGCGCAACGACATCACGTTCGATGCGGCCACCGGCGCGCAAGCCTCGGTGAGCCGCGACGCCGACAAGCCCCTCGGCCAGCGCATGGCCGACAACATGCTGGAGGTCCATCGCGGACGCTTCTTCGGCGGGATCGTCGCGTTCGTGTTCTTCGCGGCCTCGCTGCTGATGCCGGTCCTGGCGGTGAGTGGCCTCGTCCTCTACGCGCTGCGCCGACGCAGCGCTCGCCGGCGCGCGACATCCGCAAGTCCCGGTCTCGAAACCGCTCGACCTCTGAAGGTTTGACAGAAGGGGCTGGCGGCGCGCTCCCCCGCGCGTAGATTGAGCGGAACGGGCCGCAGATGCCCACCGCCTGGGAGACCGTCCGCCATGCCCGTCATCTTCTCCGCCCCGACCGTCACCGCCTACAGGTGCGGCCGTACGCTGCTCCTTGGCGCCGTCGCGAGCCTTGCTCTCACGAGCCTCGCGGCGACCGGCGTCCGGGCGGAGGGCGACGCCCGCATCACCGGCCTGTGGAAGCTCGTCTCCTACGAGGTCGAGGTGCGCTCCAGCGGCGAGAAGGACCCGGTGATGGGGGCGCACCCCACGGGCTACGCCTATTTCACGCCCGAGGGCCGGGTGTTCTTCAACCTCACGGGCGAGGATCGCAAGCCGGCCAAGGACCCCGAGAGCAAGGCGCGCCTCCTCGACACCATCGTGGCTTACACGGGCAAGTTCACCACCACCGGCGACCAGTGGACGACCCGCATCGACACAGCCTGGAATCCCGACTGGATCGGCACCGATCAGACCCGCACGTTCAAGCTCGACGGCAAGCGGCTCACAGTGCTCACCCCGTGGCGGATCATGCCGAACTGGGCCAAGCAGGGCGAGACCCGCAGCATCGTCACCTTCGAGCGCGCCACCGACGGCTGACCTGGACCAACCCAACACCGGAGCACGCCATGACCCTCGTGATACCCGTGATCCTCGGCTCCGTCCGCACCGAACGCCAGGGCCTGCGCGCCGCGCGGTTCCTGGTGACGCAACTGGAGGCGCGCGGCGTCGAGGCGCCCCTGGTCGATCCGGCCGAGTTGCAACTGCCGCTCCTCGACAAGATGTACAAAGAATACCCCAAAGGTTCGGCGCCGCCGGCTCTGGAGGAACTGGCGACGCTCTATCGCCGCTCGGATGCCTTCGTGGTGGTCTCGGCCGAGTACAATCACTCGATCCCACCGGCTTTGTCGAACACCCTCGACCATTTCCTCGAGGAGTATTCCTGGCGGCCTTCGGCGATCTGCTGCTACTCGGCCGGGCAGTACGGCGGCGTGCGGGCGGCGATGCAGTTGCGGGCGATGATGGGTGAACTCGGTGCGTCGAGCATCCCGTCGCTCCTGCCGATCCCGCGCATCAGCAAGGCCCTCGACGCGGAGGGCAATCCGCAGGAGGCGTGGCTGACCCGGGCGGCTTCGCGCTTCCTCGACGAATTGGTCTGGTACGCCGAAGCGCTGCAGGCCAAGCGAGCGGGCGGTACGCCGTATTGAGATCGCGGTCTGGCGCGGGGCTTGCCCTCCTCCGGCACCCGCTTTCGCCAACGGACGAGCCCCATGAACGATGTCAGACCGCTCCTTTCCAGCCTCGTGAAGGCGGCCCTGATGGGGGACGACCGCGCCAGTCTCCTGTGGCGCGAAGAGGCGCGCCAGAGCCACGCCCGTATCCTCGCCGACCCGTCCGCCGTCGCAAACCTCAAGATCGACGGAATGTGGACCCTGGCCGTGGGTGACGCGGAGGCGCCGGAGTTTCGGGAGGCGGAGGGTCAAGTCGAGTTCGGATTGCCGGCCCTATGCCCGTTCACCCTCAGGGAAATCGCCGCCCCCGATCTCGACATCGACGCGGCGGTGGAGCGCATCCGCGGATCGGCCGCCACGGGCTGATTCCCTGCGGCCGACGAAACCGTGTTGAGGGGCGCGACCGTGCCGTTGCCCGAATGCGGAGTCGGGCCCATGTTACGGGCACAGGCCGTGATCCCGCGCCGGGATCGGCCGAGACCTTATAGTGTCGGGCCCTTCGCCCGCGCCGCGAGCCCGAGCCTTTGGCCAAACGCATCAATCCGAATCCAGCACGTCCCGCCCTCCCCTCCCGCGAAGAGATTCTCGGCTTCATCGCCTCGGCGACGGAAAAGGTCGGCAAACGCGAGATCGCGGCGGCTTTCAACATCAAGGGCGCCGACCGCATCGGCCTCAAGCGCATCCTCAAGGAAATCGAGGAGGACGGGGCCATCGAGCGTGGTAAGGGCGGCCTGACGGAGGCTGGACGCCTGCCGGCGGTGGTGCTCGCCGACATCAAGTCCCGCGATCGCGACGGCGATTTCCTGGCGATTCCGGTCGAGTGGGATCAAGCCAAGGGCCCACCTCCGAAAATCACCGTGATCGCGCCACGCCCCGGCCGGAAGCCAGGGCTCGCAGCACCGGGCGTCAACGACCGGGTGCTCCTGCGCGTCGAGCCCACCGAGGGCGAGACCGGGCGCTATTCCGGCCGGGTCATCAAGGTCGTCGGGAAGAACAAGGCCGAGATCATCGGGGTCTACCGCGCTGGCAAGGATGGCGGCCGCATCATCCCGGTGGAGAAGCGGGCGCAGGGCCGCGAGATCGCGATCCCGGCGGGCGAAGAAGGCGAGGCCCGAGACGGCGACCTCGTCAGCGTCAGCCTGCAGCGCGAGACCCAGTTCGGCCTGCCCCAGGGCCGGGTGAAGGAGCGCCTCGGCTCGCTCGGCTCCGAGAAGGCCGTGAGCCTCATCGCGCTCCACCTACACCACATTCCCCACGTCTTCGCCGCAGCGACCCTCGCCGAAGCCGATGCGGTAGAAGCCGTAGGGCTCGACGGACGCGAGGATTGGCGCGCCGAGCCGTTGCTGACCATCGACCCGCCGGACGCCAAGGACCACGACGACGCCGTGATGGCGATCCCGGATCCCGATCCGGCCAACACAGGCGGTTTCGTGATCACCGTCGCCATCGCGGATGTGGCGACCTATGTGCGCCCCGGTTCGGCCCTCGATCGCGAGGCCCTGATGCGGGGCAACTCGGTCTATTTCCCCGACCGGGTGGTGCCGATGCTGCCCGAGCGCATTTCCAACGATCTGTGTTCCCTGCGGCAGAACGAGGACCGCCCGGCGCTCGCCGTCCGCATGGTCGTCACGGCCGATGGCACGAAGCGCCGCCACAGCTTCCATCGTGTGATGATGCGCTCGCGGGCGAAGCTCTCCTACGCCCAGGCGCAGGCGGCCATCGACGGGTTCACGGACGAGACCACCGCGCCGCTGGTCGAGCCTGTGCTGCGTCCGCTCTATGCGGCCTACGAAGCCCTGAAGGCGGCCCGCGACGCGCGCGGGCCGCTGGCCCTCGACTTGCCCGAGCGCAAGGTGCTGCTCACGGCCGAGGGCGCCGTGGATCGCGTCGTGGTGCCGGCGCGTCTCGACGCGCACCGGCTCATCGAGGAGTTCATGATCCAGGCGAACGTCGCCGCCGCCGAGACCCTGGAGCAGGCCAAGCAGCCCCTGATCTACCGGGTCCACGACGAGCCGGCCCTGGAGAAGATGCGCGCGCTCGGCGAAGTGCTCGCCTCCATCGGCATCAAGATCCCCCAGGAAGCTAAACTCCGTCCCGCCCTGTTCAATCGCATCCTCAGCTCAGTGGCCGAGACCGAACATGCGATCTTCATCAACGAGGTGGTGCTTCGGTCCCAGGCCCAGGCGGTCTACGCTGCGCAGAACCTCGGGCATTTCGGCCTCAACCTGCGCCGCTACGCTCACTTCACCTCGCCGATCCGGCGCTACGCCGACCTCATCGTCCACCGCGCCCTGATCGCGGCCTGCCGCCTCGGGCGCGACGGGTTGTCTTCCGAGGTCACCGTGGGGATGCTCGATGGGATCGGCGAGCAGATTTCGGCCGCCGAGCGCCGTGCCATGGCGGCCGAGCGCGAGACCATCGACCGGCTCATCGCCCACCACCTCGCCGACCGCGTCGGCGCGACCTTCACCGGACAGATCTCGGGTGTCACGCGCTCGGGGCTGTTCATCAAGCTGGACGAGACCGGGGCCGACGGCTTCGTGCCGATCTCGACCATCGGCGCCGACTTCTATCGGCACGACGAGGCCCGGCACGCCCTCGTGGGTGAGCGCTCGGGTGAGACCCATCGTCTCGGCGACCGCGTCGAGGTGCGCCTTGTGGAGGCGGCCGCCGTGGCGGGTGCTCTGCGGTTCGAGCTGCTCTCGGAAGGCCAGGCCAGGCCGGAGCGGTCATCGCCCGGGGGCAAGCCTCGGACCGCCCGCAAGTCCGGGGCACCGGGGCGTCCCCCCGGCATCCGCAACACCGGGTCGCGTCACCGCGGGTCGCGCCGCTAGGGTGGGTGGGGTAAATTGGGGGGACCCGAGGCACAGGATGGAATCCGCATGACCGCGCGCGTCGAGACCCTCCCTGGCGAACGCAAGGGCCTCGTGAGATCGATGGGGCGCGGCTTTGTCGGCCGCTGCCCCCATTGTGGGGAGGGCCGAATCTTCGGGCGCTTCCTCAAGGTTCAGCCGGAATGCGGCACGTGCGGCCTTGCTCTGCACAGCCATCGGGCCGACGACCTGCCGCCATACGTCGTCATCTTCATCATCGGCCACATCGTCGGGTACTTCATCCTCGAACTCGAGACGAATTACGACGTGCCGCTGTGGTTTCAGCTAACCTTCTGGCCGTTCATCACCTTGGCCTCGGCCCTGGCGTTGCTCCAGCCGGTGAAGGGAGCCGTCGTCGGCCTGCAATACGCCCTTGGCATGGGGGGGTTCGCCACGCTACCCGTGGGGTCGAGCGTGGCCGTTTCGGCGCCGAAGGAGCTTCAGCGTGGACCCAGCGACACTCGCGAGCACGGCCTCGGACGAACCTGACGCCCCGAGGTCGGGGATTGCGAAGAAAGCCGCCCTGCGGCCCCGCAACGCTGCCACCCTCATCATCCTCGATCGCTCGAAGAAGACGCCGAAGGTCCTGATGGGCCGGCGCCACGCGTCGTTGGCGTTCATGCCCGGAAAGTTCGTGTTCCCCGGGGGGCGCATCGAGCCGGGTGACCGGCACATGCCCGTCGCCGGGGCGCTCTCGGCCCGTGCCAGCGACGCTCTGGCTGCACAGGTGCCGCGTGCCTCGCATGGCCTCGGCCGCGCCTTGGCACTCGCGGCCATCCGGGAGACCTACGAAGAAACCGGCCTGATGCTCGGCACTCGCGAGTACGGGCCACCGGATTCGGCACCCGAAGGGGTTTGGCAGTTGTTCCGGGAGGCCGGGATCATGCCCGACCTCGAAGCCCTGCACCTCGTGGCCCGCGCCATCACCCCACCGAACCGGCCCCGCCGGTTCGACACCCGCTTCTTCGCCGTCGACCGCAGGGCTGTGGCGGGCGAGGCACCCGGCGTCGTGACGGCGGATTCAGAACTGGTGGAAATCGTATGGGTCACGTTCGCGGAAGCCCGTGCCCTCGATCTGCCGCGTATCACGAGCCTCGTGCTCGCCGATGTCGAAGCGCAGGTCGCAGGCAATCTCGCCCCGTACCTGCCGATACCCTTTTATTACGAGCGTCGGGGCAAGGGACAGCGAGAGGTGCTTTAACGCCACCCTTCCCCACCCCTCGACGCCGATTCCGGAACTGAGTCCCGATCCAGCCCGTTGAAAAGTGGATATCTTCTCGGGAGTCGCATCATGCTAAAAGGTGGTTTGCTTTGGTTGATCGGCATTCCGTTGCCGATCATTCTGATCATCTACTTCTTCACCGGCTGGTTGCACTGAAGATTTCGCACCGGGAAAAAATAAGAAGGCCCCGCTTCACCGGCGGGGCCTTTTCTCATTCGGCCGCGTCGAGCCGTGGCCGCTCGATCTCGGCGCGCTCACGCTTCACCAACTCGGCGGTGAGGAACGCCACTTCCAGGGCCTGCTCCGCGTTGAGCCGCGGGTCGCAATAGGTGTGGTAGCGGTCTTGCAGGTCGTCGGCCGTCAGCGCCCGGGCGCCGCCCGTGCACTCCGTGACATCCTTGCCGGTCATCTCCAGGTGAATACCGCCCGCGATGGTCCCCTCGGCGCGATGGATGCCGAAGAAGCTCTCGATTTCCTGCATCACCCGCTCGAACGGACGGGTCTTGTACCCGCCGGCCGAGATGGTGTTTCCGTGCATGGGATCGCACACCCACACGACCTTTCGGCCCTCGCGCTCCACCGCCCGGATCAGCCCCGGCAGGTGATCGCCGACCTTGTCCGCGCCGAAGCGGCAGATCAGGGTCAGGCGACCGGCCTCGTTGCCCGGGTTCAATTGGTCGATGAGTCCGATCAGACCCTCGGCCGTCATCGACGGACCGCACTTCAGGCCGATGGGGTTCTTGATGCCGCGGGCGTACTCGATGTGCGCGTGGTCGGCCTGACGGGTCCGGTCGCCGATCCACAGCATGTGGCCCGACGTGGCGTACCAGTCGCCGCTCGTGGAATCGACGCGGGTCAGCGCCTCCTCGTAGCCAAGCAGCAGGGCCTCGTGACTGGTGTAAAAGTCCGTGGTGCGAACCTCCTGGTGCGTCTCGGGATTGATTCCGATGGCTCGCATGAAGTCGAGGGTCTCGGTCATCCGCTCGGCGCAATCGGCGTAGCGCGCGGATTGCGGCGAATCCTTCACGAAGCCCAGCATCCAGCGGTGCGAGTTCTCCAAGTTGGCGTAGCCGCCGGTGGCGAAGGCGCGCAGCAGGTTGAGCGTCGCCGCCGACTGGCGGTACGCCTCCAACTGCCGGCGCGGATCGGGAATGCGCGCCTCCTCGGTGAAGGTGAGGCCGTTGACGATGTCGCCGCGGTAGCTCGGCAGGCTGACACCGCCCAGGGTCTCGGTCGGCGACGAGCGCGGCTTGGCGAACTGCCCGGCGATGCGCCCGACCTTCACCACGGGCGATCCGCCCGCGAAAGTCAGGACGAGGGCCATCTGCAGGAACACGCGGAAGAAGTCGCGGATATTGTCGGCTGAATGCTCGTCGAAGCTCTCGGCGCAATCGCCACCCTGGAGAAGGAAGGCCTCGCCCGTGGAGACGCGCGCCAGGGCCGACTTCAGCTTGCGCGCCTCACCGGCAAAAACGAGGGGCGGGAAGCTCGCGAGTTGGGTCTCGACCGTCTCGAGAGCCGCCGCGTCCGGATAGGCCGGTACCTGCTGGATCGGCAGGTTGCGCCAAGATTTCGGCGTCCAACCAGTCTTCGATGTCCAACGCTCACCCATGATCGTCTCCCGCCACCCCTTGGCCGGCTTTCACGCGCAACACGATGCTGCGTGGAAAGCGCGGCTTATAGAGAGGTTTTCCGCAGGAGGCGAGTTAGCCCGGGAACCAGTCTGCCCTGCTTGAGGATCAGGCGACGTCGCCGTCCTCGATAGCGATTCCGTGCTCCGAGAGGATCCAGAAGATCGCCTCGAGATCCTCCGACGTCACGTCGCGCGGTGGCAAAGCCTCCTCGAGATCCTCGTAGGTCAGGCGGCGCATGCGTTGCGCCTCCGCTTTGGCCAGAAGCGTATCCACCGCCTTGCGCATGTCCGGCGGCAGGGCATCGTGGCTCGGCAGGCGATAGTCGTCGACCGGATGCAATGCCTCCGCCAGCATCCGGTCGATGATCACCTGACGGCGATCGTGCGCGTCGTCGTGCTGTTCCATGGGGGTTGTTATGGGTCGGCCAAGCGGTGCGTCGAGGGGTAAGGGTTAGGCCGGATGCGTGAGCGCCTCAAGACGCGGCAGCGCGCGCGACCCGCACTGGGATCGCCTTGGCCGCCGGGGTCTTCGCCTGTTCGTCGTGGTGCCAGAGCGGAATCAGCGGGTTCAGCTCCGGGTAATAACCACCACAATTGCCCGGCGGAATATCGTACTGGATCACCCGCAGGCCCTTCACCGATCGCTCGAAGCCGTCATCGGACGGCGTCGACAGATCGACGGTCTCGCCATCCTTCACACCGATCCGGGCCATGTCTCCGGCATTCATGAACAGGATCGCGCGCGTGCCCTTCACGCCGCGGAAGCGGTCGTCGTAGCCGTAGATCGTGGTGTTGAATTGGTCGTTGGAGCGAAGCGTCATCAGATCGAGGATGTCGGGGCCGCGGGAAGGCATGTCCGGGTTCTCGTCGAGGCCCTCCGGCACGATGAAGTTGGCCTTGCCCGTCTCCGTCTCCCACTTGCGCTCGCGGGCCGGGATCGGCTTGTGCAAACCACCCGGGTCGAACATCCGTCCGTTCAGGTCGTGGAACACCGTCGGATAGGTCGTCTCGATGGCATCGCGGATCTTGGCGTAGTCGCCGACCCAGGCATCCCAGGTCACCTTGGGATTGGAAGCCAGCGT
The DNA here is from genome assembly GCF_001422775.1 of Methylobacterium sp. Leaf87. Lineage (NCBI taxonomy): Bacteria > Pseudomonadati > Pseudomonadota > Alphaproteobacteria > Hyphomicrobiales > Methylobacteriaceae > Methylobacterium > Methylobacterium sp. Leaf87. Next base: position 146,244 of record NZ_LMMI01000059.1, on the reverse strand, counting down.
CGCCTTGGCGAGTTCGGCGACGATCCACGGCTCGGAACGGACATGCGCGCTGACGGGCTTCGTCACGCCGCGCGAACCATGGAAACACGAGGTCGAATCCTCCATGGACACGGCCTGCGGGCCGGAGGCCTGCGCATCGATCTCGATGCGGCCGAGGCAGGGTAGGATGTAGGCGACCTTCCCGTTGACGAGGTGGGAGCGGTTGAGCTTCGTCGAGATCTGCACGGTCAGGCGCATGCGCCGCCACGCCTCCTCCATCCGGACCGTATCCGGGATGGCGCGGACGAAATTGCCACCGAGGCTCAGAAACGCCTTCACCGACCCGTCGACGATGCCTTCGCAGGCCTCGACGGTGTTGAGACCCTTCTCGCGCGGCGGCTCGAAACCGTACTGGGTGGCGAGCGCGTCGAGGGGGGCGAGTTCGGGCTTCTCGGTGATGCCCACCGTGCGCTGTCCCTGGACGTTGGAATGACCGCGTACCGGGCAGAGGCCAGCGCCGGGACGTCCGACATTGCCACGAAGCAGCATGAGGTTGACGAGCATCTGCACCGCCTCGGTGCCCTTGCGGTGCTGGGTGAGGCCCATGCCGTAGACGCCAAGGACGGCGCGCGCCCGGCCGTAGGCCGCGGCCGCTGCCTCGATGGCGTCTCGCGTCAGCCCGGAATGCGCTTCCAGGGTCGCCCAATCCTTGCGCTCGCAATAGGCCTTGAACGCATCGTACCCATGGGTGTGCTCCTCGATGAACGCCACGTCGAGGATTCGCGGACGACCCACGACCCGGGCTTCGTCGTCGGCGGCGAATAGGGCCTTGCACATGCCGGTGATGGCGGCGATGTCACCGCCGGCCTTGACCTGATGGTACTGCGTCGAGATCTGCGTCTCGCTGCGGGTCACCATCTCGACGGGCGATTGCGGGTTGGTGAACCGCTCCAGTCCGCGCTCGCGCAACGGGTTGAAGGTGACGATCGGCACCCGGCGCTTGCGCGCATCCTGCAGGGGGTGAAGCATCCGGGGCGCGTTTGAGCCGACGTTCTGACCGAAAAACAGGATCAGGTCGGTGCTCTCGAAATCCTCCAGCACCGTGGTGCCGACGGCCGAACCGATGGAGGCCTTGAGGCCCACCGAAGTCGGCTCGTGGCACATGTTGGACGAGTCGGGCAGGTTGTTGTTGCCGTACATCCGCGCGAACAGCGCGTACATGTACGAGGTTTCCAGGGATGCCCGGCCGGAGGCGTAGCAGACCACGGATTTCGGATCCAAGGCGCGCAACTCCCGCCCGATCTCGGCGAAGGCCTCGGCCCATTCGACCGGAACGTAGCGGTCGCTCACGGGATCGTAGCGCAAGGGATGGGTGAGACGGCCCTTCTCCTCCAGCGCGTAGTCGGTCCATCCCAGGAGTTCCGTGACCGTGTGCGCGGCGAAGAAATCCGGTCCGACGCGCTTCGTGGTCTGCTCCCAGGCGGTCGCTTTGGCGCCGTTCTCGCAATACTCGAAGGCGGCTGGCTTCTTCGGCTTCGACCAAGCGCAGGACGTGCACATGAACCCGTCGGGCTTGTTCTGCTTTAGGAGCAAAGCCGCGCCGGATACGGGAATCTCCTCGCGCAGCAGGATCTCCGCCAGCGACGACGCAGAGCCCCAGCCGCCCGCCGGACCGGTATAGGGTTCGATCTTCGGGTCGGCCATCTTGTCGGTCATGGGATATCCGGTTCGCGCGGTCGCCCTGGGGAGGCGCCCCTCGAAAGCGCTATCGGGAACCGGCCCCGGACCCGACCTGTTCCCGGCTGCGACGCCGGGTGCGCGCCGACCCCGCTAACCGACCGCTTCCGGATGCTTGGTGACCACGGGCGAGCGCATGGTGACGAGTTCCTCGCCGGCGGTCGGGTGGACCGCGATGGTACGATCGAAATCAGCCTTGGTGGCGCCCATGGTGACCGCGATGCCCACCGCCTGAATGATCTCGCCGGCATCGTGCCCGAGGATGTGGACGCCGACCACTCGGTCGCTGGCGCAATCGACGATCACTTTCATCAGGACCTTCTCATCGCGGCCCGACAGCGTCGCCTTCATCGGGCGGAAGCTCGACCGGTAGACGTCGATCTTTCCGTAGCGCTCCCGCGCCGTGCTCTCGTTGTGGCCGACGACGCCGATCTCCGGCGTCGAGAACACGGCCGTGGGGATGAGGTCGTGATTGACGGCCCACGATTTGTCCCCGAACACCGTGTCGGCGAAGGCGTGGCCCTCGCGGATGGCGATGGGGGTCAGCGCCGCGCGGTCGGTCACGTCGCCGACGGCGTAGATCGAAGGCACGCAGGTCTGGGAGAACGCGTCGACGGGGATCGCCCCGGCCTCGTCGAGAGTGATCCCGACGGATTCCAACCCGAGGCCTTCGACCTTCGGGCGCCGGCCCGTGGCGTAGAGAACCTGATCCACCTCGAGCGTCGTGCCGTCGCTCAGGGTCACGCCGAGGCCGCCAGCGACGCGCTCCAGGCGCTCGACGCTGATGCCGAGGCGCAAGTCCATGCGCCTGGCGTAAGCCTCGTCGAGGGCGTCGCGGATCTCGTCGTCGAAGCCGCGCAGGAGCCGGTCGCCGCGATGAGCCAGGGTGGTCTTCGAGCCGAGCGCCGCGAACACGCCGGCGAACTCCACCGCGATGTAGCCGCCACCGACAACGAGGATGCGTTCCGGCAGGCTTTCCAGCTCGAAGACCTCGTTGGAGGTGATGGCGAGCTCGCAGCCCGGCACCTCCGGGACTTTCACCGGATGCGCGCCCACGGCGACGAGGATGACCTTCGCCCGCACCCGCCGCCCGGAGGCAAGGCGCACCGTGTGGGCATCCTCGATCACCGCACGCTCATGCACGATCTCGACGCCGGCCTTGCCCAGATTGGTACCGTAGATGCCCTCCAGCCGCAGGACCTCGGCGTCGCGCCGCCGTTTCATCACGCTCCAGTCGAAGCGCGGCTCGGGCACGGTCCAGCCAAAGCCGGCGGCATCCTCGAACTCGTCGCGGAATCGGCTGGCATAGACCATGAGCTTCTTCGGGACGCAGCCCCGGATCACGCAGGTGCCACCGACCCGGTATTCCTCGGCGAGTTGGACCCGCGCGCCGTAGCCGGATGCGATGCGGGCGGCTCGCACACCGCCGGAGCCGCCGCCGATGACGAACAGATCGACGTCGAATTCCTGAGTCATGGATGCGGGTTCCGGCAATGGCAGCGTTGTGCGCCCTCCATCGCCCGAACCTCGCCCGGCTTCAACCGTGACAGTCTGGCCACGGCCCAACAAAAAGGCCGCCTCCCCTCGCGGGGAAGCGGCCCGATGGCCGGCGCGATGCGGCGATCGGCTTACTTGATCTTGGTTTCCTTGAAGTCGACATGCTTACGCACGACGGGGTCGTACTTCTTCATGGAGAGCTTCTCGGTCTGCGTGCGGGAATTCTTCTTCGTGACGTAGAAGTAGCCCGTGTCGGCGGTCGAGATCAGCTTGACTTTGACGGTGACGGCCTTGGCCATGGCGCGGCGCTCCTGTGATGGCGGCATTCCGCATCAGCGAAACGCAAAAGGGCCGGCCCGAGCCGGCTGAATACCGGCGCGTGATTGCCCCATCGGACCGGGTTCGTCAAGGCCGGGGATAGCCTTGCAGGCGCCAAGCCACGAGTCCCGCATAGGCGAGGAACAGGACGCAGAGGCTGTAGGCGAAGCCCTGGGGCGGCACGAGGTCCATGCCGCCGCCGATAATCGGGGGGCCGACCATGAGGCCGACATTGTAGAGAAGCACGAAAGCCGCGTTGGCCCCGGCGAGTTCCGGCCCGCGCACACTGGCGCCGAGTTGAGCCAGCCCCACGGTGTAGAGCGTGCCGGCCAAGCCGCCCCAGACGAAGAGGAGCACCAAGAGCGTCGGAAAGGACGCCGAGGCGACGGGAATCAGGATCGAGCCGACGGCTCCGCACAGGGCCGAGGCCAGGAGGACGATGCGCCGGTCGATGCGGTCGGCGAGCCAGCCGAACGGGATCTGGAACACGACGTTGCCGAGGGCCAGGACCGAGACGAGACCGGCCGCCGTCTGCGCGTCGTAGCCGAGGCGCAGGCCGTAAAGCGGCAGGATCGCGAAGCCCCCGGTCTCGACGGCACCGTAGACCAGGGCGGCCCCGGTCGCTGCCGGCGCGAGGCGCAGATACGCCAGGATCGAACGACTGCCGCCGTGCCCGATCTCCGGCGAGAGGCCGCGCGCCAGCAGCAGCGGGACCATGGCGACGAGGAACAGGCACGACCCGGCGAGGTAGGGCGCGTAACCTTCGGTGCCGAGGAGGGCGAGCAGGGTCGGGCCGACGGCGAAGCCAAGGGCCAGCACGGTGGCGTAGATGCCCATCACCAACCCGCGCCGGGCCGGCGGGGCGGCCTCGCTGATCCAGAACTCGGACAGGACGAACAGGACGCCGAGGGTGGCCGAGAACACGAACCGCAGGGGAAACCACCAGGCGATGTCCTGGAACAGCTTGAAGCCCGTGAGCATGAGAGCGCCGAGCCCCAACGACAGGACCAGCAAACGGACCACGCCGATGCGCGCGGCCACGCGCGGCACGAACGGAACCGTGAGGATACTGGCGAGGCCGGCCACGGCGGTGTTGATGCCGATCAGAGTGCTCGACGCACCCATCCGTGCCATCTCGATGGACAGGAGCGGGATGGTGAGGCTGAGGCCGATGCCGACGACGGCGACACAGACGATGGCGGCGGTGATGGAGGCGAAACGGGCGCGATCGTCGGGCTGCGACGGGTCCTGAACGAGCATGATCGGCGAAATCGGTCCTGGGCGGGCCGCGCCGCGGCCTCGGGACCGCTTTCTCTACGCCGAGGTGGACGAGCGCAACCGCCAGAGCCGCGTCAGCGCGCCGCCGCCGTCACGGGCTTGTCGTCGGTCTTGGGAACCTGCCGCTCGATTCTCTGGCCGTCGCGCAGGTCGGCGGGTGGGCTGAGGACGATCTGCTCACCACCCTCCAGCCCCCGGTCGATCTCCAGGACCGTGCCGAGATCGCGCTGGACATGGACGTTGCGCCAGCGCGCCTGCCCGTCGGCGCCCGCGATCGCCACTTGGGTGCCGCGCTGATTGAAAACCATGGCCTCCGCCGGGATCACCGCGACGGATTGCGTGCGCGGCACCTTGAAGGTCACGGAGACATAAAGGCCCGCGCGAAGCGTCAGATCGGCGTTCGGGACGTCGACCTGCGTGGTGAGGGTGCGCGACGACAACAGAAGGGCGACGGAGCTGCGCTCGACCTTGCCCGAGAACACGCGGCTGGGCATCTGCGGTACGCGGACGGCGGCATCCAATCCCTCGCGAATCCCCCCCGCCGCACTCTGGGGCACGTTGACGGAGACGCGCAGGACGTCGTCGCGGTCCATGGCGAGAAGGGCCGTCCCGGTGCCGTCGGCGTGGACGAGGTCGCCGACATCGACACCCCGTGTGGTGATCACCCCGTCGAAGGGCGCGACGATATCCTTGAAACCCGTCAGCGCCTTCAGGCGGTCGACCGTGGCGGTCTGCGCCTTGATGTTGGCCTCGGCCACCTTCACGCCGGCCTGGGCCGAGGCGAGGGTCGCGGTCTGGCTCAGCACGCTCGCCTGGGAATTGTCGGCGTTCTGTTTCGAGGCCCAGCCCTGGCCGGCGAGGGTCGAGGTTCGGGAATTGGTGACGTTGGCGAGGCCGACGTTGGCCTTGGCCTGATCGACCATGGCGCGGGCCTGGAGGAGTTGCGCCTCGAGCTGCCCGACCTGCGCCTCGGCCTGCGCGAGCTGCTGGTCGAGGTCGGGTGCGGCGATTCGCAGGAGGATGTCGCCCTTGCGCACGCGGGAGCCGATGTCGACGCGGCGCTCGGCGATGTACCCGGTGGCGCGGGCGTAGAGCGCCGCCCGCGCGAAGGCATCGGTCTGGCCCGGCAGGGTGATCTCCATGGGCTTGTCGGCCCGATCCACCGTGGCCGTGCGCAGGCGCGGCACGTGGGTGTCGATCCTGCGCTGGGTTTCCGTGGCGGCGGCGCGCTGCTGCCACTGGCCGTAGCCGCCCCAGGCCAGGAGCCCGGCGATCCCGAGGCCGACGAGGACGAACGGGCCGGCGCGCGGCGGCGGCGGCACGTCGGACGGGTCGCGGGGGCTGTAGGTCACGCGTAATCCTCCAGGGGCCGAACCTCGCCCCGGCGCAGGAGCGCGTAGAGGAACGGCACGAACAGCAGCGTCGAGGGGGTACCGACGGCGATGCCCCCCATCACGGCGCGGGCGAGGGCCGCGTTCTGCTCACCGCCCTCCCCCGTGCCGAGCGCCATGGGGATGAGGCCGAGGAACATGGCGCCCGCCGTCATCAGCACCGGGCGCAGACGGGTCTCGCCGGCGATGAGCGCGGCCTCGACCGCGCTGCATCCCGTGGCTTCCCGGTGTTCCTTCGCGAAGGTGACGAGGAGGATCGAGTTGGCCGACGCGATACCGACCGACATGATCGCTCCGAACAGCGAGGGAATCGAGATCGTCGTCCCGGTGATGAACAAGCTGGCGACGATACCACAGAAGGCGAGCGGCAGGGCCGCCAGCACCACGAAGGGGTCGCCCCAGCTCTGGAAGTTCACGGCCATCAGCAGGTAGACGGCCACCAGCGCGATGGCGAGGCCGACCTGAAGCCGCGTGAAGGCCGATTGCATGCTCTCGATCTGGCCCCGGACGGTGATCTTGTCCGGCGCCGGCAGGCCCTTCTGTTCGTCCGCCACGATGGCGCGGATCTCCTTTGCCACGGACCCGAGATCCGAATCCTGAACCGCCGCGTAGACGTTGAAGGTCGGCTGGGTGTTGACGTGGTTGATGACCGTCTGTGTGCCCTCGCGACGCATGGTCGAGACGCTGGAGAGCAGCGTCAGCACGCCGGGCGCCTCCGGACCGCCCTGAACGAGGAGCGGTGTGTTCTCGAGGGCGGTGAGGGAGTCGTTGCGGAATTCGGGGGTCTGGACCCAGAGCTGATAGGGAATGCCGGTCTTCGGGTCTGTCCAGAAGTTCGGCGTCACCTGGAAAGAGCCCGATAGGGAGACGTTGAGCCCCTGCGCGATCTGCTGCTGGGTCAGGCCGAGCTCCGAGGCGAGCTTGCGATCGACGTCGACGAAGAATTGCGGCGTACCGACGATCTGATGGAGATGGACGTCGACGGCCCCGCGCGTCGCCCTGAGCCGACGGACGATGTTCTGTGCGACCTCCAGATCCTTCGCGGTGTTGCGACCGGAAACCTGGATGTCGATCTGCGCCAGGGTACCGAAGTTGAGAATCTGGGTGATGATGTCCGAAGGTTGGAAGTAGAACACCACGTCGGGAAAACGCTCGCGCAGCACCTCGCGCAATTGCTTCGTATAATCGGCGACGGATCCATGACCTTCCTTGAGATTGATCAACATCTGACCGTCGTTGTAGGCGACGAACGAACCATCCGAGAAGGCGAAGTTGTAGTTATTCGACGGCAGGCCGATGTTGTCGAGGATCTGATCGATCTCACCCTCGGGAATCACTTCCCGGACCACGCGCGAGACGTCGGCGAACACCTGCTCCGCCGTTTCGATCCGCATGCCCGGGCGGGTGCGCAAATGTAGGGTCATCTGGCTCGACGCCACCTGCGGGAAGTAGTCCTGGCCGACGAAGGTGAACAGGCCCGCCGAGCCCGCGAGCACGCCGGCGACCACCGCGAGAGTCGCGACGCGCCGGGCCAGCACGACGTGCAAGAGGCCGACATAGCCGCGGTGGAAGCGGGTGAAACGCGCCTCGAACCCGTGGCCGATCCAGCCGGCGAGCCGCAGGAAAGGACGGCCGAGCCAAGCGAGGGCGCGAGCGATGCGGCCCCGGCGCGGAGGCGCGCCGCCGCCGTGGCGCTCGGCGTATTCGCGCGCCACCAGGACATCGATGAGCACCGGCACCAGGGTGCGCGACAGGACGTAGGAGGTCAGCATCGCGAACACGACCGCCAGCGCCTGGGGCGTGAACAGGTACTTGGGCGTGTCGGTCAGCGCGAAGACCGACACGAAGGCGGCGCAGATCGACAGCGTCGAGATCAAGGCCGGCTTGGCGATGCCGGCCGCACCCTCGACCACGGATTTCCGGAACGGCTCACCCTCCTCGAACAGCCGATAGGTGTTCTCGATGGCCACCGTCGCGTCGTCGACGAGGATGCCGACGGCCAGCGCCAAGCCGCCGAGCGTCATCACGTTGATGGTCTCGCCGAGTGCGGCGAGGATGGCGAGCGACGTGAGGATCGAGAGGGGAATCGAGACCAGCACCACGATGGTGGAGCGCCAGGAGCCGAGGAACAGCAGGATGGTGAGGCCCGTCAGCGCCGCGGCGATCACCGCCTCGTGGATCACCCCCTCGATGGCGGCAGAGACGAAGACCGACTGGTCGAACAGGGGCTTGAGGGTCATGCCCTGGGGGGCGGCGGCGCGGATATCGGGGAGCGCCTTCTTGACGTTGTTGACGACGTCGAGGGTCGAGGCGGTTCCGTTCTTGAAAATCCGCATCAGCACCGAATGCACACCGTCGGCGCGCACGATATTGACCTGCGGCGGACCGCCGTCGCGGACGTGAGCCACGTCGCGCACCAGGATCGGCTGGCCACCCACCACACGGATGGGGATCTGGTTCAAGGCGTCGATGGCGTCGGGCGAGGCATTGAGCTGAATCGGGTATTGTTGCTCGCCGATCTTGGCGAGGCCCGAGGGCACCGTGAGGTTCTGAGCGGTGACGGCGTTGGTGACGTCGAGTGCCGTGAGCCCGAGCGCCTGGAGCGCGTGAAGGTCCAGATCGACCATGATCTGGCGCGGCGTGCCGCCGAAGGGCGACGGAAGGGTCGAGCCCGGCACCTGGGTCAGGCGTTGGCGGATGCGGTATTGTGCGTAGTCGTAGACCTTGGTCAGGCTCTCGCGGTCGGAGGCGAGGGAGAGCTGGATGACCGGTACGGAGGAGGCCGAGAATCGCAGGACGATGGGCGGCTGAACACCAGGCGGCATGGTCGCGCGGATGGAATTCATCGCCGAGACGGTCTGGGCGATGGCGAGATCGATGCTCACGGCCCCGTCGAAATAGATCTTCTGAATCGCCGTACCCTGCAGGGTGGTCGATTCCATACGGGCGATGTTGTTGACGTTGTTGGAGAGCGAGAACTCGGCGTAGGTGGTGATGCGCCGTTCCATCTCGGAGGTGGAGAGCCCGTTATAGGTCCACACCACCACGACCACCGGAATATCCACGGTGGGCAGCACGTCCTTCGGCGCCACCACCACAGCCGCCGCCCCGCCGAGCATCATCAGCACGGCGAGCACGTAGATCGTGATCCGGAACTTCAGCGCGTATTGAACGAGACCCATGCCGTCTCCACGAACGAGCGCTCAGCCGTGGTCGCACAGGCTGCCAGCCGGGACCCATGGATACTGGATGCAGGGGATTTGTTTCGGGATGAATGCTGACCGGCGCGACACAGGCGCCCGATCGGGCGCCCGTACGCTAGATACGGATCGGGTGGGGTGTCTCAACAGCAACGAAAGCCGTTCCGGTTCCCCACTCCGAAGCGGGCATTCTCGCGGTTCCGAAAGAATTCCCGCTCGCTCATCGGCTCCTGATCCGCATGCGTCCTGCGGATGTGGCTGGCATAGGCCTCGTAATCGCCCTGCCCGACCATGAGGCGGGCGCCGTCGCAGACGCATTTCGAGAAGGTCTTGAGACGGTCCCGCAACTCCATCGACGACAGCGCCATGGTGCCTACTCCGCTGCGACGGCGGCGGGGCCGCCGCTCTCCAGGGCTGTCCAGCGATCGGCGCGATAGGCCTTCACGCAAGCCTTGATGCCGAAGACGCCGATGGCCACCACCAGCCCGACGAACATCACCGCGAGGGCCGCGTCGATGCGGTCGTTGAAGACGATCTTGTGCATGTCGGCCATGTTCTTGGCCGGAGCCAGCACCTTGCCCTCGGCGATCGCCGCCGAGAAGCGGTCGGCATGCGATAGGAAGCCGATCTTGGGGTCCGCCGAGAAGATCTTCTGCCAGCCGGCGGTGAGGGTGCAGATGCACAGCCACACGGTGGGGATGATCGTGACGAAGGCGTAGCGCTCGCGCTTCATTTTGAAGATCACCACGGTGGCGAGCGTCAGGGCCACGGCGGCCAGCATCTGGTTCGAGATGCCGAACAGCGGCCACAAGGTGTAGATGCCGCCGAGCGGATCGGTGACGCCCTGGTAGAGGAAGTAGCCCCAGGCGCCGACGCACAGCGCGGTGGCCAGGATGCTGGGCGCCCAGGCCGTGGTGTCCTTGAACGTCGGTGAGATCAGCCCGAGAAGATCCTGCAGCATGAAGCGGCCGGCCCGGGTGCCCGCGTCCACGGCGGTCAGGATGAACAAGGCTTCGAACAGGATGGCGAAATGGTACCAGAACGCCATCATGGCCTTGCCGCCGATGGCGGAGGAGATGATGTGCGCCATGCCGACCGCGAGGGTCGGCGCACCGCCGGCGCGGGAGATGATCGAGTGCTCGCCGACGTCGACTGCAGTCTGGGCGATCTGTTCGGCGGTGATCGCAAAGGCCGGGTCGAGTTTCGTCACCGCGGCGGCGGCGCTCTCCGGCGTCGTGCCGACGAGGCCGGCGGGCGAGTTCATAGTGAAGTAGATACCCGGCTCGATGACGCTGGCCGAGACCAGGGCCATGACGGCCACGAAGCTCTCCATGAGCATGCCGCCGTAGCCGATGAAGCGTGCGTCGGATTCCCGTTCGATGAGCTTGGGGGTGGTGCCCGACGAGATCAGGGCGTGGAAGCCCGACACCGCGCCGCACGCGATGGTGATGAAGAGGAACGGGAACAGCGTGCCGGCCCAGACCGGACCGGACCCGTCGACGAACTTGGTGACCGCCGGCATCTTCATGTGCGGGGCGACGTAGACGATGCCGAGCGCCAGGCCGACGATGGTACCGATCTTGAGGAAGGTCGAGAGGTAGTCGCGCGGGGCGAGGAGCAGCCAGACTGGAAGGATCGAAGCGACGAAGCCGTAGCCGATGAGCATCCAAGTGAGCTGGGTACCGGTGAAGGTGAAGAACGGGCCCCAATACGGATCGGCCGCGACGTTGCCGCCGTACACGATGGCGAGCATCAGCAACACGAAGCCGAGGATCGAGACCTCGCCGACCTTCCCGGGGCGGATGTAGCGGGCATAGAGGCCCATCATCATAGCGATCGGGATCGTCGCCGCGACGGTGAAGGTGCCCCATGGGCTCTCGGCCAGAGCTTTCACGACGATCATCGCCAGCACGGCGAGGAGGATCACCATGATCATGAAGGTGCCGAACAGGGCGATGACGCCCGGAATGGTGCCGAGTTCGGCGCGGATCAATTCACCGAGCGAGCGGCCGTCGCGGCGCATCGAGATGAACAGGATCATGAAGTCCTGCACGGCGCCGGCGAGAACCACACCCGCGAGGATCCAGAGCAGGCCAGGCAGGTACCCCATCTGCGCGGCGAGCACGGGGCCGACCAGGGGCCCGGCGCCCGCGATGGCGGCGAAATGGTGCCCGAAAAGCACGTTGCGGTTCGTGGGGACGTAATCGAGACCGTCGTTGTGCACGTGGGCGGGCGTCTGGCGCGTATCGTCCAGGCGCATGACCTTGCTGGAAATAAAGAGCGAGTAGTAGCGGTACGCGATCAGGTAGGTGCAGACCGCCGCCACGACGATCCAGAGAGCGTTGACCGTCTCGCCCCGGGTCGTGGCAACGATGGCGAGGGCGGCCGCGCCCAACGCTCCGACGAGGGCCCATGGCCCGTGCTTGGTGATCGCACTCATCGACGTCTCGCTCCTGCGACCTGTCCTTGCTGGCAGATCGTCAAGCCCCCTTGTTACGCAATTCGACGGCGAGGGCCAGACATCTCGCGCGATCCGCAAACATCATTTGCAGAGTGTCACCAGCTCGCCCACGGCCGGCAGATCAATCGACCACGATCACCCGGTTCGGCAGGAGGTCAGGTCCGCCGCCGCGCTCCGGCAGTTCGGCCGCGAGAATCGCCCCGACATCCGCCACGGCGGCGATGAGACCAGCCTCCATCTCACCCCGGCGCAGGGCTCCGAGCAGCGCACCGATGGAAGCGTTCCAGGCGGCGGACGGAACCCGAGCGGCGATCCCGGAATCGGTTACGATCTCGGCATGCCCCTCGGCGCAGGCGAGAAAGATGAGCACCCCGGTGCGCTCCGGCGTCCGTGCCAGCCCCCGCGAACAGAATTCCCGCCGCGCCGCCTCATGCGCCCGGGCCCGGCGGATCGCGCGCGGCACGAGAACCATCCGCAGGCGCGGGTGCAAACCGGCCGCCAGGGCCGCGAGAACGACGACGGCCTGCCCGAGGGCGATGGAGACGGCGCTCCACGGCGTCAGCAGGATCAGCGGCCAGGGCACGAGGAGGCCGCAGACCAGGGCGAAAGCCAAGGGCGCCGACCGGTAGGATCCCGCGCGGGCCGCGACCAGGACGACGATCTCGCCCGATGTCGCGGCTTCCGCACGGCTGACGGCTTCGGCGATCCGCGTCCGTTCCGCGCAGTCCAGGATCGGCTTACCAGTCACCCGAGGCTCCTCCGCCACCCGACGAACCGCCCCCACCCGAAAATCCGCCACCATCGCCGAAGCCGCCCGAAACGCCGCCGCTCCACCCGCCGGAGGACGGGCCGGGAAGAATGACGAAACCGCCGCCGCGCCGCCCGCGATTCATCCGGTAGGCGAGAAACAGGATCACCAGGAAGATGACGATGAAGACGATGACTTGGCCGGGGTCGGCCTCGTCGCGGCGGATCTCGGCCTTGCGATGCCATGTCTCGGCATCTCCGGACAGGATCGACAGCATGGCATCGGCGCCGGCGTTCAGACCACCGACGTAATCCCCATCCTTGAAGCGTGGGGCGATCGCCGTGGTGATGATCACCTTCGACAGGGCATCCGTCAGGGCTCCCTCGAGACCGTATCCGACCTCGATACGAACCTTGCGGTCCTTGGGTGCCACGATAAGCAAAGCGCCGTTGTCGGTCTTCTTCTGGCCGAGGGCCCAATACCGGAACAGCCGGTTGGCGTAATCCTCCACCGTCAGGCCCTGGAGGTCCGGCACCGTGGCGACCACGACCTGATCGGAGGTCTTGTCCTCGTAGGACTTGAGCTTCGATTCGAGGCCGGCGCGATCCTCCGGTTTCAGGATACCAGCCGCATCGACGACCCGTCCAGTCAGTGCTGGGAAGGACGGATCGGCCGCGAGCGCCAGTCCCGCCTGGAACACGAGGGCGAGCCCAAGAAGGACGGCACGCAATCCTCGCCCCGGGATCACCGGCATGAACGTCTAAAACTTCACGTTCGGCGGCCGCTCGGAATTCGGCGTCGCCGTAAAGGTCTCCATCGGCTTGGCTTCGGGATAGAACCACGCCGCGATCCAGCGTCCGGGAATCGTCCGGACCTCGGTGTTGTAGGCCTGCACCGCGCCGATGTAGTCGCGGCGCGCCACGGCGATCCGGTTCTCGGTGCCCTCGAGCTGCGACTGCAGGGCAAGGAAGTTCTGGTTCGATTTGATGTCGGGATAGCGTTCCACCGTCACCAGCAGGCGTCCGAGGGCACCCGAAAGCTGGTTCTGGGCATCTTGGAATTCCTTGAACTTCTGCGGATCGGTCACCGTCGAGGCGTCGACCTTGACGCTGGAAGCCTTGGCCCGCGCCTCGGTGACGCCGACGAGCACGTCCTTTTCCTGCTGGGCGTAGCCCTTCACCGTCTCAACGAGATTGGGGATCAGGTCGGCCCGGCGCTGGTACTGGTTCTGCACCTCGCTCCACGACGATTTGGCACTCTCCTCGAGGGTCGGCACCCGGTTGATGGCGCCGCATCCCGCGAGGGAGGTCGCGAGCGCCAAGGCGACGAAAGCCGTGCGGATCCGACCGAAGACGGAGGGTCCGGCCGAAAGGGCGGCGCCAGGCTGCATGAACGAGACTCCCGGGGGCAACGACGTGCGGAACCGCACTACCCTGCGACAGATAGGCATGACCTTAGGCACGGGAAGGGCCCGGCCCGACATACGCCACGGGAAACGCGTGCCGGAGGCCTCGGTACGACCTCGAAAATACCTCCTCCGGACCTCCGCGCCGCCGCCGTCGCGCTGTTGACAAGGCAGGGAGGTTCGGTGCGCTGTGCCGGGCATGGACGGTACTGCACTCGCCCCGCAAGAGAAGCCGAGGGTCTCCATTACCTACTGCACGCAGTGCCAGTGGCTCCTGCGTGCAGCCTGGATGGCCCAGGAACTGCTCTCCTCCTTCCGGGACGATATCGGGGAGGTCGCCCTGATTCCCGGAACCGGAGGCGTATTCATCATCGCCTGCGGCCCCGACACCATCTGGGACCGAACGCTGGATGGCGGCTTTCCGGACGTGAAGGCCCTGAAGCAACGGGTGCGGGACCGGGTCAGTCCGGCGCGCGATCTCGGTCACGTCGATCGCCCATGAGGGAGCCCGAGCCGCATTCCGGCGATGGCACGCACGTGCCCGGTGGCTTCCCACCCGAGCGAACGCGGTTCGGACGATTCCGGCGGCGCTCGAAGCGTCTCGGCCGGCTCATTCCCGATCTCTGGCGCCGGGACGTCTCGACACAGGTCTACCTCATCGCCCTCGTCGTCGCGCTGATCGGGCCGGGCCTCTTGTTCACCGCGATCCTGCTCGTTCGCTACGCCGGAACCGAGCGGGCACGCTTCGAACAGGATGCCCGCGAGAACGTCCGGAGCATCGCCCTATCGGTGGACCGGGATACGGCCGGCCTCGTTTCCGTGCTCCAGACCCTCGCGACCTCGCCACGCCTGAGGGATTCGGAGTTCGCGAATTTCGACACGCAGGCGCGCCTCGTCCGCGACGCCGTCGGTCTCGACCTCCTCCTGCGCCGGCCCGACGGGCAGCAACTCGTCAACACGGCGGTTCCCATTGGCGCACCGATGCCGAAGGGGAGCCTGCCATTCGACCGGGAGATCACGGCGGGCGGGCAACGGGCCGTCGTGTCCGGGCTGCTGCACGGAGCGACTCCGCGGGCGGCCACCTACGCCATTGCGGTTCCGGTGATGCTCGACACCGAAGTCGCCTACATCCTCAGCTTCACCGCGCCCGTGGGACGTCTGCAGGCCCTCACCGCCCGGGAGAGCATCGTCGGCTGGACCACGGGCATCTCCGACCGGGACGGGATCGTGCTCACACGCATTCCCGATGCGGACGCCATCGTCGGTCAGCCACGCCTGGCGACCCTGCGGCAGAAGCAGACCGGTACCCCGGGGGTCTGGGAGGGCAAGGACCGGGCGATGCGGCCCGTCACCGTCGTCGAGGCCCGCGCCCGGCTCACCGGATGGACGGTGGGCGCCGTCATCCCGCAATCCCTCGTCGAGGCACGCCTGCACGGCTGGATCTGGGCGTTCTGCGGCTTCGGGCTCCTCGTCCTGGCGACCTCGTCGGTCCTGGCCGTGAGCCTGTGGTCTCGGGTGGCGCGCCCCCTGCGGCGCCTGGCGGCGACGGGGCCGGCCCTGGCGCGCGGCGAGGCGATCCCGCGCATCACCTCGCCGATCAACGAGATCCGCAGCCTCGGCGAGGTCCTCGCCGAGGCCTCCGAGCGCCTGCGGACCCGCATTACCGAACGTGACCGGGCCCTGGCCGAGACCGAACGCGGCTTGAGCGCCTTGCGGGAAAGCGAGGCGCGGTTCCGGCACATGGCCGATTCGGCGCCGGCCCTGATCTGGATGACCGACGCGTCGGCCGAGATCAGCTTCACCAACATGCATTTCGAGCATCTTTTCGGTGCGGCGGCCCACACCCTCGCGGGCGACGGCTGGCACCGGATCGTCCATGCCGACGACCTGCCCGGATTCTCGGCCCTGTTCCGAGAGGCGTTCGAGGCTCGCCAGCCGTTCCGTGGCGAGGTCCGCGTCATTGACCGCACGGGACGCATCCGCTGGCTCCGCTGCGAGGGCGTGCCGCGCCAGGACGATACCGGGACGTTCCTCGGCTACACCGGATGCAATGTCGACATCACCGACGCCAAGCGCGCCGAGGAGCATCTCCTGCTCCTGATCCACGAACTCAATCACCGGGTGAAGAACACCCTCGCCACCGTGCAATCCATCGCCGGCCAGTCCCTGCGCCGGCTCGAGGGTGAGGACGCGGCCGCCGCCCGTGCCGCGTTCGAGGCACGCCTCCTCGCCCTGGCGCGGGTTCACGACGTGCTCACCCGCGAGAGTTGGGAAGGGGCCGAACTCGCCACGGTGGTGGCCGACGCCATCGCACCGCTCGATGCGTACGGGCCGAATGGCGATCCGCAATCTTCCCGCTTCCGCGTCACCGGACCACCCCTGCGCCTACCGCCGCGCTTCGCCCTCTCCATCGCCATGGCGCTTCACGAACTCGGGACCAACGCGGTCAAGTACGGGGCACTGTCCCGCGAAGGCGGCCGTGTCGCGATCGCCTGGTCGGCGATCCGGGATCCGGAGCTGCGCCTTCACCTCCGTTGGAGCGAGAGCGGCGGTCCGCCCGTCGTGCCGCCGACCCGGACGGGATTCGGCTCCCGCCTGATCGAGCGCAGCCTCGCCCGTGATCTCGCCGGAGAGGTCAAGCTTCACTACGCCTCGGACGGCGTGGTCTGCACCATCGAGGCACCGGTGCCATCCCCGACGCTCATGGAGCGCAAGGCCGGACTTGTTCTTCCGGCCGTCGACATCCCCTTGCCCGGCCCTGTCGGAACGGACGCGGGCGGCATCGCAGCACGGGCGTGACCCCGAGGGTCGATCACATTCCTACGATTCTTGTACGGCTCCGAAGCGACGCCGTGATGCCATTGCATCGCAAAGGCTTGGGGAAATGGTTTATCGGTATTTACCTCGCCCTATCGCAATTCGATTTGCACCGCACAATGGTAGCGATACACAACCTGCCAATACGTTCTGAGCGCTGCATCGCAAGATTAAGCACAACTCAAGGATAGATGCCGGACTCGAATGCAAGTCGATTGATGTCCATGCCTTCAGCGTTTCTTAACTGGGGGACACTAATTTTTAGGCACCACCAACAGGACGCCCACGATGCTCGGTTTTCCCCTCGCCAGGTCCACGAAGACCCGAGCCGCGTCCGAAGAGCCCGTGGCCGCGATGCCGGCCTCGGACGATGCCCGTCTGGTACGCGCGGTCGAGCGCCTGATGACGACGCAGGACCGCGATGCCATCGATCTCCCTGACGGTCTACTGAAGACCGCCTTGGGCCAGGTCCGGGTCGATGCCGATCGAGCCACGCTCCGTGCCCTCGGCAGCACGGCCCGCCTGGCACGGGAGGCGTCCGAAGCCGCCACCAACACGGGGTGGATGACCTACGACGTCGGCGAAGTGGCCCGCGCGACCCAGACCATCGCGGGTGCGACGGAGGAACTCGCCGCCTCCATCGCCGAGGTCGCCCAGACCTCCGACACCGTGGTCAGGGTCGCCGACGACGCGCTGTCCGCCATGCAGACCTGCATCACCGACGGCAGCCAAGCCCGCAACGCGATGCAGGAGATCGAGGGTCGGACCGTCCAGATCGCCGACCGCGTCGTGGTGCTGGAACGCGCAATTGCCCAGATCGAGGTGATGGCCACCGCCATCGCGGCGATTTCGAGCCAGACGAACCTGCTCGCCCTCAACGCGACCATCGAGGCGGCACGGGCCGGGGAAGCCGGTCGCGGATTCTCGGTCGTCGCCGCCGAGGTCAAGTCGCTGTCGGCCCAGACCGCAAAATCCACGGGCGAGATCCGCTCCCTGCTCAACACCCTCACGGTCGAGATGGGCTCCATCGCCCAGGCGGTGAGCGAGAGCCGCGTCGCCGTCGCGACGGGCCGCAACATTGTCGATGGTCTCGAGACACGGGTTTCGCAGGCCAACGAACGGATCGGTGAGGCAAGCGACCTCAACCGAGCCATCGCACACATGCTCGGACAGCAGCGTCAGGCCACGGCCGAAATCTCCAGCAGCGTCCAGAACATCGCCGGCAAGGCCTCGAAGACCCACGAGGAAATCGAGCTGATCACCAATCGCCTGGTGAAGGCCGAAGCCCTTGGGCAGACGGCTCTGGCATCGAGCGGTCATGAGCCGTCCACCTATGCACTTGTACGCCTCCCGGCGGATATCGGAGCCTGGAAGCGCAAACTGGCCCGAGTCTTGGTGGGACTCGCCGAACCCGACCGCGGACTCGCAAAGCTGCCGTGGAACAATGGAGCGAGCCTCGGCGCGCTCCTGCGGACCGGTCCCCTCGCCGCTCACCCCGCTCTATCGGACCTTCTCAAGTCCGAAGCCAAAGCCCTGGAGGAGGCTGAACGGATGATCGCAGCCCTCGCGACGCAGAATTGGGACGTGGGGACGCCGGCGTATCGGGGTGCGACGGATGCGATGAAGGCGATGCTCGCCACCACCCGGACCATGCTCGGAGAAACCGAGACCGCGTAAAACTGTTTCCGTCTGATTGACGCGGCGGGGATTCTCGCCGAGCGGAGTGATGGTTAGGGTTTGGGTCATGTCTCATGGAGGCGAACCCAGCTCACATCGTCGATCATCTATGTTTTGCGGAACTGGGTCGGCGTGCTCGAACCAGCGACGACCCGCGCGCGGCACGGCATTACCAGGCGATCTGGCTTCTGGCGCAGAGCAAGCCGTTGGCGGATGTCGCGGCCACGACCGGCTTCGTGCAGCGTTGGCTGGAACAGTTGGCAAAACGCTACAATCAGTTCGGTCCTGATGCGCTGGGCGACCGGCGGCGCCGCAAGGGAACGGCCCCGCGACTTCTGCCCCCTGATCTTCTGGACAAGCTGTCGCGTAGGCCTCGCTAGGCCTCCGCCCGATGGTGGGCCCTGGAGTAAGCCCACGATCGCAGCGTGGATGGCAACCGAACTCGGGTTGATCTCGGTCTACCCGCAGCGCGCCTGGGAGGCGCTGCAGGCGATCGGCTGGTCGATCCAGGCACCACGGCCGAGGAACCCGGCTCCGAGTCACAGACCACCCTCAAGAAACTCGCCGCCACCCTCGCCGAGGAAGAGGCACGCCACCCCGGCCGGCCGGTCGCGCTTTTCTGCACGGACGAGCACCGTGTCGAGCTGAAGCCGATCACGCGCCGGGTCTGGCCGCCGCGCGGACGACGGCCGATCGAACCCGGCCGTCACCGCTACGAATGGCTCTACGTCACCGCCTTCGCAGCGCCCGCCAGCGGCGAGAGCCACTGGTACGTCGGCAACGGCGTCTCCAAGCCGCTCTCAGGGCCTTCTGGCGCTGTTCGCCCTTGAGGTCTGGGCGGGCGAGCGACGCACCGTTATCCCACTTCTCGACGGGGCCGGCTGGCACTCGGAGCCCGGTCTGCGCGTGACCAGAGGCCTACGCCTGATCTACCTGCCGCCCTACGCGCTCGAACTCCAGCCCGCCGAGCATCTCTGGAGGCTCGGCGACGAACCCATCGCCATTGATGACGAGCCCGGTCGTCGCCAGCATCCTGAAAGGACCGCGGGCCGTAGCTGTCAGATTGCGTTCCTCGCCTGATATCCGTTCCAGCGCGCACGCGCCGACAGGTTGATCACACCTGCTGCGCGCGCTCCGTTCCAACACCAAGACCGCGGCTGGCACCGGTTCCGTGTGGCAATCGAGGGCGATCCACTCATCCTCCGATACCATCCTGGCTTCATCTTTCCGCAGGACTGTGCGGCGTTGGCTGCGCGATCTCGCACGATCCGAAGCGCTCACGAGCCCGTCGGAATTCTTCCGGTCGAAACGGAGGGCGGTTGCGCTTCGATGGCGCGGATCCTGCTCGCTCCTTACCCCACGGCCGGGACGGTCACGAAACTCACCACCGCGCCCGTGATCGCCGCATTCAAGGCCCGATACGGCGAGATCCGCACCACGTGGCGACGGTTGCCGTCACGGATCGTGGGCTGCTCGATCTCGCGCTCGATCTCCTTGCCGTCGGTCAGGACGCGGGCGAGGTCCTCCGCAAGGTCAGGGTAGGCCGGACGTACGGCGAAGTCGGTCAGGTGCCGGCCGCGGTCGCCGTCCTGGATCGGGATGAACCGCGCCACCGCCGGCGTGAACGTGCGGATGATGAGGTCGCGGTCGAGAAACACGATGGCGAGGCCGCTGGCGTCGAACAGGTTGCGGAGATCGCTGTTCGCCCGGTCCAGGACGTCGATCTTACCGCTTAATTCGTGGTTGACCGTCTGCAGTTCCTCGTTGAGCGATTGCAGCTCTTCCTTGGAGGCCTCCAGTTCCTCGTTGGTCGATTGCAGCTCCTCGTTGACCGAAACCAGCTCCTCGTTCGACGACTTCAGCTCCTCGAGGGCGGTCTCGTATTCCTCGATCAGCGTCTGCAGGCGCTCGCGGGTGTCGCGCAACTCATGTTCGAGTTGCAGCGCGTCCGAGCCGGGCTTCGGCCGCGCGTCGCGTTGCTCGGCGTCGCTCCGGCTCAAGGACGGCCCTTGATCGTGGAACAGCACGACGAGGAGCGGATCGGCACCCTCGCGCAGGGGTAGCGGCTCGACGGTGATCGAGACGACCTGGATACGCCCTTCCTCGCCCTCGACGGCGATATCCGAGCGGAAGGCGGGGCCGTGCGACTCGATCGCCTCGCGCAAGGCCGAGCGCAGATCGAGACGCAGGCCCCGGCGCGCCAGGGTCAGGAGCTGGCGGCTGGGCAGCCCGGCGGGCGCCTCCAGATACTTTCCGGTGCGGGTGGAGTAGTGGACCACGTCGCCTTCGCGGTCGACGACGACGTGGGCCGGGGCGAAACGCTCGACGACGTGGCTCTCGACCGCCTGCCGCACGGACGCGCCGGATTCTGGATTGAAGGGAGGCGGGCGCACGGCTTGGCCGGAGCGCCGCGCGAACGGGGCGAGTTGCGTGCCGCTGATCGCGAGCGGCAGCGCGGCGCCGGACCGCTCGGTGTCGCGTGCCTGGAAAATGCGGTGCTTCTTGTCGATCGGCGTGAAGAGGTCGCCGAACTGGCTGACGTTCTCGGCCGTACCGAGGAAAAGGTGCCCGCGCGGGCGCAGAGCGTAGTGGAAGATCGGGATCACCTGCGCCTGCACGACCGGGCCGAAATAGATCAGCAAATTGCGGCACGAGACGAGATCGATACGTGAGAACGGTGGATCGCGGATCACGCTGTGGGGCGAGAAAACGCACAATTCGCGTACCGCCTTGACCACGACGTAGGAACCGCCCTCGGCCGAGAAGAACCGGCGACGGCGTTCGGGCGAGACGGTGTCGAGAAGCGCCTCCGGGTAGCGTCCGGATCGGGCGACGGCCAGGGCCGGATCGTCGATGTCGGTGGCGAAGATCTGTACGCGCGGCACGGCGCGCAGGCCGTCCATGTGCTCGCGCATCAACATGGCGATGGAGTAGACCTCCTCGCCCGTGGCGCATCCGGGCACCCAAACCCGGATCGTGTCGCCTGCTCCGCGCCCCTCGAACAGGCGGGGCAACACCCGCAGCTTCAGGGCCTCGAACGCGTCGCCGTCGCGGAAGAAATTGGTGACGTTGATGAGCAGGTCGCGGAACAGCGCGGTGACTTCGGTCCCGTCCGCACGCAGACGCTCGACGTAGTTCTCGATTCGGTGGAGGCGGGCCACCTGCATCCGGCGCTGGACCCGCCGGGCAAAGGTCTTCGGCTTGTAACCAGAAAAGTCGTGTCCGACTTGATCGCGCAGCAAAGCGTGGATCTCGGACATGGCCGCCTCGGCGGCCGCCGTCTCCAACCCCTCGATCACACCGAAGCTGCGGGCGTATTCGGCGAGTTGGGCGCCGATGGCGTCGGCCGGCAACTCGAAATCGACGAGCCCGGTGGCGATGGCGCTGGCCGGCATGTCCGGATGACGCGGCACCGTGCCGTCCGATCCTTGCGCGAAGGTTAAATCGCCACGCTCCTTGATCGCCTTGATGCCGAGGGTCCCGTCCGTGCCACCGCCGGAGAGGACCACGCCGACGGCGTATTCGCCGTAGGCCCGTGCCAAGTCGCTGAAGAACAGGTCGATGGGGTTGCGCTCGCGCTGAACCGGGTCGTGCTCGCGCAGTCTGAGACGGCCATCGGCGATGCCGAGCAGCATCCTGGCCGGAAGCACATAGATGCGCCCCGGCTCCACCGGCATCCCGTCCTCCGCCACGATCACCGGGAGTTTGGTGAAGCGGCCAAGCACCTCATGCAGCAAGCTTTCTCTGTCCGGGCTGACATGGGTGACGACCACGTAGGCAAGGTCGCCGTCGAGGCCGAGGCCGGAGAACAGCGTCTCCAGCGCCTCGATTCCACCGGCCGAAGCGCCGATGCCGACCACAGGGAAGCGCGCGGGCCCGATCATCACGCGTCTCCGACGGGGGGCACGTGCTCGCCGGGCACCCTCGACCGGGGCGCCATCATGACGCCCGCGACCGGGCAAGGATCTCCCGCGACCGTTCCGTGGTTTCACGCGCCGCACGGATCACTTCGGCGATCTCGCCCGACAACTGGCGCGCCCGTGCCAGTTGCCCGGGCCGGGCCGACTTGCGCAGGCTGTTCAAACGCTCCGCGAAGGGTACTTCCATCAGGGGAATGCCGGCGGCATCGGCGATGACGAAGGCGTAGGGCAGTGGACTGAGCCCCTTGCGCGCGAATTCCGCCGCCATGTCGGGAATCGAAGCACAGACTTCGAGGTAAGCGGTGTCGAGGTCGGCCAGGGCGAGGCCGTCATCGTCGGGGTCGAGGCCGGCCGGCGTACGCAGGTGGAAGTGGAACTGTGGCAAGAGCGGGCTCGCGATGGTCTGAGCCGCACGGGCGGCGTTACGGCAAAAGAATGCTAACACAGGTGATGGCTCGATGACCTTACCTGGATCAGGTGCGGCGCAGTGTCCGCGTTCCGCACATGGATGGAAGTCGGAAACGGAGGACCGGACCGTGGATCACCCTCTGATCGCCAAATTGGAGCAGTTCAGTCGCCTGTCCAACGAAGATCGGCGGACACTCGAGATCCTCACCGAGGGCCCGGTTCGCCGCTTCGCCTCGCGTGCGGACATCGTCCGCGAAGGTGAGGCCCCGCGGGCAGTGCGCCTCATCCTGTCCGGGTGGGCCTGCCGCTACAAGCAACTCCCCAACGGACGTCGCCAGATCGTGGCGCTTTTTTTGCCCGGCGACCTATGCGACCACAACGTCTTCGTGTTGTCCGAGATGGATCACTCCATCGGAACACTGAGCCCCGTCGCGCTCGTCGAGATTCCGCCGCCCGCGTTCGAGGAGATGATGACAGCCCGTCCACGGGTCACGCGGGCGCTGTGGTGGGAATCCCTCGTGAACGCGGCGACGCAACGCGAGTGGATCCTCAACCTCGGCGGGCGGGACGCGGTGGAGCGCCTCGCCCACCTGTTCTGCGAGCTGTTCTATCGCCTGCGCGGGATCGGCCACATGCAGGACGGAGGCTGCGATCTACCATTGACGCAGACGGATCTCGCCGAGGTCGCCGGCCTCACACCCGTCCACGTCAACCGGACCCTGCAGTCCCTGCGTCGGCAAGGGCTGCTCGAACTGAGGGGGCGCCGCCTGACCATCCCGGACCTGCCGGCCCTGGAACGCGTCGCGTCCTTCAACCCGAACTACCTGCATCTCGACCGGGTCGGCGCGCGGTTCGATGCCTGAATGGGCGGCCGGGTGATCGAGCGCGCGTGGATTTCGCGTCGGTGAGTGGGTTTCCCGTTTCCGTCCGCAACGCGGGGACGGCATCCGACCTCGCTTCAGGCCCGGCGCTTATGGTTCGCCAATTGTGCGGCAACCGGAAACGGCGTCGGTGCCGCCGCCAGGATCGGCTTCCACGTGGCACCCCATTCTTCGAGCGGAACGGGAGCGGAGCGGTGGACCAGATCGAGGAAGGCTAGGCCGACCTCCGCCGTCGCACGCTTCACCAGCGGGTTCAGCGGTCCACCGTTCCTCAACGATCGGTCGGTGAACACGCTGTGCGAGCCGCCCTGGAACACCACGAGGGCCTTCTGCTGCGTCGGGATCGCCGCATAGACGTCGAGGCGGTCCTGGACGGGGGAGTAGCGACCGGGAATGCGGATTGTGTCTTCCGTCGTGGTCACGTGGAGCGTGGGAACGTCGACGGAGGCAAGGACTGCCGCGAGGTCGGTCTCGCCGTAGAAGGGCGGGGCCGAGATGACGATGCTGGCCGAGAAGCGCGGGTCGCGGAAGCCGAGGAGCTTTCCATCGCGCACCACCTGGGCGCCGGTGAGGATCAGCGTGGTGTTGGCCCCGTAGGAATGCCCCGCCGCGACGATGCGCTTCCGGTCGATGGCGGCGTGGAAGGGATTGCCGCGCTGGAGCAACTGGTCGAGGCCAAAGCTCACGTCGTGCGTCCGCTCGATGGCCTCGCGTTCGTCGGCCGCGCTGTCGAGGCGGTCGAGGAGCAGAATCGGGTTGCCCTGCCACAAGGTCTGGTCGCTTCCGACGTGCTGGATGTGAAGGCTCGCCGTGCCCTGCGCCGACCATGCTTCGCCGAGGTAACTGTAGCCCATCCGCGAGCCACCGAGGCCATGGGAGAACACGATGAGCGGCACCGGCCCCTTTCGGGCCGAGGCGCCCGGCCAGTACAGCCGCGCCGGTACCACGCGGCCGCGTGCGGGATCGACCCATTCGAAATCGACGAACCGGGTCACGTCCGATGCCGGCGCCGACACGGCTGGAAGCCCCGAGAGCAGCCCTCCCGCACCGGCACCGAGCAGCATGGCGCCGACGCGACGGCGCGTCAGGCCCCCGTTGCCCGTGCGTGGGCCCACGGGACCGGCCGGCGATACGGGGGCGACATCGTCGGCGTGGGTCACGTTAGCCTCGGGCCTGTAACGAGCTTGGCCTCTTCCGAAACCCTCGCGGCGGCGGAATGGTGGGGCCGGATCCGCGGAAGGGATTCAGTCAACCTCACGGCCAAGGTGAACGCCGAAGGCGACGCGGTCTACAGCCGCCGGTGCCGGGCGGTGTGCTCCCGCACCGGCTGTGTCGGAAACGGGTGACAGGCCGGCGAGCGCAACCCCGGCGCGACCGGCAAACCGTCTGTCCGAGCCGGTCCGCCAGCCCCGGAACTCCACGGTGCACAGGGCCGATGCCGGAGGCGCTTTCGTCAAGGCGTCCTAAGCGTTTGATACGTAGGTACCAGATTTCCTTGAGGCGATTCGGAACTTGCCCGGGTGCGGTCCGTTGGACGCCCGCTGCCACCCTGGCGGCGGGGAGCGAAGCGGACCCGTGACGTCTGGCGTCGACAGACATGAACTCCGGCAGATCATCGCCGGCCTCAGCGAGGGCGTGATCCTGGTCGAGCCAGATCAGTCGATCACCTACGCCAACGAGGCCGCGTTGGCGATGCACGGCGCCGACGCCCTGGAAGAACTCGGCGCCACCGTGGACGCGTACCGCGAGCGCTTCTCCCTCCGCTATCGCAACAACCGTGCACCCGAGCACTACCCGATGGAGCGCGTCGTTTCGGGCGAGACGTTCCATGATGTCGTGGTCGACGTGAAGCGGACCGACCGTCCGGACGTCGCCTTCGTGCACTCCCTGCGAAGCCTCGTGGCCACGGACCGGGAGGGACGTCCGAGCTGCCTCGCCCTGATCCTCAAGGACGTGTCCGATCAGTTCGAGGCGGAGGAACGATTCGAGAAAACTTTCAATGCCAATCCGGCGCCCGCGGTGATCACCCGGCTGTCGGATCTGCGCCACGTCAAGGTGAACGCCGGGTTCCTCGAAATGACCGGGCACACCCGCGACGCCGTGATCGGCCGCAACGTCTACGAGGTCGACGTGTTGGCCGGTGCCCGCAGCCGCGACCTCGCCATTGCCCGGCTCAACGCGGGCGGCACCATTCCGCAGATGGAAGCGTGCCTGACCCTGCCCGATGGCGGGACCCGCTTCGTCATCGTCGCCGGGCAGCCCATCGAGATGGGTGACGAGCCCTGCATGCTGTTCACCTTCGCGGACCTCGAGTTGCGCAAGAAAGCCGAGACCGCCCTGCGGCAGAGCGAGGAGCGTTTCGCCAAGGCATTCCAGCTCACGCCCGTTCCGACCATGCTGTGCCGGGCCGATGGCTTCTCCATCACGGGCGTCAACGAAGCCTTCAGCCGGGTGTTCGGCTACGGACAGGACAAGGTCACCGGCCGCACCCCCGAGGAGATCGGCCTCTGGGTCAACGAAGCCGCCCGCGTCCGATTCGAGGCGGCACTGACCCGAACCGGTTACGTGGTCGGGCTGGAGACCTGCCTGAGCTCCCAGGAGCCCAGCGAACTCGACTGCATGATCTCGGCGGAGCGGGTGACCATCGCCGACGAGGCTTTCGTGCTCATCGTCCTGCAGGACATCACGGAGCGCAAACGCTCCGAGCGCGATCTGTTCACCGCCATCGAGGCGGTGATGGCCGACACGTCGTGGTTCAGCCGCGGACTCATCGAAAAGCTCGCGAACCTGCGCCAGCCGGGTGAGCGGACTGGGGACGATCCGACCCTCACCCTCACGGTCCGAGAGCGACAGATGCTCGGCCTCGTCTGCTCCGGACTGAGCGACGACGCCATCGCCAAGCGCCTGAACCTCTCGCGCAACACGGTCCGCAACCACACCGCCGCGCTCTACCGCAAGCTCGGTCTTCACAAGCGCTCGGAGGTAATCGTGTGGGGGCGCGACAACGGATTTCCGAACCCCACCGCACCGTAACAAAAAGCCAAGATACCAGTACATCCGTATTATTGCGCCAAATCCACAGAGGTCCATCTGACCATCGTGACCAGTGCATCGCCCTTGGGGACGGACATGACCGATACGCGCAAGCCGACCTCTGAGGAGGAGAAGAATTCCGTCGCCAAGGCGTCCATCAAGGAGGCCATCGGCAAGCTGACCGGTGATGTGAAGGTCGAAGCCGAGGGCAAGGCCGAAAAGACTTCCTCCGAGCCCGAGGGGACGCCCGAGGGAAAGTCCGGCTCGGCGCGCTCGTCGTAGCCCGAACCGCCAGAAGCGAATGCTTCCAACGCAACAACAACCAACAGGATGAACATCATGGTCGATACGGACCGCGTGACGGGTGCTGCCCGGGAACTCGCCGGAAAGGCTCAGGGCACCATCGGTGATCTCATCGGGTCTCAGAGCGACTCCGTCGAAGGCCGCTTCCGCGAAGCGCAGGGTAGCGCCGAAAATCTCTACGACCAGGCGAAGGATAGCGTCGGGCATGCAGCCGACCAGGCGCAGGCTTACGCCGAGGACGCCTACGAGAATTCCGGCCACTACCTTCGCGAAGGCCGGTGTGCCGTGGCCCACCGAGTCGAGGAAAGCCCACTCGTCGCGCTCCTGATCGCCGGCGCCGTCGGCTACGGCCTCGCCCTCCTGATCCATTCCCGTCGCTGATATCCGGCGCCGCCGCGTGGGACGCCCTCGGCAAGAGGCGGGGCATCCCGGGCGATCAGGCAAAGACGCAGACCGACGACGACCAGAACCAGGACGACGGCGCCGTGGCCGACCGCTACGACGCGCGTCGCGCCTGATCCCTTCGGCCTCGGTTCCCCGGGGCCGGACCCTCCGCCGGTTGGGATCGACCGGTCCGTTCACCCCCCTCGCAGCACAGGAGTTTTTTTCGATGAGCAGCACCACCGACAAGATCAAGGGCCTGGCCAACGAGGCCGTCGGCAACGTCAAGCAGGCCGCTGGCAACGTCACCGGCAACGACAAGCTCGTCGCGGAAGGCAAGGCCCAGGAACTGAAGGGCGAAGCTCAGAAGACCGTCGGCGACGTCAAGGACGGCGCCCAGAACCTCGCCGACAAGGTCAAGAGCAAGATCTGATCGTGCGCCTCGCGGGACGGCATCGCGCCGTCCCGCCCTTACGATTTGCCCATTGAAGTTGCCTGTCCCGATAGGAGCCGACCATGAACAGCGACCAGTTCCGAGGCGCCACGCGCCATCTCAAGGGTCGGGCGCAATCGACCCTCGGCGGCATCACGGGTGATCCCGCGCGTCAGGTGCGCGGCGCCGTCGATCAGGTAGCCGGAGGTGCGCAATACGCCTACGGACAGGCCCACGACCGTGCGAAGGATTGGATCGAGGACGGCAGCCACCTCGCTCACGAGGCACGCCGCCGCGGCGAGCGCCTTCTCGACGACGGCAGCCGCTACGCCCGCGAGACCCGTCGCCGGGGTGAGGCTTACGGGCGACAGGCGGTCGGTTACGCCGACGCCAATCGCGGCGCAACGGTGCTGGCCCTGGCCGCGTTGGCCTTCGCCGCCGGTTGGCTGCTGCGCCCGTCTCGCTGATCCAGTCCTCCATCCTAGTCCAAGGTCTCGTCGTCGCCCGCCCCTTTCGGGCCCGACGTGCCACCGAGACGATCCCGTTCAGACGAAAAGGACACCACCATGAGCAAGGGCTACCCCTCGATGACCGCCCTTCTGGGTCTGCTGGCTGTCGCCGGCTACCAGAACCGTGACAAGATCGCCGAGCTGCTGAAGAGCGGCAGCGCCGGTGCCGCGCACGGCACCGTTCCGCACGTTCCACAGGGCAGCGGGTCGAGCAACCTCGGGAATCTCGGCAGCCTGCTCGGCGGAGTCGGTACGGCCGGCGTCGGTGGCCTCATCGCCAGCGGCTTGAGCGAACTCGTCGACCATTTCACCAAGGGCGGCCATGGCGAGACGGCCAATTCCTGGATCAACCAGGGCCAGAACCGCGACATCCCGGAAGCGGACCTCGAGAAAGCCATCGGCGCCGAGACCCTCGATGGGCTGCAGAAGCAGACCGGGCTGAGCCGGGCCGACATTCTCTCGCGCCTGTCGCGCGACCTGCCCTCGGCCATCGACCGCTACGCCCAGGACGGCCGCCAGCCGGCCTGACGTCCCGCAGGGCGCGTGAAGGGCCGGCGCAGAAGCGTGCCGGCCCTTCACGCGGGACGGTCACGCCGACGCGACGGACCTGCCTCTCAACCCGTGCCTTCGATGAGGTTGCGGATTCGGGCGGCCAGTGCTTCGAGGGCGAACGGCTTGACCATGACTTGCATGCCGGGTGCCAAGTGGCCGTGGTTGAGGGCCGCATTCTCGGCGTAGCCGGTGATGAAGAGAACTTTCAGGCCAGGCCGCGAGAGTTGCGCCGCCTCCGCCATCTGCCGGCCGTTCATGCCACCGGGTAAGCCGACATCGCTGACCAGAAGGTCGATGCGCACATCCGATTGCAGCACCTGCAGCCCGGAAGCGCCGTCGGCCGCCTCGATGGCCGCGTAGCCGAGATCCTCCAACACTTCTGTGACGAGCATCCGGATGGTCGGTTCGTCGTCGACCACCAGCACCGTCTCGCCCGCCCGCGCCCGTGCCGCCTCGGACAGGTCCGGGACCACCTCCACCCCTTCCGCCTCCCCGAGATGACGGGGCAGGTACAGGCACACCATGGTGCCCTCGCCGGGCTCGGAATAGATCCTCACCTGCCCGCCCGATTGCTTGGCGAATCCGTAGATCATGCTGAGCCCCAAGCCGGTGCCCTCCCCCATGGGCTTGGTGGTAAAGAACGGGTCGAAGGCCTTCGCGACCACGTCCGGCGTCATGCCGGTGCCGTTGTCCGAGACGCAGAGGGAGATGTACTGGCCCGGCTCCAGGTCCCGCTCGCGGGCGCTGCGCGAGTCGAGCCAGCGGTTGCCGGTCTCGATGACGATGCGCCCGCCGTCCGGCATCGCATCGCGCGCGTTGATGCACAGGTTGAGGAGCGCGTTCTCCAGTTGGCTCGGATCGACATGGGTCGACCACAGTCCTGCCGCCCCCACGACCTCGACGGAGACCGCCGGCCCGACGGTGCGGCGCACCAGCTCCTCCATGCCCTCCACCAGACGGTTCGCATCAATGGGCTTCGGGGCCAGGGTCTGACGACGCGAGAACGCCAGAAGACGATGGGTCAGGGCGGCGGCGCGGCGGGCCGCGCCCTGTGCGGCGGCGATGTAGCGCTCGATATCGCCGACCCGGCCCTGGAGCAGTCGGGTCTGCATCAGCTCCAACGAACCGACGATGCCCGCGAGCATGTTGTTGAAGTCGTGGGCGAGGCCCCCGGTCAATTGCCCGACGGCCTCCATCTTCTGGGACTGGCGCAGGGCCTCCTCGGTCCGCATCAGCTCGGCCGTCCGCTCGACGACGCGCTGCTCCAGGGTCTCGTTGAGGCTGCGGAGCTGCTCGGTGACGCGCTCGCGCTCGGCCTCGACGGCGCGTCGCTCCTCGACGTCGATCAGGACGCCCGGAAACCGCAACGGCGTGCCGTCCGGAGCATGCTCGACACGCCCGTTCGCCTCCAGCCAGTAGTAGAGCCCGTCCGCACGCTTGGTGCGGTATTGGTGCGCGTAGGGCCCGCCTTGCGCCAACGCCGTGCCAATCGCCGCCGTCAGGGCGTCTCGGTCGTCCGGGTGCACGGTCTCGATGACCTGGGCGAGGCTCAGGCCTTCGCGTCCCACGGTGGGATCGAGGCCGAAACTGCGGGCGAAGGCCTCGTCCACGCTGAAGCGGTCGGCGGCGAGATCCCAAACCCAGGTCCCGATGATCGCACCGGCGGCCAACGCCAGTTGCACGCGCTCGACGTTCTCGCGGGCCACGGCCTCGCTGGCGCGCAGGGCGTCCTCGGCCGCGCGCCGTGCCGAGATGTCCCGGAACAGCACGGAGACCTGGCGCCGGCTCGGCGGTTCGATCCGGGCGGCGGAAACCTCGATGTGGCGCCCGGCGGCCGGAAAGGCGCGCTCGAACCGGATCGATTCGCCCGTCCGCAGGACGCCTCCGTAGAGGTCGAGCCAGCCATCCGCCTCGGCGGCCGCAAGATCGCGCAGGGTACGGCCGACGATGTTCGGGATGCCCGTATGGCGCTCGTAGCCAGGGTTCGCCTCGACGTGGACGTAGTCGCTCGCAGGTCCGTGCGGCCCGTCGAAGAACTCGATGATGCAGAAGCCGTCGTCGATGGCCTCGAACAGCGCGCGGTACCGTGCCTCGCTCGTAGCCAGCGCATCGCGGGCATAGCGCTGTTCGGTGATGTCGCGCGCCACGCCGGAGAAGCGGACCGGACGGCCGGTGCCGTCGCGCTCGATCTCGCCCCGGCGGGCGATCCAGCGGAGTTCCCCCGTATCGGGTCGCCGGATCCGGTACTCGACGTCACGGATCAGGTCCCCGCGCCGGCGGCTCTCCGCCGTCGAGACGAGGTGTGAATCCTGCGGGATGATCAGAACCTCGAACGCCGCCGCCGGATAGGTCGCCCGCTCGGGCAAGCCGTAGAGGCGGCAGAATTCCGGCGTGGTGTAGAGGATGGCGTCGTCGATCCCGACGGAGAACACCCCGATGCCGCCGGCTTCCTGCGCCCGGCGCAGACGCGTCTCGGTCTCTTCGAGGGCGGTGCCGATCCGGTGCTCCTCGGTGCGGTCGCTCAGGACCTTCACGAGGCCGATGAGGTCGCCACCGGGATCGCGCAGTGGCGTCGTCTCCCCGGACGCCCAGAACCGGGACCCGTCCGCCCGCAGATACCAGCGCTCGCTGTCGGCACGGCTCTGGTCATGGGCACGGCGCCGCTCGGCTGCGGGGTGGCCGGACAGGACATCCTCCGGCGTGAACAGCCGTTCGATCGCTTGGCCCCGGATCGTCTCGCGGGTCCAGCCGAAGATGCGCTCGGCGCCCGTATTCCAGTCGGTGACGCGTCCGTCCGGGTCCATGCCGATGATGGCGATGCGGGTGGTACTGTCGAGGATCGCTCGCGCGTGCCCCTCGGCCTCTCCCGGCCCAGGCGGGGAGATCCCGGACTCCGGCACGGTCGTTGGGTCTTTGGCCCAGGGCACCTGCCCGTGCACCTGAGCACGCAACCGCGCGGCTTCCTCCGCGAGGGCGTCGGCACGCTGCAGGAGTTCGGCAGCCTCCGGACCCGTCATACGGACGAGCTCGAAGGGGCGCAGCGGATGACTTGAGCAGCGAGCGGTTCGGACGGGCACGGCCAAATCTTGCACCCCGCGTCGATGCGGCCGGCCGTGGGACGGGAATACGGTGGCAAGCGAATATCGGAGAGTGGGCGTCGTTCCATAGGCGTCTCTTGCCGCAAAACAGACTTGCGCTCCAGACGGCGACGCCATCGGTCGGCCGCAAAAAGCCGCCGCGACAGGTTCGAGGCCGGCTGACCGTCAACAGCGACCGGAAGTGGCCTACGAAGATTCACGGAATCTTCGCCCGCAGGGCACACGCGAAAATGGATATAGGGGCAATACGCTCGGATTGTTCTACGGTCGAGATCACATCGCTGTACGCCAGCACGGATTCATGCGTTGCGGGCTTCCGCGTAGAGACGCTCGCAGCGGTCGAGCCAGAGATTCTGGGTAAAGTTTTGTCGCACGCGCGCATGCGCGATTCGGCGAGGGATCGCGAGAGCCTCCGCGATGGCACCGGCCAGGGCGGCCTCCAGGGCGTCCTCGTCGCCGGATGGGGCGAAGGCCCCCGCCTCGCCGATGACTTCGCGGGCCGCACCCCGATCGATGCTGGCGACGGGAAGCCCGCACGCCATGGCCTCGATGGCGACGAGGCCGAACGGCTCGTCCCAGCACGGCGTGAACAGGAACACGGAGGCCTTTCCGATTTCCCGTGCCAGGGATGGACCGTCGAGGTGCCCGCCATAGCGGATCGCGCCGCCGAGTAGGGGCAAGACCACGCCTTCCCAGTACGCGGTGTCCTCCGTCGAGCCGAACAGGGTCAGGGCGATGCCGGCGCGCCGTGCGGCTCGGATCGCCAGATGCGTGCCCTTGAAGGGGGTGATCCGGCCGCACCAGACCGCGCTTCCATCGCCGTGGTCGCGATACGGCCAGGCCGACGGATCGACGCCGTTGTGCAGCACCGAGACCTCCGGTGGGCTTCCTTGCGGAAACCACGCATGCATCTGGCCGTGCGACGTGGCGGTGATGCGGTGCGCGGGCGAGATGCTGTTCTGCACGAACCAGCGCAGGGCGTCGTAGGGCGGAACGTGCAGCGACGTGACCGTCGGCACGGCCCGCGTCCGCCGCTGTTCCAGGGGCAGGCGGCTCAGGCTGTTATTGTGCAGGACATCGAAGCCACCGGCGGCGATGCGGTCGCAGGCTGCCGCATAGCCGGCGTCGAGATGGGCGATGAGCGCCGGATTGCCGGTGTGCTCCTCGCCCGGGAACGACTTTTCCTGATGCTCGGGCAGCACCGGATCGATCGCGAAACGCCCGTCGCTGTCCCCCGAGGCGAACAGCACGACGTCGTGGCCGCGCGCCCGGAGCCCCTCGGCGAGGTGCCAGCTATGGGCCTCCATGCCCCCCCGGAACGGCGGCGCGATGGGCTGGCGCACATGCGCCAGGAGGGCGATCCTCATGCGGCCGCGGGCTCCGTACCTGCGGGTTGCCCAGCCGCGATTCGCGCGTCGAGGATGCGGATGACCGAGGCGGTGTTGGTATAGGGCTGGTGGCCATGCTGGCCCGTGAGTGCGCGATCGTCGGCATCCGGTTCGCGCAGGATGCGGATCGGCTGGCCGGGCGTATCGTCGATCAGGCCCATGAGGCGGAAGGCGTAGAGCCAGTGGCCCATGGTGCGGTAGCCCCACTTGGCCTCGAACAGCTCGGCGTTGCGCACCACGCTGGCGATGTGGTGAATCGGCGGCATATGGTGCGGATGGTGCTGGTGATAGACCAGCGCACCCTTCAACCACGCAATGGCGATGCCGCGTTCATCCAGGGTCTTGCCGAAATCCGTGTCCTCGCCGCCGTAGCCGGAGTAGCGCTCGTCGAAGCCTCCGAGCCGCAAGAAAGTCGCGCGCAGCATTGCGAAATTCAGCGACCAGAAGCAGCGGTAGTCGCCGCAGACCTCGATGCCCTCGGCCGGTGGTCCGCGCCGGTCCGAGTGCTTTTCGGCGACGGAAGCGAAGGCCTCGTAGGTCCAGTCGCCCAGGGTGGCACCGGCCGGGAGATAGAGCACCTCGCCCATGAGCAGGCCGTCGAATTCTTTGAGATGACGGGTGTAATCCGCGACAAGGGACGGCGCCGGGATGCAATCGACGTCGAGGAACACGATCACCCCGCCCGACGCCGTCGCCACGGCGCGGTTGCGCGCGGCCGCCAGGGGCAGCGGATCGCCGGCCATCACGATCTGGCGGATCGGGAACGGCGCCTCCGGCAAATTGTAGGGCTGCTCCTGCATGCATGCGACGATGAGTTCGTCCGGCATTCGGGTCTGGCGCATCAGGCCCCGCACCACGTTGGCGAGATGCTCCGGCCGCCCCTTGGCCAGCGTCACGACGGAAACGGTCGACATATTTTGCGGGTCCGAGCTGGAGTTGAGCATACGATCACACGCCGGGCGCGCCGGCCCAGAGGTCGTCGGTGAGGCTCTCGAGCCAGCCCGCGGCACGGGTTGCGGCGTCCGGCGCATGGAGCAGGCGCAGGGTTTCGCCGTCGAGGCGGCGGGCGCGGTCGAGGAGGTCGCGCCAGCCCTGGAGGTCACCGGGCCAGTTCGGCGCCTGCACGGCTGCGCCGAGACGTACGAGGGCGTCGGCCTTGCGCGTCTGCTCGCCGAAGTAGCGCCATTCCGGCATCACCACGAGCCGTCCCCCCACCCGTGCGACCTCGTGGACCGTGTTGTCGCCGGCCGAAGCGATGACGATGTCGGCGGCCGCGAGGTAATCGGTGACGGATGGGACCCAGCCGAGCTCGCGCAGGTTGGCGAAATCGGTTTCGTGACCTTCGCGATGGGTCGGTCCGAGGGTCAGCCACAGGGCGTCCGGCACGGCCCGCGCGGCAACCGTCAGCGGCGCGTAGGGCGTACCACTGCCTCCGCCTCCCGTGACGGCGACGACGATCTCGCGGTCGGGGTCGAGCCGCAAGCGGGCGCGGGCGTCAGCGCGCGACGGCACCGGATCGACGCTGGTGCACAGACCGCCGCTGTAGAAGGTCTTGGTGCGCAGGTAGTCGGGGTAGTCGTCCTGTTCCAGGCGCGGGTCGAACGGCGCGAGCATGCCGACACAGGCCTCGTAGGACCCGATATGGCCGATATCGGAACGATCGCCGTGCATGCGGATCTGCACGGCCGGCACGCTCGCGGCGCGGGCCAGCAGGGCGATCTCGGCCGAGACGTCGACCACGAACAGACCGACCTGCCGATCGTCGAGGTGGTCGAGGATCGTCCGCATGGTCCGGCGGGTCTCGGCGACGCCGAGCGGCACGCAATGCATCACCTGCGGCGTCGGTTCGGCGAATAGGCGCGCCGTCGGCACGGCGGCGCCGATCATGTTGGGCAGGGCGATGATCTCGATGTCGCGCGAGAAGCCGTCGAACAGGCCGGGATCGGCGGTCAGCACCGAAACCGGCCGCGCGACGGAGAATTCGGCCACCAGGGCGCGGGTGCGGTTGGCGTGGCCGCGCCCCTGATGGTGGACGAAGAAGGCGATGGGTTTCGGCATGGGCCTCGGGCGGGTCAGGAGAACAGGCAGGTACCGGGCCGGCGGGCGGCGGCGATCTCGGCAGGCGACGGCGCGCGCAGACGGCGGATCGCGGGCGCGTCCGCATCCCAAGCGATGAGCCCGGCGTCGCGGAACTGGCCGAGCCAGTACTCCATGCACCATGTCCCGTGCCGGGCGTGGAAGCGGGCGGCGTTGCGCAGGATGGAATCGAAGTGCGGCAGGGGCGGCACGTGGACGGGGTGATGCTGGTGATAGGCGCGCGCGCCGGCGATCCAGTCGGTCGGCACGCCGGACGCGGCCAGACGCACGGCGAAATCCGTCTCCTCGCCACCGTAGCCGACATAGCCCTCATCCATGCCGCCGATCTTCGCGTAGGCGCGGGCCGGAAGGGCGAAGGACAGGCCCCAGAGTTCCTTCGCCTCGGGTTCCCGGCGCAGGCCGCTGGCGGGAATGGAGGGTTTGGCCGGATGCACCCGCCCGACCCGGTCGAGGGCTGCGCAATCGAGGTGCGGACCGATGGCGCCTTCGGGAAGGTAGAGTACCTCGCCGAGCAGGAGCCCCTCCCCCTCGGCACCCGCATAGGCCGCGACCAGCCCCGGGCTCGGGATGCAGTCCACGTCGAGGAAGATCAGGCGCTCGCCCCGCGCCGCAGCGGCGGCCCTGTTGCGGGCGGCGGCGAGCGGCATCGGCTCCCCGGGCACGTGGAGGTGGCGGACGGGACAGCCGGTATCCGGCAGATCCAGCGCGGGCTCCGGCTGCATCCAGGCGATGACGAGTTCCAAGGGGAGCATCATCTGCCCGGCGAGCCCGAGCATGAGGTTGCGCAGGTGCGCGTCGCGGCCTCGCACCAGGGTGAGGACGCTGACGCCGGCCGCTCGATCAGATGGCATGCGCCGGACTTTTCCGGAAATGGGCGACGCCCTCGATGACGCCGCGCGCATGGGTGGCGCGGGCGACGTAGGAATGGCCGAGCGCCGCGTGGCTCGCGAGGTCGTCGGAGAAATTCGCCACGATGATCGCCTGCCGTCGGGCACGCAGCATCTCGACATCGTTGCCGGAATCGCCCGCCACGAACACATCGGCTTCGGCGAGACCGTAGAGGGCACGGACGCGATCGACGGCGGTCCCTTTCGAGGCCGCCGGCGGCAGGACGTCCAGGTAGCGGCCATGGCTGTGGATGATCGTGGCCGCGAGGCCGTCCGTGTCGAGCCGCGCCTGCACCTGCCGGGCGGTGGCGACGTCCCCGAAATAGCTGAGCTTGTGCGTCCGCTGCTCCAGGGGCCCCTGCGGCACGAGGCCCGCGACTTCGGCGAGCACCGCGTGGACGCGCGCCCGGTCCCAGCCGCGGGACACCACATCCCGCCAGGTCCGGTCGGCCGTGTAGCTCACCCCGTTGGGGTCGAGGTGATAGATTTCCGACCCCACCGAGGTGATCATCACCTGGGGTCGCGGGCTCGCCTGCTGCTCCAGGATCGCCATGGCGCTGTGGAACGAGCGCCCGGTGGCGACACCGAACGCGAGGCCTTCCTGCTCGCTGCGCCACTGACTGAAGGCCTTCAGGCCCGCCTCGCAACCGACCAGGGTGTTGTCGATATCGCAGATGAGCAGTTGGCGCGGATTGCTGAGGGGCGGCTCGGCGACGGAAAGGGCGCGCAACAGGGCGTGATAGCGCGCGGCGTGCCGGTCCCAATCGTAGGCGGCGGCCGCCCGCGCGCCACCGGCGACGAAACGCTCGCGCAGGCCCGGCTCGTCGAGGATCCGCAGGCAGGCCCGCGCGATCTCGGAGAGCGCGCGCGGATCGACCAAGAGCCCGTTGCCGCAGGTCTCGACGATATCATTGGGACCGCCGCTGTCCGTCGCCACCAGGGGGAGCCCTGCGGCCGAAGCCTCCAGCAGGGTGAGGCCGAAAGGCTCGTTCAGGGCCGGATTGACGAAGACCCCGCCCCGGGTGCGGGCATAGGCGTAGATCGCCGGCACGTCCTCCGGGCGGTGGGTCTTCGGATAAGCCACCCGCCCGTAGAGATCGTAACGATCGATGAGTACGAGCAACTCGCGCATGGTCTCGGCCATGCCGCCGTCGAGGTCATCGAGGTTGTCGCGGGTTCCCGCGACGAGAATCAGGTTGGCCCGGGCCTGAAGTTCGGGGCTCTCGCCGTAGGCCGTGACCAGGGCGGCGAGGTTCTTGCGCGCCACCGGACGGGCGAGCGCCAGCAGTGCCGGCTTCCAGGGTTCGCGAAGGAACCGGTCGAGGGTGGCGTCCACCCGCGCGCAGGTCCGAGCCGACTGGAAGCGTGCGAGGTCGCTTCCCGGCGGCAGGACGCGAATGCGGCCGGCATCGTAGGCTGCGTAGGTCGCGTATTGGACCTCCGCTTCGTCGCGGGACGACGCGATGACGAGGGCCGCGCGCGCGAGACCCGTCTCTTCGGCCGCGATGCGGTGGTCGAGCGACGGAGTGTCCGTCGCCGGGCATCCGAGCGCCCTCGCCTTCACACGCCCGAGGGAATGAGCCGTGAACACGAACGGAATGCCGAGTCGGTCCTCGACGTTCGCCGCGACGACGGCGGCATCGGCATAATGGGCGTGGATCACGTCGGGACGGGTCGGCTGCGCCAGGATCCACGCGACCAGAGCGTCCGACAGGCTCTCCACCTCGGCGTGGAGCGCCTCCTTCGGCAGGTAGCCCGGCGACGCGCTCGCGAGTCGCACGATGGTCACCTTGCTCGACACTGGCTCCTCGGGCACGGCGTAGGCGTCGCCGAACGCGCTTCCGAACAGGCGGGTCGCGATCACGATCCGGGCGATCTCGGTGTCCTGCGCGCAGGCCTCGACCAGATCCAGCAGGTAGCGGATATGACCGCCCGTATCCGCCGTGAGCCCGTAAGCGACATCTTCGCCGCGAAGACAACCCTGAAGCGCGATATGAAGAACGAACATCAAAGTCAAGGTGTCACAAGATGACGCGTGGGAAACTCGACGAAATTCATGTCTAAAGCCGAAATATCATCCGCGATCCGTGTCGCACAGGTTGCCCCCAACATCTTTCCGACGCCGCCCCTGCACCATGGGGGGACGGAGCGCGTCGTTCACGATCTGAGCGTAGCCCTGCAGAACCTCGGCGTGGAGGTAACGCTGTTCGCGCCGTCCGACAGTGCGACAGATATACCAAGGGTCGGGGATTACCCCAGTCTCGCAGCCCTCGAAGCCCGCGAGGGCCAGGTCGCACCGGGGGTGCCCTCGGCCTTGGAAGCTCTGCAGATGGAAGCGCTTGCCCGCCGGCTCGACAGCTTCGACATCGTGCATTGCCACGGCGAATTCGCCCATGCGGCGATCCTCGGCGCGCGCCGATGCCGCAGCCTGACGACGGTGCATTGGCGGGTGGACGAGCGCGACCGGGCACTGTTCTTCGCCGGCTTCCCCGATCTGCCGGTGGCGGCGATCTCGGCAGCACAGGAAGCCGGCGTCCCGGCGGCGAACAGGGCCGGCATCGTCCACCACGGCATCGCCCGCGACCGCTACGCCCTGAATTCGAATCCGAAGGGCCACCTCGCGTTCGTCGGCCGGATGACCGATCAGAAGCGCCCCGATACGGCGATTCGCGTCGCACGTGCGGCGGGCCTGCCCATCCGTCTCGCCGGCACGGTCGATGTCGGCAATCCCGACTACTTCGACCGGGCCGTGCGCCCGCTCCTCGCCGACGACGCGGTCTATGTCGGTCCGGTGGACGACGCCGCCAAGGGTCGGCTGCTCGGCGATGCGCGGGCACTCCTGTTTCCCATCGACTGGCCCGAGCCCTTCGGCCTGGTGATGATCGAGGCCATGGCCTGCGGGACGCCGGTGATCGCCTGGAATCGTGGCTCCGTGCCGGAAATCATCGAGGACGGCATCACGGGTTTCATCGTCTCGTCCGAGGCCGAGGCAGTGGCGGCGCTCGCCCGCGTGGGAGACCTCGACCGGGCGCGCGTCCGGAAGCGATTCGAGGCACGCTTCACATCCGAGCGCATGGCGGCCGATTACCTTTCGATCTACCGCCGGCTGCTCTCCGCGTGAGTGGAATCGTGCGCACGGCGCTGCTCGCCTGGGACTACCCGCCGGCCCCGAGCGGCCTCTCCACCGCCGCGCGGGAGATCGCCGAAAGCCTGGCGGCTCGGGATGTGGCCGTCACGGTGTTCACCCTCGACCGCATCGGCATGGGCGAGACCGGCGGTGTCGCCGTGCGGGGCATCGGCCTCGCGCCGGGCTCGGCCCTGGCGCGCTTGCGCCGGTGGGGCTCGGCCGGACACCTCGCCGCGCCGCTGGCGTTTTACCGGGCGGTTCTGGATGCCCACGCACGGCAGCCCTTCGACTGCATCGAGGCCACGAATTGGTATGCGCCGGCCGCCTTCCTGACGCGGTCGGGACCGCCGCTGGTCACACGCAACTCGACCCCGGCCGCGTTCACGCGGGGTCCCGCGACGTCCCTCCGCGACCGCCTCGACGGCCGTACCGCCGACCGGCTGGAGCGCTGGCAGGCGCGCGGCAGCGCCGGCCTGATCTCGAACACGGACGACCACGCGGTCCGTATCGCGAGCCTCTACGGCATCCCGCCCCGGCAGGCTCACGCCGTGATCGGCCTGAGCCTGCCGCCGGACATGCTCCAACGCGGCCGGACCGCACCCTACCCCGATGCCGTGGAGGCTCCGGTGCGGCTGCTGTTCGTCGGCCGGGCCGAGGCCCGGAAGGGCTTCGACCTTCTCCTTGATGCCGCCGCGCTGCTCGGGGCCGATTGCGAAGCCGGCATCCTACCGCCCTTCGTCGTCGATCTCGTGGGCGTCTGCGAAGCCGACCTTCCGCAGGGCGTTTCGGCTTTGGCACGACGGCACTTGCGCCCCCTCGGCCGCATCGACGCGGCATCCCTCACCGAAGCCTACGCGCGAGCGCACCTCGTGTTGGCGCCCTCCCGCTACGAGAGCTTCGGCCTCGTCTATCAGGAGGCCCTCGCTTACGGCCGCCCGGTGGTCGCCTGCGCAGCCGATGCCAGCGCCCGCGCCTTCGTCGGGCGGCCGGGGGCCGGCCTGCTCGCACAGGAAGCGACCGGTACGGCGCTGGCCGACGCCATCCGGCCGCTGCTTCGGGACCCGGACCTGCGCACAAAACTGCGCGCGCGGGCCCTGGCGGCGAGCGGGGCCTTCGACCGGGCGCGCCTCGGGAGCGAGACTTTGGCGCTCTACGAGCGCGCCATCGCGGCGGCGCGTCAGGGTCGATAGACCCGCAACAGGGCCGCCGCCTCCTCGACGCGTCCGCGGCCGGGGTCCAGGGCCTCGTACCGTATCGAGCGCGCCGCCACGTGGGCGCGCGACAGACGATGATCGATGGAGCCGTGAAGGGCGATGATGCTTCGGCGCCAGTCGCCGCCGAGATCCGGCCGCTCGTGCACGCGCCCCTGGAAGCGCACCGTCGCGTGGTTGAGGCGGTACTGCACGTCCGGGTACACGTCCGACAGCACGCCATCGACGACATTGCGTCGGGGCAGTCCGATGGACACGGCGGCGCCCTCCTCCGCCAGCGCGGCGAGCGCCGGAAGCAGCCCGGCGGTGGCGGGCGACAGCGCTTCGTCGGCGTCGAGCTGAAGCATCCAGGTCTGCCGCGCGAGGGCCTGGAGCGCGTTGCGCTGGGCCGCGAAATCACCCGCAAGGGGACGCGCCGCAACCCGTACCGCGCCGGGCGGAAATCTGGCCAGCGCGCTGGTTTCCGGCGGAGCCTCCGACGCATCGACGAGCACAGCCACGTCCCGGGTCCAGGCCGCGTGCGGCACCAGGCCACCCAGGACGGATTGCAGGTCGTCAGGTCGGCAGAGAACCCCGAGGGAAACCTGGGCCTTCGGCATCGCCGCGAGGTCGACGAGGCCGCCGTGGGCCGCACGCTCGGAATGCGGTCGGAGAAGCGCCGCGCGGTCGTCCTCGCTCAGGGCGCGGATGCCCCGCGCGAGCCGGGTCGCGGCGGTGCGCAAGGTGTAGAGGTCGAGGCCGTAGGGCGCGTCCGGCGCGAGTCGGAACGTCTCACCGGCGAGATGCGCCGCGAGGTGGTCCCAGCATGCCGCTTCGTCGGCACCGCGCTCGAACAGCACGCCGCAGGAGGCGCAGGCGAACGGAAACCTCCGCCGGACACCGTCTTCGTAGGCGATCGATCGGTCCGTCGGCTCCAGGGTATCAGCCAGGCAGACGAAACAGCGTCGCATGGTTCCGGTCGCTCCTGCCCCTGCCCGACTGTTCGGCGCGACGCTGCGTACACTGTCGGGGCGAACCCCGCATCTCTTATGACCCGGCTCGACTTTCAGGTCCGAAGGCGTCCCGTTCCATGCCGTCCATCCCGGATTTCAACGCCCCGAGCCTCGCCCTCGTGGGCAATGCCCCCGAGCTCGGCGACCGGGGGCAGGCCATCGACGCGTCGGCATCGATCGTGCGATTCAACAACGCACCCGGTTTCGGCGGCCCGGCGGGCACGCGCGTGACCCTCCTCGCCCTCGTCA
Organism: Methylobacterium sp. Leaf87; assembly: GCF_001422775.1. Classification (NCBI taxonomy): domain Bacteria; kingdom Pseudomonadati; phylum Pseudomonadota; class Alphaproteobacteria; order Hyphomicrobiales; family Methylobacteriaceae; genus Methylobacterium; species Methylobacterium sp. Leaf87. Next base: position 104,267 of record NZ_LMMI01000059.1, on the reverse strand, counting down.
ATCGCGGCGGGCAGGCGCGGGCTTGGGTCGAGGAGGACGGCTTTACCGCACGCCCGGCTATCCGGCGAGCCGCGCGGTTCCTGCTGCCGTTTCCCGAACTCGCGCCCGACGAGGAAGGCGCGTCCGAACGCGTGTGCTGGACGGCGCCCCTTCGGGACCGCCTTACCGGCCGCCCCGTGCATACCCTGACCCGCGCGCTGCATGCGCGCGCCCACGACGTGCTGGCGCCTCGAACCTCCGGGCCGCCGAACCCCAGCACGGGTCTGCTCGTCGCCCTTGCGATCCTGGACGCGCGCGTCCCGTCGCTGCCGCCCATCGATGTCTACGGATTCGGGTTCGCCGGGTGGCCGGGGCACCCGTGGGACGCCGAACGGCACTGGTTCGAAGAAGCCCAGGCGGACGGGCGCCTGCGACTCCATCCGCCTATCGCGTCCTGACGTCCCCTCCCTTTCACCCGGATCGCCCATGGCCACCCTCCTCACCGTCCTGAAGCATGGGGGCCGCTACGATGCGGTCTGGGTCGAGCGTCTCGCTGCCGGCGCCCGCCGGTTCGCACCGGCCTTCGACCGGATCGTCTGCCTGACCGATCGCACCATCGCCTGTCCGGGGGTCGAGATCGTGCCGCTGCGGCACGACTGGCCCACCTGGTGGTCGAAGATGGAGGCGTTCCGGCCGGGCCTTGCGACGGGTACCACGGTGCTGTGCGACCTCGACACGGTGTTCGCGGGCGATGCGTCTGCGCTGGCCGAACCGGGCTTTGCCACCATGGAGGACTACTTCCACAAGGGCAGGGTCTCCAGCGCCTTCGTGCGGTGGCACGCGGACGATCTCGCCTTCCTGTACGAGCGGTTCGCCACCGATCCGCAGCACTGGATGGCGCCGGGCTCGTGCGGCCCGGTGCCGAACGCCGTGCACGGGGATCAGGTCGTCATCGACCATTTCCTGCGCGCGGCCGAGCGGCCACCGCGATTCCTGCAGGCCTTGCATCCCGGCTTGCTCGACTTCTACCATCCGCCCAAGACCGCGTACGGGCCGCTGATCGTGTTCATCGGGGCGGCGAAGCCCGACACGGCGACGGGACCGGCGCATGCGCTCTGGATCTCGGGGACGCCGGAGGGCTGACGGACGGTCTACCGCCGCCCCTGCGCGAACTGCGCCGCGTAGAGCTTCCCGTAGGCGCCACCGGCCTCCAGAAGGGTCTCGTGCGGCCCCTGCTCGACGATGCCGGCCTCTCCCACGACGACGATGCGATCGGCCTGCCGGATGGTGGCGAGGCGGTGCGCGATGACCAGGGTGGTTCGGCCCCGGGCGAGGTCCGTGAGCGAGCGCTGGATCTCCTGTTCGGTCTCGGTGTCGAGGGCCGAAGTCGCCTCGTCCAGGATGAGGATCGGCGGATTCTTCAAGAACACGCGGGCGATGGCGAGGCGCTGCTTCTGGCCGCCGGAAAGCTTGACCCCACGTTCGCCGATGAGGGTATCGAGCCCCTCGGGCAGGCCGGCGAGTAGCCCGTCGAGGCGAGCCCGGCTCGCGGCCGCGCGGATAGCCGCATCGTCGGCATCGAGGCGGCCGTAGGCGATGTTCTCGCGGATCGAACCGGCGAACAGGAACACGTCCTGCTGCACGATGCCGATCTGGCGGCGCAGGGAGGCGAGGGTCACGTCGCGGATGTCGAAGCCGTCGATGGTGATCCGCCCGGCGTCGACCTCGTAGAAGCGCGGGATCAGGGAACACAGGGTGGTCTTGCCCGCGCCCGAGGGGCCGACGAACGCCACGGTCTCGCCCGCCCGGATGGCGAGGTCGAGGCCGGACAGGACCGGACGGTCCTCCGCGTAACCGAACCGGACGCCCTCGAAGCGGATGTCGCCGCGCAAGGGCGGCGCCGCGACGGCGCCCGGGCGGTCGACGATGTCGGGCGCGGTGGCGAGGAGCGCGGCGTAGCGCCGGAACCCCGCGATCCCCTTGGGGTAGGTCTCGACCACGGCGCCGATCTTCTCGAGGGGCCGGTAGAACACCCCGACCAGCAGGAGAAAGCCGACGAAGCCGCCGGGGGTGAGTTCGCCCCGCACCACGTAGGCGGCACCGCCGAGCAGCACCACGATCTGGACGAGGCGCATGCCGAGGTAGTTGATCGACAGGCTGGCGGCCATGATCCGGTAGGCTTCGAGCTTGGTGGACCGGTAGCGCGCGTTGTCGGAGGCGAAGAGACGCCGCTCGTGCGGCTCGTTGGCGAAGGCCTGGACCACGCGCATGCCGCCGACATTCTCCGCGATGCGGGCATTGAAGGCGCCGACGCGGCCGTACTGCGCCTGCCAGTTCCGTGTCATGCGCCCGCCATAGCGGAGGGTGACGAAGGCGATCACCGGCAGGATCGCAGCCGTCATCAGGGCGAGCGGCGGATGCACGAACAGCATGAGTCCGAAGGCGCCGAACAGCGTCATCACGGCGATGAACAGGTCTTCGGGCCCATGATGGGCGACCTCGCCGATCTCTTCGAGATCCTTGGTCACCCGCGCGACGAGGTGGCCGGTCTTCTGATTGTCGTAGAATCGGAACGAGAGCTTCTGCAGGTGGTCGAAGGCCCGCGCCCGCATCTCGGTCTCGATGTTGATGCCGAGCACATGGCCCCAGTAGGTCACCACCACCATGAGTCCCGCATTCGCCACGTAGACGAGCCCGAGGCCGAGGGCAGCGAGCAGGATGAGTTGCCAGTCCTGGCGCGGCAGCAGCACGTCGACGAAAGCTTTCACCGCCATGGGGAAGCCGAGCTCGAACAGGCCGGACAGGACGGCGCAGCCGAAATCCACGAGGAAAAGGGTCCGGTGCGGCCGGTAATAGGCGAGAAAGGCCTTCAGCATCGGAAACCCGGTCAGGCGTTAAGAGAGTGAAGGGCGGAACAGGCCCTCCCGCAGATGGTCAGGCACGGAAGCCGGTGGCGCAGGCAACTGGTGCGCCGCCGTTGGCGGCCGCCAGCACGGGGGGACACGGTTTGTCCCGGGGGGCTCCTAGCGCAGCCGGCCCCGACGCACCAGGCACGGGGGCTATCCCCGAGCGGGCATGGCGCAAGGGCCACGAAGGGTCGCAGATGCCTGTCCACCAGCCCGGCGAGGCCTGGTAACGCGGGGGCCACCCGGGCCGAGGCCCTGTGTTCGACGACGCGGCAGGCCCGTTTATAAATTTTCGCTAATCAATTCGGCGTGGGCGACCTGCGTCTACAATCGTTTACCGTTATTCTAACGGTACGATTATTTAATTTTTCTCCGGCTTATTGACGACGGAACCTCCGATTGGTGCATCGTGCTGGCAAGCCCTTGCGTAGATTTCGCGATGCTATGATTCAATGCTTTCGAGAGGTCGACTATCTCGAACGTTACAAGTGGCTCGGCATCGCCGAGTGCTATGAGGCAGGTCGATTCGATAAAATAATCGCCAAGCTTCGGAGAAACAATCAAGTTTATCCAAATCGTATTCATGTACGATTTTGTACATTAGAGAGTTGGTAGACTTTTTGGTACCAAGCGACGCTCTGGCGCGTTGCAATTGCTGAGTATAAATCGGATTGGAAAATTTTCCGCACATCATGGGTTCATTGCAGATCTCATCGGCGGATATCCCAACCGGTGCCGATGCCTAAGAACACGCATTTCTGAGGTCAGGGTCATGGGCGAGACTTCGATGATTGGCCGACATCCACGGTTGGTATTTCAACGTGGTGCACCGATCCGACTGCTACAGAACGGCGTCCGATCGACGCATGGGCGAGACCGAACACCGCAACAATCGTGCCCAGCGTATTGCAGTGCCCGGTATTCGAGGGTCCGTCGAAACAGATTTGGAAAGACGGTTTGATCTAGAACAGCGAGGGACGGATGTTATCAGCGATGACGAGCGTTTTCGCCCCCGAGGCTGCGGGCATCGTCGGAACTTGGAACACCGATGTCGCCGCGGGCCTCTCCCTGCTGGACGAGGGGGCCGCCGCCTTGCTTGCGGGGAATCCCGATATCGCGGGCAAGCCGATCCCCCTCGATGTCGCGTTCGCGCGCATCCACCCCGACGACCGCGAGTGGGTGTTCGCATGGGTCCGCCATGTGCGTGAGATCGGCGGCCCCGTTGCGGCCGAGTTTCGTGTCCTGACCGCATCCGGTGAAATCCGGTGGATCCTGAACCGCGGGCATCTCCACCGCGACGCGACCGGTGTGATGCGTGGACATGGAACCTACATCGACACAACGGACGCCCACCGGGCCCTGGCGCCGCCCGATGTCGAGGCCGACACCGACCCGCTTCATCAGGCCGCCGACCATTGCATGCGCGCCCATGCGGCGATCCGGCGGAGCGGTGACACCCACTTGGCCCTCATGGTCGACATGCTCCTGCTGGAGATCGGATGCGTCCTGGCGCGAAGATCGAGGCCCTGACCCGTCAAGATGCGATGACTGTCTGAGGTTCGTTGCGAGACCATCGAACCCACTCGAAAGCTCGCGTATCTCTTCGCTCTGGTCGCCGTTTGGCCTCAAGCCGAAGCGGCAGACCAGATCTCGTGCAGGCCACCGGTGTTGCGAAACCAGTAGACGCTCCGGCACGTGTCGAGGCCGAATTCTCCGAACGAGGTCGCGAGGTGCCGCACGATCCGAGAGGCTTCTCCCTCGCTCTCGATTTCGCAGGCCAGAACCTCCGGCATGCAACATTGGGCAGGATCGATTCGTCTGACAAAAATCGAATACGACATCAGCAAACTCCAGATCGCGTGTTTCGATTTATGAAGTTAGAACCCTTGAATACGCGTCCCCATCTCAACGTCTGGTGGAACAACATGTGCCCGTCAAAGCCATAGGATAGTTAATACGACCGTTAATTATTGCAGTTTAAGCGATATTTTTGCTTATCATGCTCGCATTGAGCATTTTATCCATTTACCTGCTTTGGATTCGCTGCCTTGAAGACTGATCGACAGCGATGGTTCGAATGGCACCCGGCAGCGGCTCGGCGATGGACCTATCACCGAGCCGTTGGGGATGATTCTCCGATCAACCCGGCAAACGTCCCTCCTTCATCCCGTAATCGAGGAAATGTTGGAGCGGATCGATATTGGCGGCCACCACGTCAGGGTTGTTTTCGAGATAGGCGTTGGTGTCGAAAGCCGGGCCGGGGTTGCGCCCCTCGCGCCAGCCGAACTCCTCGTAGTGAAGGAGGGGATTGAGGCCCGCCTCCGCCACGTCCGTGTAGGCGGTGAGATAGGCGCCCGGGTCGAACAGGGCGTTCGGAGCGCGCCCCTCGTCGGCGCCGTAGTTCAGGTAATGCCGGAAGGCGTAGTCCGACGGGGTGACGGTCAGGGGCGCAGCCGCGGCCGCCGCTGCGGCAACGTCGGGGTTCTGCGTGAGGTAGAATCCTGGATCGAAGGCCCCGGTATGGCCGCGGTCGTTCTCCCCCTCCTGAACGTTCCGGCCCTCGCCGCGCCCGTACTGGAAGTAATGCTCCAGGGCGTTGTCACCGTGCGCCGCCACATCCGGGTTGAGGGAGAGGTAGGCATCCGCCGAGAAATGCGCGCTGGGGCTGCGCCCTTCCCGCTCGCCGTACGTAACGTAGTGTTCGAGGGGGTTCAGGCCGGCGACCGCGACATCCGTGTTGGTGCCGAGGTATTCGAGGGTCGAGAAGTAGGCGTTGGGGTCTCGCCCCTCCTGCCAGCCATACGTGGCGTAATGGGTGCCGGCGTCCATCTTCGCCGCCCAGACATCGAGGTTGTGCGACAGGTACCAGACGTCGTCCACCACTCCGTGCCCGTCGTTCTGCCGGATCGACCCGTCGGTGAAGGTCAAGGTCCCGATTCCATTCAGGTCGTGCTGGGTCCCGTCGGGGGCCGTGAGAACCAGGGTTTCCCCCTTCAGGTCGACCCGCGCCTCGCTGAAGGCGAAGCCGAACGCGAGACTCTGTGGCGGAACCGCGCTGCCAAGGGAGACGGAAAGCCCCGCCGAAGTGGACAAGCCTTTCGCATCCGAGACAGTGTAGGTGAAGACTTCGGTGTACTGCCCGCCGGCACCGAGGTTGCTCGAACCGATGGCTTGGTAGCTGTAGCTGCCATCGGCCGCCATGTGCAGCGTCCCGTGCTCGCCGAGGATCGTGGTCGTGCCGTCCGCCGGGACCGCCACGGTGATGCCGCTGGCAAACCGCACGGCGGTGACGTGCAGGCTGTCACCCGCGTTGGGGTCGGTATCGTTGGCGAGCACGTTGCCGATCACCGCAGCCGCGTGGGTCGCGGTCGCGATCCCATCCGAAACCGGTGTGGGCGCGAGGTTGCCGCCGTCCGTCGCATTCCCGCCACCGCTTCCCACCGGTCCGGCGTCGCGCGGATCGATGGTGAGGCCGTAGGGGATCGAGGCCGGACCGCGGTTGCCCGCCGCATCCGTCGCGCTGGCCGTGAAGGCGTAGGCTCCCTCCGGCAACGGCGGCAGTTCGACGCTCCAGACACCGTCGGTTCCCGCCACCACCGTGGCCGTCCGGGGTCCGCCCTGCGTCTCATAGGCGATGAACACGGTGCTGCCGGGCTCGGCGGCGCCGAGAAGCGTCGGCGTCGTATCGGCGGTGACGCCGTTGCCGACGAGTCCCGTATCCTCGGTGAAGCCCGTGACCACCGGAGCGGCGGGGCCGACGGTGTCGAGGGTCACGGCGTTGCCGGTGGCCCGGGCTTCGTTCCCAGCGGCGTCGGTGGCGAGCACGGCGCTCGTCACCGGCCCATTCAGGCCCGTCAGGTCGACGGCGTAGCGTCCATCGGCGGTGACCCGGGTGGTGAGCGCGTGCGTCCCGTCCGTGAACGTCACCAGGGCGACCGCTCCGGCATCGAGGCCGGACACGGTGTAGGCCGTGTCGATGGCCTCCCGGGCGTTGATCACCCCGTCCGCAGTCGGCTCGATGCTGAGGGCGACGGCCGGGCCGGTATCCGCCACCGTGTCGACGACGACGGTGAAGGGCTGGCCGGCCTGCAGTACATTGCCCGCCGCGTCACGCCCTGCGGCGACCACGCTGTAGTTCCCATCGGCCAGATTCGGCAGCGGCGCCGTGAAGCTGCCGTCGGCACCGACCGGCACCGTGACGGTGCGGGGGCCGGTCCCGTCGGTGTAGGTCACCGTGACCAGGGCACCGGGCGTACCGGTTCCCGTCACGGTCGGCGTCGGATCGCTGGTGATGCCGTCGCCGGGAACACCCGTGTCGGGCTGGAGGCCGACGACCACCGGGGCGACGACGGAGGGCGGAGCGTTCTGACCGGGCTCCGTGCCCGTGCCGGGAGGCACGATCGGGGGAGTCGTCGGATCTTGGGGATTGGGGTCTTGAGGATTCGGATTCTGCGGGTTGGGGTTCTGGGGGTTTGTGCCGGTCTGACCGATGACGAGGCCGTTGCCGCTGCCCGATGCGGTGTTGCCGGCGGTATCGGAGACCGCGAAGGTGGAGGTGACGGTTCCGGTCAGTCCCGACAGGTCGGCTTGATAGGTGCCGTCCGCCCCGGCGTTGACCCGCACCGTATTCGACCCGTCGGTGAAGGTGACCAGGGCGGAGGAGCCGGCGTCGAGGCCCGCGACCGTGAATCCTACGGCCGCCGCCTGGGCCGGGGTCAGGCTACCGCCCGCTGGGCCGTTCACGCTGAGCGACACGGCCGGCACCGCATCCGCGATGGTGTCGATGGTCAGAGCCAGGGGCACGGACGTTCCGGAGGGAACGTTCGCGGCCGTGACCGCCGACGCCGTGAAGCTGTAGCTGCCATCGGTCAGGGTTGGGATCGCGAGGGTCCATTGACCGGTGCCGTCCACCGGACCGGTCACGGATTTCGGCACGCCGGCCTCGACGTAGACGACCGTGACGGTGCCACCCGGCGCGGCGGTCCCCGAGAGGATCGGGGTGGTGTCGCGCGTGATGCCGTCGCCGGGGATGCCGCTATCCACGTCATAGCCGGTGATGAAGGTCGGCGCCGGTGGCGGGGTGGCGCCGATCGCCACCGATCGCGACGTCGCCGACAGGGTGGCGCCGTTGCCGAACCCGTCCGCGATGTCCGAAGTGCCGGCGAGGCCGAGCGACAGGGTACCGGTGCCGGTCACGTCCAGCACCGACACCACATAGGTGCCGCCGGTGCCGCTGACGGAGACGATCCGCCCCGCCGCGGTCCCGGTGCTCGCGAGGACGAAGTCGTCCAGTGTCACGTCGAGGACCGTTTCCGGGAAGGTCACCGTGTAGGTGAACCCGGTGGCGCCGGTGTCCGTCGGCGTGGACGGAATGGCGGTCCCGATCGGAGCGACCGCGTCGACGACCACCGCGGTGCCGTCACGGGTGATCGAGTTCCCGGCGGCGTCCTGAATGGCCAGGACGGAGGAAACCGGACCGGCGAAGCTCGACAGGTCCACGGTGTAGGTCCCGTTGCGGACATCCATGACCGTCAGACCATGGGTGACGTCGCGGAATGTCACCGTTCCCATGGCGTCCGGGTCGAGGCCCGCCACGGTGAAGGCCACGGTTCCGGCCTCGGCGGCATCGATCCTCTGATCTCCGCCGGGATCCACGGACAGGGTCGCGACGGCACCACCATCGGCGGTGGTGTCGATGGTCAGGGGAAGCGGCGCCGACGTCCCGACGGGGGCGCCGTTCGCATCGGCGAGGCTCGCCACGAACGCGTGGGCGCCGTCCGACTGGGTCGGGAGCGTGACGCTCCAGGTGCCGTTCGCCGCGACCGTCGCCTGCACGGACGGTGATCCGGGCGACGCCGTATCGGTGATGGTGACGGTCCCGTTCGCCAAGCCAATACCCGACAGGGTGGGAGCCTGGTCGGACGTGACGCCATCGCCCTGCACGCCGGTGTCGACGGTGTAGCCGGTGATGACCGGCTGGACCGGAGCGACGCCGGTGACGAGGCGGGTGGCCGGTACCAGGGTAGCGAGGTTGCCGGCGAGATCGGCAATGTCGGAGTCGGATGCCAGGCCGAGGGTCAGCAGCCCGGTTCCCTGGATGCCCGCCACCGTGACCACGTAGCTTGCACCGGAGCCCGTTACCGACGTGATCTCGCCGGTGAGACCGGGGGGGCCGGACAGGGAGAAATCACCTGCCGTGACGTTCGCGACGGCCTCCGAGAAGGTCACCGCGTAGGTGAAGCTCGCCACCGTGACGCCGCCGGAGGGATCGCCCACGGCCGTGCCCTGCGGAGCCACCACGTCCACGGTCAGACCCGCCGGCAGGGCGAGATTTGCTCTAATGGAATTGTCGGCGACATCGGCCAGAACCACCTCCGCCGTGATGGAACCGGACAGGGTCGAGAGATTGGCCGTGTAAGTCCCGTTGGCGGCGATCGGAACCGTGACGGTGGTCCGGCCGTCTGTGAACAGGATGCTTCCAGACGATCCGGTGTCGAGGCCCGTGAGTTCGAAGGTCACGGCACCGGCCTCGTTTGCGCCGAGGCGGGTATCGCCGGAGGCGAACTGCACGGCCACCAGGGGGACCACGTCCGCGGTCGTGTCGATGGTGATGGCGAACGGCGCCGTGCTGGCGCTCGGCAGGCCGCTGGGACCCGTGGCCGACGCGGTCACCGTGTAGGCGCCGTCGACGAGGGTCGGCACCGTGACGCTCCAGACGCCGCCAGTGGCGACGGTCGGAATCGTCTGGACACCGCCCGGCCCGCTCACGGTGACCAGGACCGCGGCATTCGCCTCGGCCGTGCCGGTGAGGACCGGCGTGTTGTCGTAGGTGATCCCGTCCCCGGGCGTACCGGTGTCGGTGACCACGGCCGTGATGATGGGCAGAGCCGTCGGCGTGGTCTCGACCCGGATGGCGTTGCCCGTCACGGTCGCGATGTTCGCCGCCGGATCGGTGACGATCAGGCTGGTGGCGACCGTTCCGTCGAAGCCGGACAGATCGACCATGAAGGTACCGTCGGCCGAGATCGGAACGTCCTTGACCAATGCGCCGAGGGCGAAGCGGACGATGGCCGTGCTGCCGACATCGAGGCCGGCCACCGTGTAGGAGACCATGGTCGCCTCGGTCGCGTCGATCACGCCATCGGCGGTGGCGGACACGGCGAGGCTGACCGGCACGCCCGCATCGGCGACGGTATCGATCACCAGGGGACGGCTGGCGGAGGTGCCGAGCACGTTGCCGAAGGCGTCCGTGAGGGTCGCCGTCAGCGCATAGGTGCCGTCGCCGAGGGACGGCAGCGGGACGGACCAGTCGCCGCTGCCATTGGCCCGCACGGTCACGCTGGCCGGCACGCCGGCCTGATCCGTATAGGTCAGCGTGATCGTACCGTTGGCCAGAGCGGTGCCGCTGACGACGGGGTCCGCATCGTTGGTGATGAAATCACCAAGCGCGCCGGAATCGGCCGTGATGGCGGCGATGACGGGCAGATCGCCCGGCTGGACCACCACGGGGACGTTGACGAGGTGCAGACCGGCCTGGGCCACGATGGCGGCGTTGCCGGCGAGATCCGCGATGTTGGACGAGCCCGCGAGCCCGAGGGCGAGGGACCCAGTCCCGGTGACATTGCCGACCGTGACCACATATGTGCCGTTGATCTCCGTCGTGGAAACGATCGTACCGGCCGCCGTCCCGGAGCCCGTGAGGACGAAATCGGTACGGTCGAGGTTCGCCACCGCCTCCGGGAAGGTGACCTTGTAGGTGAGGCTCGTGGCGCCGGCGGGGGCGGCCGGGTCGGCCACGATGATGGCCGCCGGAGCCACGGCATCGATGGTGATGGGGTCGAGCGGCAGGGTCGCGCGGTTGCCGACAAGGTCGACCACGGAGACGCTCGCCGTCACGGTCCCGCCGAGGCCGGACAGGTCGACGGGCGGGAGCGGTCCATTGGTGAGGACGACGGACACGGTTCCGCCCTGCCCCGTGAAGGTGAGCGTCGCGGTGGCATCGCTATCGATGCCCGAGACGGTTCCGACGAGGGCTGCGGCCTCCGAAGCATTGAGAAGGCGGTCGGCCGGCAGATTCAGGGTGACGCTGAGGGGTGTCGCATCCCCGTCGGCCAGGAGGTCGATGGTCACGGGCAGGCCGACGGACGGGGCGCTGACGTTGCCGGCGGCGTCCTGTGCGGTCGCGGTCAGGCTCACGGTCCCGGCGCCGAGGGCCGTGGTCACCGGGATGCGCCAGTTGCCGCTGGTGTCGACCTCCGCCGTGAGGGTTTGTCCACCGACCACCACGGTGACGATGGACCCGGCTTCGCCGGTGCCGACGAGGATCGGGGTCTGATCGTTCGTCGCCGTCACCGCGACGGGCCCGGCGGAGGCGAAGCCCTGGATCGTCGGGACGGTCGGCAGCACCGTGTCGAAGATCGCGCCCGGCCCGACGAGAATTGCGGGTATGCCGTTCTGGACCGTATAGGTGAGGCTCGAGGTCACGAGGCCGTCGAGGGCCGACAGATCGAGGGTACCGCCCCCGTTGACGAGCGGGACCACGGCTTGCGTTCCGTCCGCGTCCGTGAAGGTCACCGACAGGACGGCGCCGGGGGGCAGACCGCCGAGGGTATAGGACAGGCCCGCCGCATCCGCTCGGTTGATGATGTTGCCGTCGAAATCGATGGCGAGGGTGAAGGGGAGAGCCGTCGGCGTGTCGATGGTGACGACCTTCGGCGCAGTGGGAAGGCTGACATTGCCCGCGAGATCCTGGGCCGTCGCCGTGAAGGCGTAGCCGCCATTGGCGAGGGCGGTCGGCACCGTGGCCGTCCAGTTACCGGCCCCATCGACGGTGGCCGCGAGGATCCCGGTCGCTCCGCCGGGCCCCTGATAGGTCACCGTGACGGTGCTTCCCGCCTCCGTGGTGCCGGACAGGGTCGGCGTGGTGTCCGCCGTGAGGAAACCGTTCGGAACCCCACCACCGTCGCTCACCAGACCCGTGATGACGGGCCTCGGCGGTGGCACGAGATCGAGGGACACCGGGGCGACTGGGAAAAGTGTCGCGAGGTTGCCGGCGGTGTCCACGATGTTCGCGTTGGCGGACAGGGCGAGGCCGAGGGTTCCGGCACCCGAGAGGTTGCCGACCACGACGGTGTAGCCGCCGGCTCCGTTCGCTGTCGCCTGGGTGACGGTGCCGACGATGGATCCGGTCCCGACGACCTGGAAGTCGGTGGTGTCGAGCCCCGTGACGGTCTCGGGGAAGGTCACGTCGAACGAGACCGTTGCGGCCGCCCGAGCGCCGAGGACAGCCGTGCCGACGGGGGCGATGAGATCGATTGTCAGGGCCGGGCCCGTGAGGGGCGCGGTGTTGCCCACCGGATCGGTGAGCACGATCGACGAGGTGACCGGACCAACGAGGCCGGAGAGGTTAACCAGGGCGCTGCCGTTCGACCCCAGGGTGGCGGTGACCGTATTTGCGTTCGCATCCGTGAAGGTGACGGCGGCGATGGCGCCCGCATCGAGACCGCTCACCGCCACCGGCACGGCGGCGATCACGCCGGCTCCGACGGGCAGGCCCCCGTTGACGCCGAGGGTGAAGGGTGTGCCGGCATCGGCGGTGAGATCGATGGTCAGATTGGCGAGCGCCGGGATGGCGACGTTGCCCGCGGCATCGGTGGCGCTGACGGAAACGGCATAGGATCCGTCCGTCAGGGCCGTGCCCGCCCCCGCCGCCAGCGGCAGGGCGAAAGCGCCGTCGATCACGGCTGCGGTCGTGGTGAGAACCGCGGTGCCGGCGCCGTTGGTGATGGTCACCGTCACGGTGGCGCCGGCGGCGAGACCGGCCGCAGTCCCTTCGAGAACCACGCCGGCCGCGAGTTCGGCCTGGGAGAGGACGCCGTTCCCGGCGATGGGTTGGACGGACAGGACCGGCGCGGTGCGATCGAGGGTGAGGATGGGGCCGACGGGCGCGGACACGCCCGGCAGGGCGTTGCCGGCGGCATCGACGATCCCGGCGGGGTTGAAGGTGAGGCCGAGGGTGCCTTCGGCGGTGGCGGCCGGAACCGTGACCGTGTAGGTGCGCCCGCCATCCGCCGTCACGACGGTGGGAACGAGGCCCCCGGGGGTCGTGGTGACGGCCGTACCCGTGAGACCGAGATTGGCCGCGGTCAGGCCGGTGACGGCCTCGGAGAAGGTCAGGGTGAAATCGATCACCGTGTCCTTGGTCACCGCGGCGTCCGGTGAGGTGACGCTCAAGAGGGTGGGCCTCACGAGATCGACGGTGACCGCCTGGCTCAGGGCGACGGAGGTGGCGCCGTCGGTCCGCTGGACGAGGACGCTGACGTCGCCGGACGCCTGCAGGACCGGAATGATGCCCGAGAAGGTCGTGACGCCGTTCGCCGTCACGACCGTGGCACCCGTGAGCGGCGTCACGGTGCCGCCGAGACGGACGGCCAGGGTCTCGCCCGCGCCGAGCGGCCCCGCGAGGGTCCCGGTGACGGGGACGGTTCCGGCGGCGGCCTCCGCGATGTTGACCACGTTGTCGCCTGCCACCCGCACGGCGGTGACCGTCTGCACGGGCCCCGGCGCGACAAGGTTGTAGACGGAGCCGAGCACACCCGCGACCGGAATGCCGGTGCCGACCTGCAGGGTGCCGGTGGTGCCGCTCGCCAGGGCGAGATCCTGGCGGCCGTCGCCGTTGATGTCGAGGAGGGCGAGGGCGCCGAGGCCAGCCTGGGTCTCGAGGATGACCGGGGCGGAGAAGTTGCCGGCGCCGTCGCCGTAGACGACCCGCACATTGCCGTCCGCGCCGGCGTAGAGGATGTCCTGGCGACCGTCGCCGTTGGTGTCGCCGATGCGGATATCCGTGGCGGCTGCCCCGGCCTGAAGGGTCGTCTGGATCGCCCCGGCGGCGGAGCTGCCGCGAATCTCGAGGGTGCCGCCCGTGCCGGACGAGACGATCTCGGCCCGGCCGTCGCCATTGAGGTCGCCGGCCGCAAGGCCGCCGGCGCTGGCGCCGACGGTCAGGGTCGAGCGTGCGAACGTGCCGTTGGCCGCCTGGGTGAGAACCGCGATCTGGGTGCCGTTGTCCGCCAGGGCCGCGAGATCGATGCGACCGTCGCCGTTGAAGTCGGCGGCCACGAAGGCATCGGGCCGGACCCCGAAGGATTGTGCCGTCCCGGCGCTGAAGGTTCCGGTGCCGTTGTTCGTCAGCACGGTGGCGGTGCCGCCCGCGAGACCCTTCACGACGAGGTCGGCGTAGCCGTCGCCGTTGACGTCGGCGATCAAGGCGCCGTCCGCGTTCTCGGTCGCGCGGCTGGTGACCGTGAAGGTGCCGTTGGTGCCCTGCTTCAGGATCTGGACCGTGCCATTGCCGGCGGTGACGATATCGGCGAGGCCATCGCCCGTGATGTCGCCCGTGGCGATGGTGTTCTGCCCCGCCGCGACGGTCACGGTCTGGGTCGCACCGAGCGAACCGGTGCCGGTGCCCCGCGTCACCACCACGGTGTTGTTGACGAGGAAGGCCGCATCCCCGAGCCCGTCGCCGTTGAAGTCGGCCGTCGCAGTCTCACGCGCCGGACCGATGTTGACCGGGGCGAGAAGAGCGAAATCGGCGCCGCGCAGGCCGTTGCCGGCAAGGTCCGTCACGCCCGAGAGATTCGACGGATTGAGCGCGAGACCCAGGGTGCCGGCGCGCCGATCGAGGCTGACGCCGTCGAGGCCGAGGCCGACGCTGACGATGTAGGTGTTGGGGCTCAGGGTCGGCAGCAGGGTGACGAGGTGGATGCCCGGCAGCGTTCCCGTCGCCTGGAAGAGGTTGGCCGTGAGGCCGAGCACAGGCTCCGAGAAGGTGACCTCGTAGCGCAGCACACCGACGAGATCGAGAAGACCCAGGGGATCGAGGGTATCGAGCTGGTTGACCGAGACGATGGTCGGTCCGGTGGTGTCGACGCGGACGGGAAGCGCCAACGACGTCGTCGTCGTGGTGATGCCGAGCAGGGTCGCGCTCTGGGTTGCACGCAGGTTGTGCGTGCCCTCCGACAGGTTGAGGCGCACGGACGAGAGTGAGGTGCCGAGGAGTCCCGCCGGAACGGTCGCGAGGATCTCGCCGGTCCCGGGGGTGCCGCTGTTGTCGCGATCGTCGAAGATCGTGATCGGACCACCGAGGAGATTGAGGCCGACGATGCCGACATCGACGCCGTTGCGCCGGGTGAGCCCATCGAGCGGAAGGCCCGTATCGCTCGTCGGGGCGAGGACAAGTGCGAGGGTGCCGGCCATCTGCATTTCCCGTTTCTGAGGCACGTTCCCGCATGCGCCGCGGAGGGACCTCCGGGCGGGGATGACGATGCCTGAATGAACTTGGTGCGCGTCTCGGCGGGCGTCGAAGCATCCGCGGCCCGGTTGCATATATCAACCTACAGAAGAACAGTCCGGCCTCAAGCCCGATCCCGGCCTAAGCCATTATTTTTCCTGATTTTGCCGTTCTGTACGCTACTCGTCCCAATTATTGTGAATGAACGGTAAAGATCGGATTTTAACTGCCGATCGTGTTCGGATTTTCCGGTTCACGGGTCGGCATTTTAGGAATGTCTTAACAGTCGCCCGTTCGTCATGGTTGTGCCCATCCCTGCTCTAGGCGAATTAGCACAACCGAATTCGCTCAAATTAACGATATAGAGGCGAATGAATTCGCCATACTCCCGCATCATCACCATCGAGAGGCGATCTGGCATGCGAGCGGATCAAACATCCGAGTTGAGGCGAGCGCTCCTGCGCTGCCGACGTGCCTTCCTCGGCGTCGCGGTCATGAGCGGTGTCGTCAATGTCCTGTACCTGACGGGGTCGTTCTTCATGCTGGAGGTCTACGACCGTGTGATCCCGGCCCGTTCCATTCCGACGCTCATCGGCCTCGGCGCCCTCGCCCTCGCCCTGTTCCTGTTCCAGGGGATTATCGAGCTCATCCGCGGACGGGTGCTCGCCCGGATCGGATGCTCCCTCGACGAGGCGGTCGCGCCCCGCGTGTTCGACGCGGTCGTGCGCTACCCACTGAAGTCGCCGACCGGTGGCGACGGGTTGCTGCCGCTGCGGGATCTCGACCAGATCCGCAATTTCCTCTCGGGCCTCGGACCGACGGCGTTCTTCGATCTGCCCTGGCTGCCGGTCTACCTCGCGATCTGCTTCCTGTTCCATCCGCTCATCGGGCTCGCGGCTTTCGCCGGTGCGGTGATCCTGGCGGTGCTGACCCTGCTGACGGACCGGCTGACCCGGCAGCCGCAGCGCGAGGCCACCCGGCACGGCGCACGCCGCAACGAACTCTCGGATGCGGGGCGCCACAATGCGGAGGTGCTGCACGCCATGGGCATGCAACGGAACCTCGCACGGATCTGGAGCGAGGAGAGCAGATCCTACCTCAGCCGACAGCGCCGCGTCTCGGACATCGCCGGGGCGCTGGGCACCGCCTCGAAGGTGTTTCGCATGATCCTGCAGTCCGGGGTCCTGGCGCTCGGCGCTTATCTGGTGATCCAGGGCCAGGCCACGGGCGGCATCATCATCGCATCGTCGATCCTCGTCTCCCGGGCCCTGGCCCCGGCGGAGATCGCCATCGCCCATTGGAAGGGATTCGTCGCCGCCCAACAGGGATGGGCCCGTCTCAACGAGATCTTGACCCGGTTCGCCCCGGAGGCCGACACCCTCGAACTTCCCGCCCCGCGCGAGGCCTTGACCGTGGAGCAGGCCTGTCTCGTGCCGCCCGGCACCCAACGGGTGGTGGTTTCCGACATGAGCTTCGGACTGAAGGCCGGTCAGGGCGTCGGGATCATCGGCCCGAGCGCATCGGGCAAATCCACCCTCGCGCGTGCGCTGGTGGGCGTCTGGACCCCGGCCCGCGGTTCGATCCGCCTCGACAGCGCCACCCTAGATCAGTGGCACGCGGACAGCCTCGGCCGTCATATCGGCTACCTCCCGCAGGACGCCGAGCTCTTTGCCGGAACCATCGCGTCGAACATCGCCCGGCTGTCCCCCTCCCCCGATGCGGAGGCGGTGATCGCCGCCGCCCGCACGGCCGACGTGCACGATCTCATCCTGCGGATGCCGGAGGGCTACGAGACCCAGATCGGACCGAGCGGCGCGAACCTCTCTGCCGGCCAGCGCCAGCGGATCGGGCTGGCGCGCGCGCTCTACGGCAATCCGTTCCTCGTGGTCCTCGACGAACCCAATGCCAACCTCGACGAGCCGGGTGAGCTCGCTCTCACCCGCGCCATGCTCAGCGTGCGGCAGCGCGGCGGCATCGTCGTCGTCGTCGCCCACCGGCCGAGCGCCCTCGCGGCCGTCGATCTCCTCCTCGTCATGGAAGAGGGCCGGGCGCGAGCCTTCGGCCCCAAGGACGAGATCATGAAGCAGCTGATGCGCCCGACGGCCGTGCCGAGCGTCCGCGCATCGAAACGCCCCCCCGCGGTCCAGGCCGACCCCGCCCCGCAAGCGAACCTCAAGGCACGCGCATGACCTCCGCGATCCCCAATCCCACAATCCCCACTCCAGTGGTTCCGTCTCCCAGCGGGGCCGGTGCCCGGCCGTTCGACGCGGATCGATCCATCGGCGTCCACCTTCTCAGCGTTTCCGCTGTGATCTCCGTGCTGGTCTTCGGTGTCGGCGGATGGGCCACCTTCACCCCCATCCACGGAGCCGTCATGGCGTCGGGCCAACTCGTGGTCGAGAGCGACGTGAAGAAGGTCCAGCATCCGACCGGCGGCGTGGTCGGTACGATCCGAGTCCGCGACGGATCCCGGGTCACCGCCGGCGACATCCTCATCACCCTCGACGAGACCCAGATTCGGGCCAACCTCGACATCGTCCTCAAGGCCATGGACGAGCTGAGCGCCCGCCGGGCCCGGAACGAGGCCGAACGGGACGGGACCCCGCACATCCGGTTTCCCGACGAACTCGTCGCCCGCCGATCCGCGGACGCCGCCGTCGCCCAGCTCATCGACGGCGAGGTTCGCCTGTTCGAGACGCGGCGGTCGGGGCGCGAGGGCCAGAAGGCTCAGCTGGAGCAGCGGGTCCTCCAGATCCGGCAGGAGATCGGCGGCTTGACCGAACAGGCCGCCGCCAAGGCGCAGGAGATCACCCTCATCGGTGACGAACTCGTAGGCGTCCATGAGTTACGGGCGAAGAACCTCGTCGCCCTCTCGCGGGTGACGGCCCTGGAGCGGGATGCTGCCCGTCTCAAGGGCGAGCGCGGTCAGCTCATCGCCGCGCAGGCTCAGGCACGGGGCAAGATCTCCGAGACGGAGCTGCAGATCCTGCAGATCGATCAGGACATGCGCGGCGAAGTCGGCAAGGAACTCGCCGACATTCGCGGGCGCTGGTCCGAGCTGGCGGAGAAGCGCGTCGCGGCCCTGGACCAGCTCAAACGCACCGACCTGCGCGCGCCGCAGGACGGCGTGGTGCATCAGATGACAGTGCACACCGTCGGCGGCCTGGTGGTCCCGAGCGAACCCGCGATGCTGATCGTGCCCGATGCCGACAGCCTCGCCGTCGAGGTGCGGATCCAGCCGCAGGAGATCGACAACGTCCATCTCGATCAGGAGGCCGTGCTGCGGTTTCCCGCCTTCAACCAGCGGGTCACACCCGAGATCGACGGTCTCGTGACCCGCATCTCGGCGGATGTGAGCCAGGACGTGAAAACCGGGGTCAGCTACTACACCACCCGGATCCGCGTGCCCGAGGCACAGCGTGATCGCCTGGGCAAGGTGCGCCTCGTACCAGGCATGCCGGTGGAAGCCTACATCCAAACCGGCGAGCGCTCGGTCCTCTCGTATCTCCTCAAGCCGTTGGGGGATCAGGTCGCCAAGGCTTGGCGGGAACGCTGAACCGTGGCTTTCGTCCGGTCATGGTACTGAGGCGAGCCCGGGGGTTCGGCTCAGTACCGCGCCGCTTCGCCCCTCGGGCAACCGAGGGGCTCGCTGTCGGTTCGGAGAAACGGTGGGGGACTCGCAAGACGGGAGGGTGAAGCGGACCACGCTCGCCCCAGCGCACGCGTCCGTGACTTCGCGGCGGGCCGGACCGGCCTCAGTACGCTACCGTCCGGCTTCGATCTCGCAAATCACGCGGGCAAGCTCGGACAGGAGATAGCGTGCGCGCGGATCCCGGATCTTCTCGAACGAATCCCTGAAGATCTTATCCTCTGCATTGGCGCTCGAGCTCACGGGAGAAGCCAAAGCGCCCCGCTCGGCTGCGCTGTTCTCGGGCTTTCCATCGTAAAAGTAGCTGATATCGACACCCATCGTCTGAGCGATCTGGTGAAGCTTATCGGCCGCGATCCGGCTACGACCGCTTTCGTACTTCTGGACCTGCTGGAACGTCACGCCGAGCGCGTTACCGAGATTGGCTTGGCTCAGGCCAGCCGAACGCCGCAAGGATTTGATGCGGTGACCAATCTCACCTGCGGCAAACTCTTTGTTCGGCTCAGCCATAACGTCTTGCTCGATCTTGGTCTTTGTCACTGGCTTCACGAACGCCGTCCAGTTACCAGAAACCCATTCGTCACGTTCTCCAAGCCTCGCACATGCCTGGAACTCTGATCCGCGGCGAGCTGTAAGGGAGAAACAGCGAAGCGCCAATCCAACCCGGGTTTCACATTAAGGTGTTCGCCAGCGGATACCCGATCATAGGTTAAATTCACCGATCGAACTTTTTGCCGCAAACTCACCATTATTGTCTTTGCTACATCCTCGCTTCGGATAATGCAAGTTTTGCGTGTATGGAGACTTGGTCGACGCTGAATACCAAGCCCCCCGGCCATTCGATGTGCACGGACTTCGCCCGCCCAGGTATGACCGGCACTCCTACAGGCAAATAAGCCCGAAGGCCAGCATGCCACTCGGTCTGGAGTAAACTTCAAAATACTTAGGTAGCAAGCAATCCTCAAAATAAACTAGGTTCAGGATGACCTGATACTAAGATCAAGACAAACAAATTGAAATTTGGGTTGGGAAACAGCCATGATTTGGAGGGTATGGCAAACGGCGCCAGCGGTTGAGTTTATTTTTTTGCGGTATTTCGAAAAGGTGTAAAATTATAATGGATTGGACGGAGCGGCCAATGCCCTGGACGGGCGCACAAGGCGCGTCGTTCTCACCCCTCCGTTGCAAATGCGCCGCCTGCCCGATGCAAGAGCCGTCGAACGTCCCGTGCTCCGCAGCAACATCCGCATCGGATTCGCGCCCTTTCGTGGCGTACGAGAAAGCTTGAAATAGTACATCTGGCGAATGCTACTGAGGCGACATGTATCGCCAGATGAATCGCTATCCACATCCCCGAACATTCTTCAACGGAAGGCTTGGATGTTGCCAGAGCCAACCAGCCGTGTTTCTGGTGCCCCTCCGGACCACGCGATGATCGAGATCGATCAGGCACTTAACCACGACCGCTCGGCCTGCCATCGGGGGTACGCGACGACCGCCCCGATGCTTGTAGCCTCACGATCTTAAGCACTTTCAAACCATAGTCGCAGATCAACTGAAAGGCGAGTTTCTCTTCCATAACTTCGCACTAACATCGATCAGGTTCGATCGAAGCTAGAAGTTCGCACTCAGGCTGTGTCCTGGTTGCAAGACACGCAAGACAGGAGCGCGATGTCCATGGTGCATCCCACCCACGAGCAGGAACGGTTGGACGCCCTGCATCGCCTGCGCATCCTCGGGTCCACGCCCGAGCCGCATCTCGACGCCGTGTGCCGCATCGCCTCCGACATGTTCGACGTGCCCATGGTCCTGGTGCTCCTCGTCGATGAGACGCGCGTCTGGTTCAAGGCCAAGTGGGGTGTCGACGGGGAGGGCATCGACCGAGAGGGTGCGTTCTGCGATCTGACGATCCAGAATCAAGCCGGTTCACCGCTGATCATTCACGATCTCACGGGAGATCCCCGATCCGCCGAAAGTCCGCTCGTGGCCGGGCCACCCAATGCCCGCTTCTATGCCGGCGTGCCGCTCGCCCTGGGTTCCGGGTTCAACCTCGGCACCTTCTGCATCATGGACTGTACGCCGAGGCCGGATTTCACCGAGCGACACGCGCGCCAACTCAGGGACCTGGCCCTCATCGTCGAAGCACACCTGCGCCTTCACGAGGCTCGGGTCGACGGTGAGGCGGACGCGGCCAGGCGCCTCAAGGCGGAGTGCGCCTTGCGGGATAGCGAGCAACGCTTCCGGCTCCTGGCCGAGACCACCACGGATGTGATCCTGTGGTCGGGGCTCGATACCACGCGTCTGTACGTCTCGCCCTCCATCCGGACGGTACTCGGTTACACGCCCGAGGAAATGCTGGGCACGAAACCCCTCGACTTCGTTCATCCCGACGATGCGGGGAACTTCAGCCGCGTCCTCGACGACCTCACCAGCGGCCGGGTGGAGCATGCCTCCACCTGCCAGCGCTACCGGCGCAAGGACGGGACGTGGGTGTTCATGGACGTGTCGCAGAGCCTCGCGCGCGATCCCATGACGGGCGCACCGGCCGGATACGTGACCTCCCTACGCGACATCACCGAGCGCAAGGCCGATGAACGGCGCATCGCCCATCTCGCCCTGCACGATCCCCTGACGGACCTGCCCAACCGAACCCTGTTCTGGGAACGTCTGGCGGAGGAGACCCGTTACGCGGCGCAGCACGGCACCCGGGTCGCCGTCCTCACCTGCGACCTCGATCGGTTCAAGCTCGTGAACGACACCCTCGGTCATCCCGCCGGAGACCACCTGCTGCAGATCATCGCCGCGCGCCTCCTCGCCGTCGTGCGCGAAACCGACACGGTGGCCCGCCTCGGCGGCGATGAATTCGCCATCATCCTGGGCCGGATCGAGACGCGGGACGATGCAAGCATCCTCGCAAGGCGCATCATCGAGGCGATCAACCGCCCCATCGGCTTCAACGGCCACAGCATGAGCGTCGGGGCCAGCATCGGCATCGCCCTCGAAAGTGGGGGCGCCCTCGATGCCGTGGCGCTGTTCAAGCGCTCGGATATGGCCCTGTATCAGGCGAAAGCCGCCGGGCGGAACACCCACCGCTTCCACGATCCGGCGGCCGATCCGGCGTCGACGCAGCCGGGTCCCCTCAAGGCGGAGATGAAGGGCGCGATGAAGCGGGGTGGCTTCCTGCTGAACTACCAGCCCATCGTAGACCTGGCGACGGGTACCATCGCGGGGTTCGAGGCCCTGATGCGGTGGCGCCATCCCCGCAGGGGCGAACTCGCGCCGAGCGAGTTCATTCCGCTGGCCGAGGAGAGCGGCCTCATCATCTCCCTCGGCGCCTGGGTCCTGAAGGAAGCCTGCCGGGAGGCGGCCGCGTGGCCCGACCACGTGCGGGTCGCGGTCAACGTCTCGGCGCTGCAATTCCAGCAGATCAGCATGGAAGAGACGGTCCTGCACGCCCTCGCGGCCTCGGGCCTGCCACCGCACCGCCTCGAACTCGAGATCACCGAGACGATCCTGATGCAGAAGACCGAAACGGTGAGCAGGACCATGCGGCGCCTGCGCAAACTCGGGGTCCGCATCGCCCTCGACGACTTTGGAACCGGGTATTCGAGCCTGAGCTACCTGCACAACTTCAGTTTCGACACCATCAAGATCGACCGGTCTTTCGTGGTCGGCATGTCGAATCCACGGACCGTCGCCATCACGCGCGCGATCGTGGCGCTGGCGGTGGATCTCGGAGCCCGGGTGACCGCCGAGGGCGTCGAGACGGAGGAGCAGTTGGCCTTCGTGCGGGCGGCGGGCTGCACCGATGTACAGGGTTTCCTGTTCCATCCGCCGCAACCGGCCAAGGATATCGCACGGTTGATCGAAGGCGGTCCGGTCCGGCTCGCCGCCTGACTGCGGTTGCGGGAGGCGTGCATCCGGTCGAACGCCCGGACCCCGCCTCTCGCTATCGAGTGCGCGATTTCAGCTTTCCTTGAAGCCGTACTCGGGTACACCGTCCTCGTTGTCGTAATATTTGTAGGGCAGGAACTTACCCGAGAGATTCATCTTCACCCGGTCGCCCTTGTTGTTCGGCTCACGCTCCATGGTCATGTTGAAGTCGATGGCCGACATGATGCCGTCGCCGAAATCCTCCTGGATCAGCTCCTTCCAGGTGGTACCGTAAACCATCACCAGTTCGTAGAAGCGGTAGATCAGGGGGTCGGTGGGGGGCATCTGCGGAATCGAGCCGCGATACGGTGCCTCGTTGAGCATCCGCTCCTCGGCCTGGGTGAGGCCGAACAGGGCCGCCGCCTTCGCCGCCTGTGCCTTCGGCAGCTTCATCTGCCCCATGCACGCGGCAGTGATCAGGATCGGCGAAATGCCACCGATTTCGGCCTGAATATGCTTCCAGGTCCAGCCCTTCTCGCGCTTGATGTCGAGGAGCTTCTCGGTGAGGTCTTCACGCTTCATACTCGTCTCCAGATTGTCGCGGTCGCAGCGCCGCGAGGGGCGGCATCCATGCGCGGACCAACCTGTCATCAAGGGTCATGCCACCGCGCCCACGGCCCGAACGGGGTGGAACGGGTCACCGGACCGACCCCTGGACTCTCCGGTCAGGCGACGGCGCCTGCGACGGGTGCCCGTCTCAATGCACTTCCGTCGCGCGCTTGACCTTCTGCTCGCGCTTGTAGGCCGTGATCGCCGAAGCGCAGGCGGGCGTGAGCTTCTTGATGTTCTCCCGGAAGCAGGCCTCCACCTCAGGACCACCCGGCGCGTGGTCGCCGCAATGCTCGAGGTAATCCTCCGTACAGGACCGCTTGAGAACTTCGCGGATCGCCGAGGGATCTGCTTGCGCGACGGTCGGAACCAGAAGGGGACCGAGAAAGAGAAGTGTCTTCGTGAGGCGAGCCATGGGCGGAAGCATCCTATGCGAGACGATGGCACCAATCCGCCGGCCGGCAACGATCGATGAGTGAAACGGGACTGGCGGCTTCAGGCCTGAAGTATCGGGGCGCGATAGAAGATGCCGCTAGTCTCACCGGTGAGTTCGACGACCCAGGTCCGCGTCGCATTGCGGCTCGGCGGCGCCGTCCAGCGGCAGGCCCGGGCCAGCCGATCGGCCAGTTGCATCGCGTCGGCGAGGAGCGAGGTTTCGAGGGTCTGGGGGGCACGCCAAACCATCGCGTCGGCGGATCTGATTTGGAGACGATACACGGGACACACTCCTCGGAACGCCGAGAAGTACAGGCCTGCCCAGCGGTGGAGAGGCTTCTTCTAGGGATCGGTCGGGAACGCAGCAATCGTTTGGCGTTGCCTCAACGGTCCATTCTGATCGCGATAAATCCCAAACATGCTGTCCGCCTTCGCGGAGACGGATTAGCGGACCTCGACGAACCAGCGCTTGAAGCTCGCTTTCGGCGAAGCATCCCGGGCAGGACCTGCACCAGCGACCACGATGCGCTGGCGGAACTCGCCCGGCGTCATTCCGAACGCCTCCCGGAAACTGCGATTGGCGTGGTTCGCACTGGTGAAGCCGCTGGTCCAGGCGACCTCCCGGATGGAACGCACGTCGTCCCCACGGGACAGGGCCCGGCGCATCGGGTGGAGCCGGCGATGCCGCACCCGAGTCGCGACGCCGCCGAGGGGCTCGAACATACGGTACAGCACGCTGCGCGACACACCCGTCCGCAACGCGATCAACTCGGCGGTGAGATCGAGGCGAGCGGGGTTCGCTTCGATGGAGCCGGGCATTTGGCTGCGCTTTGCTGCATCAAAAAGCGGCATGCCGCTCACGTTTCCAGCACTGACTCCCAGTGTCGTGCCAAGCAGGGCGCCTAAGGTCGCGGTGGCGGTCGCCTCCGTCCGGTCTCCCGTGGTCGCACCAGTGCGCGCCAGAGATTGTAGAAGATCCCGAAACAGGGCGTTCCCGCTCGCTGGCAGCACCAAGCCGTGGAGATTGATGAACGGCGACACCATTCCGCGCACATCCTTGGCAGCTCCCCCGCGCCGCACGCGTCATGCGCAACACCGTCGCTCTGGAAGACGGCTTTCCCCTGATCCAGCCCGATGGCGTGTCGCGCCTCGAACCTGTCGATCCTCGCACCTCCGAACGCATCGACGTGTTCCGGTGGTCGCAATCGGCGCTGTTCGGCAACTATTCCACCGGCGGCGCCATCGCCCTGCGCACCCGGACGGGCCGCGAGATCGACGGCTACGAAGTCGGCACCGACCCCGGACAACCACTACGGGCTGGCGCGGCTCGGCTACGAGCAGGCCGGTGGCCCATTCAATGGGTTCGGAACGTTCGTCGAGGCCGTGGCCCAGGACGGGGCCTTCCGCGACAGCGCCGATCTGCTGACGACCCCCAGGCGACATGATCCTCAACGCCAGCGTGCCTTACGCCCTCGATCTGCCCGGCCCGTATGCCAAGCGAGTCATCCTCTATCTCGAAGCCCGCAACCTCCTCGACCGCACCTACGCGGCCTCGGCCCAGAACCTCGCCAACAGCGTCGATCCCCGAACCTGCCTGGAGAACGCGGCCGCGGTGCTCGCCGCCACGCCCGGCTCGGTGTCCTCGCCGGTGCCCCACGCAACATCGGCAGTGGGATGAAGCTGGCGTTCTGAACGCGGTCGTCAGGACATCCCTCGGCATCGACGTACCAGGTAGACCGACCGGTGAAATTCAGGGGCACGGTGGGGGCGCGCATCGTTGGATGGTTGTCTGATCGAAACCACCGGCCGGTGAACTTCGCGTTCGGCCAATCAAAAGTTGTCTACCGCTGGCGTCACCTGGGCGATGCATAAATGCATCGGCGACACCGAAAACCGAGCCGATGACGATGTAGGGAAACCTCAGCCTTGAGGCGGGCGAGAGCTTTTTTCCTGGGCGAATACGCTCGTTCCAGTCACGAAACCGCCGTACCGGTCCCGGGCATATCGAGCCGACTCGGTGCAGGCCGCCGCACCGGGATCCGCTCTGGTATCGCGCGGACGCACGTTGTGCAGGCAGAACCGGCGCCCCCGTCGCAGCCGCCAGTTAGAGGCCGCGCATGGAGGAGGGCACAGACCCGGACGAGGCGTGATTTTGTATTTTGGATTTGGAATAGATCCAGAACATAGCGCTTGCAGCGCTCGGCCGCCATGGCCAATGAAAAGAGTGCGCCGATGCCTGAAGTAGAACTATTCCAATCCGGCGCAGGCGTTCATCGAGTTCCAGTGCGAGTCAGAAATCCCGTGGATCACGTTCCTGCGAAGTCTTGCGAGATGCAGATTCAACCGAGCGGTCAACGCTTGATTGTCCTGGTGTTGCTTTCGAGCGTCGCCATGATCGGCCTGTCCGCCGGCGGGGCTTCTGCTCAGCCCGCTGCCCAGACCGTGACGCTCGATACCCTGTCCGTCGAGGGGGTTGGCCGCGGGCCGGCCGTCGCCGGAACCGATCCGGGGGGCGCCCTCGGAGCCGTGCCGGGTTACGTCGCCTCTCGCAGCGTGGTCGCCACGAAGACCGACACGCCGATCCTGGAGACGGCGCAATCGGTCTCGGTGATCGGGCGCAAGCAGATCGAGGACGCCAACGCGCTGACCATCAACCAAGCGCTGCGCTACACGCCCGGCGTCACCACGGAGCAACGCGGCGGAGCCGGCTCGACCCGCCTCGAACAGTTCCTTATTCGCGGCTTCAACGCTCCGGTCTTCCTCGACGGCATGGCGCTGCTCGGTGGGCGCGATGCCAACGCCAGTGTCGATCCCTACCGCTTGGAGCGCATCGACGTCATCAAGGGCCCGGCTTCGGTGCTCTACGGCCAGTCGGGTCCGGGCGGCATCGTCAACCTCGTCTCGAAGGTGCCGCGCTTCGTGGAGCACGGCGAGATCTTCGTGCAGGGCGGGGGATTCAACGAGGTCCGCGGCGGCGTCGATGTCGGCGGCCCAATCCATTCCGACGTGCCCGGTCTCGCCGACCAGTTCGCCTATCGCATCGTCGGCTTCGGCTGGAACGGCGACGGCCCCGTGGACACGACACGCGTCGAGCGTGTGCTGATCAACCCGAGCGTGACGTGGCGCCCGTCCTCCGACACCTCGCTGACCATCATCGGCAACTACCAGCGCGATCCGTTCTCGGGCTTCTACGGCGGCTTCCCGGCGGTCGGCACGGTGTTCCCGCGCAACTTCGGCAGCGGCGTCATCGGTCGCCTCCCCGTCAACTTCTACGACGGCGACCGCAACATCGAGCGCTCCGACCGCACCCAGGCCTCCATCGAGTACCTGTTCGACCACCGCGTGAACGAGAACCTCCGGTTCCACTCCGCCGGCCGGTACCTGCGCACGCAGGGCGACTACCGCAGCGTCTACAGCGCCTTCAGCCCACTCAACGGGCCCTTCGCGTCCGGCCCGCTGCTGCCGCGCGCGGTCATCGGCACACAGGTCGATGCCGAAGCCTACACCATGGACACCAACGCGGTGATGACCTTCGACACGGGCTTCATCGCCCATACGGCCTTGGTGGGCGTCGACCACCGTACCTTCAGCACCCGGACCCTCGGGACGCCGTTCCCGACGGCGCCGAGCCTCAACGCCCTCGCGCCGGACTACGCGATGAACATCGCGTTCCCGGCCTTCAACACCGCATCGCGTGTCGATGCGCAGCAGACCGGCGTCTACTTCCAGGACCAAGCGAAGTTCGACCGTCTCGTCCTCACGTTGGGCGGACGATACGATGTCGCGAGCCAGACCGGTCCGACCCGGTCCTTCAACCTCGCGAACAACACCAGCACCCTGACCCTTCAGGATGCGCCGGCCGATGCCTTCACCGGGCGCGCGAGCCTGCTCTACCTGTTCGATTCGGGCGTCGCCCCGTACGTGTCCTACAGCCAGGCCTTCGAGCCCATCGTCTCGGGACGAGTCTTCGACCCCGCCTTCGGCACCGTCGGACGCATTCCCAACCCCCAGCTGAGCGATCAGTACGAGGCCGGCATCAAGTATCAGCCCCCCGGCACCGACATCCTGCTCACCGCGGCGGCCTTCGACATCCGCCAGTCGAACCGGACCACAGCCGACACGACCCTCGGCCGTCCCACCGGCTTCGTGCTGCAGACCGGGCAGGTCGGCGTGCAGGGCTTCGAGTTCGAGGCACGGGCGAACCTCGCCGAAGGTCTCAGCCTCATCGGCGGCTTCTCGGTTCTCGACGCCGTCAACGTGCGTGACGACGGAAGGACCCTGAACGACCTAACCCAGCAGAACGTGGCCCTCGAAGGCCGCCGTCCCGTACTGGTGCCGGACAAGACCGCCTCGCTGCTGGCCACCTACCGCTTCCTCGACGGACCGATGCTCGGCCTCGAGATCGGTGGCGGCGTGCGCTACCTCGGACCGTCCTGGGGAGACGCCGCCAACACCTTCAAGGTGCCCGAGAGCGTGCTGGTGGATGCGACGGCCTCCTACGACCTGAAGTATCTCGATCCCTCGCTCCAGGGCTTCTCCATGCAGGTCAACGCCACCAACCTCCTCGACGAGCGCTACGTCAGTGGGTGTAACGGCTACACGAGCTGCTATTACGGCTTGCCGCGCACGGTCTACGCGACCCTGCGCTACCGCTGGTAAGGTTCAGGGAGCCGGACATGAAGAACGGCTTTCGCCAATCCATGGCCTGGCTGCACACCTGGGCCGGCCTCATCGTCGGCTGGGTGCTGCTGGCGGTCTTTGTGACCGGGACGGCGAGCTACTATCGGGCCGACCTCTCGCGCTGGATGCGGCCCGAGTTGCAGCATGTCTCGGCGGCCACCGATCCGGCCGCTTTGGCGAAGGCCGCCGAGATCGGCGTCGCCTACATGACCGAGCACGCGCCGAACGCCCGGATCTGGTTCATCGGCCTGCCCCGGGCCGAGAGCCCCGTCCTCGATCTGTTCTGGCGCACGAAGCCCGGCACGCCACCGGGCCATGCCGTCCTCGACCCGGTGACCGGTGCCCCGGCCCTCATGCGGGACACCAAGGGCGGCGATTTCCTCTACCGATTCCACTTCGAACTGCACATGCCGCCCCTCTGGGGCCGCTGGATCGTCGGCATCTGCGCGATGATCATGCTGGTGGCCATCGTGTCCGGCATCGTCACCCATCGGCGGATCTTCGCGGATTTCTTCACCCTGCGGCGGGACAAGTCGGCCCAGCGCGGCTGGCTCGACGCCCACAACGTCACCGGCGTGCTCGCCCTGCCGTTCCACCTGATGATCACCTACACGGGAATCGTCACCCTCGCGCTGATGTACATGCCGTGGGGCGTGACCACCGCGTATCGGGGCGACAATCAGACGTTCTACGCCGAGAGCGGACAGATCACGGCGCAACGCCCAGCCGCCGGGCGCCCCGGACAGCTCGCACCCGTCGGACCAATGGTGACCCGGGCGACGGCACTCGTCTCCGAGCCCCTCGAACGCCTCTCCGTCATCAACCCGAAGGACGCCAACGCCACCGTGGTGGCGGTGTTCGAGGAGCCGCACGGCCTGTCGCACGCGCATCCGCAGGTCGCCTTCGACGGCACAACGGGGGCCGTCGTGGAGGTCCTGCAGGGTGGTCTCAAGCCGGCAGCCGAGACCTTCACCACCATGGTCGGCCTGCACGAGGCGCATTTCGCCGGCACGGCCCTGCGCATTCTGTTCTTCGTCTGCGGCCTCATGGGCAGCGCCATGGTGGCGACGGGTCTGATCCTGTGGTCGGTGGCGCGCCTGCCGAAGCCCGGCACGCAGCCGTTCCTGGGATTGCGCCTGGTGCAGGCCCTCAACATCGGCACCGTCGCGGGCCTGCCGGGGGGCATCGCCGCCTACTTCCTCGCCAACCGTCTCCTGCCCGTCGGGTTGGTCGGCCGGGCCGATTGGGAGGTCTACGCCTTCTTCTGCACCTGGGCGCTCGCCATCCTGCTTCCCCTCGCCCGGCCGCAGCGCAGGGCTTGGGTCGAGGCGATGGCGGTGCTGGCGATGCTCACCCTCGCGGTGCCGGTGATCGACGTCGCCACCATGCCCGCGCACCCTCTTCGCGCGGGGACGGGCGATGCCGCGCTCTTCCTCTGGTTCGACGGCGTTCTGCTGGCGCTCACCGCCCTGTTCGCCCTCTGCGCCCGCAAGGTCGGACGTTACCAGGGGCCGGATGCGAACCGGCGCACCGCCACCGTGCAGGCGCCCCGCTCAACGATCGCACCCGCCGGACACCAAGCCGCCGAGCGTCACGCTGCCATGACCTGATCCGCGTCAGGACCTGATCCGCGTTAGGCCGTGGTCAAGCTCGGTGCCCGCCGCGCCGCGGTCTCGCGCAAGGAGCGGTCGGCGTAGGTGCCCTTCAGGGCCGCACGGCCGCCATGGTCGAACAGGTCGAGCATCAGCGCGCTGTGAATGAAGGCGAGGTGGCTGAACGCCTGCGGGAAGTTCCCGAGGAACGTCCCGTCCTCCGCCACCTCCTCGGCGTAGAGCCCGACATCGTTCTGAAGGGCGCGCAGGGCCTCGAAGCGGGTCCGGGCCTCGCCGTCGCGCCCGAGCCAAAGCAGGGCGTCGACGAGCCAGAACGCGCAGATCACGAACGTGCCCTCATGCCCCGGCAGCCCGTCGTCGGTCTCGTAGCGGTACACCAGATGATCGTGCCCGAGGCGGGCAATGATTTCGTCGACGGTGCGGGCGAAGACCGCCTCGTCCGCGGGAAAGCCCACCATGGGGGCGATGAGGAGCGCGGCATCGACATCGTCGCTACCGATGAACTGCGGATAGTAACCCGCCGCGTGAACCGCCTCTCCGTTGACGCAGGCGACGATCCGGTCGCGCTCACGACACCAGTCCGGCCGCTCGCCGAAAAGACGGATCGCCCGGTCGAGGGCGACCCAGTTCATGATCGCGGCATGGAGGTAGCGTTCCTCCGGCTTGCGCGGCTCCCACAGGCCGGCATCGGGCTCGTTCCAGTGCGCGGCCGAGAAGTCGGCGAGTTTCGCGCCGTGCGCCCGCATCGACCCGCTCAGGGTGCCGCCGAGGCGCTCGTAGAGATAGATGAGATCGAGCACCTGACCGTAGGCGTCGCTCTGGTGCTGCTCGGCCGCCTCGTTGCCATGGCGCACGGGCGCACTGCCGCGCCAGCCCTCGAAATGCGTGATGGTGCGCTCGGTGAGATCTGCCTCGCCGGCGATGCTATAGAGCGGCGCGAGGGCGCCGGTGTTGCGGTCGGCCAGATCGGCCACGAAGCCGAAGAACGCCTCCGCCTCTCCGATCATGCCGAACTTCTTCAGAACGTAGAACGACAGGCACGCGTCGCGGATCCAGCAGAAGCGGTAATCCCAGTTGCGAATGCCGCCGATCTCTTCCGGCAGCGAGGTCGTGGCCGCCGCCACGATGGCGCCGGTGGGCTCGTAGGTCAGGGCCTTGAGGACCAGGGCGGAGCGGATGAGTTCATCGGCGAGCGGCCCACGATAGGCCGCGTCCTCCGTCCACAGCGACCAGGCCCGACGTGTCTCCTGCAGCAGGTCGCGCAGCTTCGGCAGGGCAGCCGGGGTTGCATGGAGATAGAGCGCGAAGCCGACATCTTGGCCGCCCTCCACGGTGAAGCGGGCCACCGCGATGCCGTCCTCGACGGTGAACGCCGCATCGGACACGAGATGGGGGTGATCCGGGGCAGTCACCTGGCCGTCCGTAATCATCAGATCCGCGAAACTTTCCGCGAATCCGTCGAGGGGGCGGTAGAGCGTCACCATCGGGACGGCGCCGGACACACCGGTGACGAGGCGCACGAGGCGGGGGCGGTCCACGCCGGCCTGCCTCGGAACCATGAAGTCGTGCACGGTGACGAGGCCGCTCGGGGTGGTGAACGTCGTTTCCAGGATGTTGGTGCGGCTCACGTACTGCCGCGCCGTCTCGAATCGCTCCGCTGGCTGAAGGGTGAAGTATCCGCCGCGCGTCCGGTCGAGGAGCCGCGAAAAGGTCGGGTCCGCGTCGAAGCGTTCGAGGCAGGCCCAGTCGATACCGCCATCGCGGGCGACGAGGGCACAGCCCTCGCAGTTTCCGATGAGGGCATAGGCCTCGATGGGCTGGTAGGGCCGGTCGCCGAACGCTGTCATGGGGATCCTGTGCGGGGCACTGCTCGGCGGCCGCCCGCTCTGTGGAAATGTGGGATGCGGAACACCGGTTCAGTCAGGCGGTGAGACGGAACGCCGGTTCGAGCAGCCCGCGTGCACCGATGCCGACGAGGAGCGTCCGGCCGTGCTCCGGGTCTGCGGCACGCTCCGCCTCGTCCAGGCCCTCGTAGGCCGAGGTCACCAAAAGCTGGTCGAGGTCGCGCCCGGCGAAGGTCGGGCAGGTCGGCTGGCGCGGCGGCACCGGAACGGTGAGGATGCGGTCTCCCGCCGGGCTGTAGGCGTCGAGGCAGGCAGCACCGAAGCGCGCCGTCCAGATCACCCCGTCCGCGTCCACCGCCGCCCCGTCGATGCCACCGGGGCCGTCGCCGTGGTGGTAATGGGTGTCCGGCTCCCCCACCGGAATACCGGTGGCGGGATCGACGGCGACGCGCCGAAGCACGCCCTCCATTGTATCGACGAAGTATCCGACCCCGCCATCGGGCGAGAACGCGATACCGTTCGGGATCGTGATCCCGGAATACAGCCGCGTCACCCGGGTGCCGGCGACGTGATAGATCGCGCCGCGCCCCCGCTCGGCGTCGCGTCCCATGGTGCCGATCCAGAGGGCACCGCTCGGGTGCACGCGGCCGTCATTGGCACGGGTGGACGGATCGTCGTCCTCAAGGGCGCAGTGACGCGTCAGACGGCCATCTAAGGGCGTGCGGACATAGAGACCATCCTCACCCGCCAGGAGGTGGCGCGCTCCGTCGATAGCGGCGATGTAGCTGGCCATGAACGGCAAGTCGTGGACGCGTACGGGCCCGGCCCCCTCCCCAAGGGGCATTTCGAACAGGCGTCGGTCCAGGATATCGACCCACCAGGCCGTATCCGTTGCCGGGTCGTAGCTCGGCCCCTCGCCGAGATGGCACCGGGGGGCGTCGAGAACACGGATCGTCGGTTCGGTCGTCACCCGCATCTCCCGCTGTGATCGGCGGTCGATGACGCCCGCATGGGGGCAAAAGTTCCTTTCGGATCAACGCCAAAGGCCGATCGGTTGTGCTTATCCGCGCACGTTTGAGGCGCGCGGAAAATCCTTCCACCCCGCGCATCGACCTATCCCCCCTGCAGAACCGGCGACCCCCTGCGTGGCCAGACAGCACGCCTGACAGATCCAGCGGTTCGTGAAGTTCAATGGGCGGGCACCATGATTTCGTAAGAACTTCGTCAAGACTTGGACATTATTGCCGGTCACATGCACGGCCGGCCGCCGCAACGATCCACCGGATCGAACGGGCCGATATCGAACGCTCCCTTCCCCGTCGTTTTCCACACCCTGCATCGGGGCCGGCCCCGTGCCGGCTCGGCGGCCATCATAGGATATGAACCGTGAGCTTTACCGTCCACGCGCGGATTTCGCTGCGCGCGCTCTCGTACCAGCACGGTTCGATCGTCAGTGCCCTCGAGCAGGGGCTGTCCCTCCTGACCGCCGGCATGTCGGATGTCCGCATCGTCGATGCGAGTGGGCGGAGCCACAACCCGACGGCTCTCTACGCCGCGTTGTTCGGCCCCCGCTCCGCCGCTGCCGTTGCGACCGTCGAGGCCGAACCGTTGGTCCTGCCCCTGGCCGCCTGAAACCGGGCGTTTCCGTCACGGTCGACGACGGGGCCGACCTCGTGGAAGGATGCGGGCGGTCCGGTCTCCGTCGCGCGCGACATCGGCCCGGCTAAGCGATTTCGGCCCGGAGGTCTCGTGACGGAGGACGTCCATCCCTACGATCTCGCCATCATCGGCGGTGGGGTGAATGGCTGCGGTATCGCGCGGGACGCAGCGGGGCGCGGCGCGCGCGTCGTACTCTTCGAGCAGGGCGATCTCGCGGGCGCCACCTCGTCGGCCTCGACGAAACTCGTCCACGGCGGCTTGCGCTACCTCGAACAGGGTGCTTTCCGGCTCGTCCGCGAGGCGCTGATCGAGCGCGAGATTCTGTGGGGCATGGCCCCGCACATCATTCGCCCCTTGCGGTTCGTCCTGCCGCAGACGGCAGAGCAGCGCCCGGCCTGGCTCCTGCGCCTCGGGCTCTTCCTGTACGACCATCTCGGCGGCCGCCGTGACCTGCCCCCGACCCGCGCCTTCGACCTCGCCCGCGATCCCGCCGGATCGCCCCTGCGGGCCGGACCGTCGCGGGCATTCGAGTATTCCGATTGCTGGGTCGACGATGCCCGGCTCGTCGTTCTGAATGCCCTGGATGCCGCCGAGCGCGGTGCCGCGATCCACACCCGCACGAAAGTGATGCGGGCGCGTCGGACGAACGGTCTCTGGGAGATCGAGACGGGGGCGGCCGGAGGAAACGCCGTCGTGCGTGCCCGGGTGCTCGTCAACGCCGCCGGCCCCTGGGTCGCGGACGTGCTGTCGGGGATCGTCGGCCGCAACACGCGGGCCGCCATCCGCCTCGTCCAGGGCAGCCATATCGTGGTACCGGCCCTGTTCACCCATGACCGCGCCTACCTGTTCCAGAACGGCGATGGGCGCATCGTCTTCGCGATACCCTACGAGGGGGATTTCACCCTCATCGGCACCACCGACCGCGACTATGCCGGCGACCCGGCCCAGGTCGCGGCGGGCCCCGAGGAGATCGCCTATCTCTGCAATGCGGCGAGCCGGTGGTTTCGCGCACCCGTACGACCGGAGCACGTGGTCCGGAGCTTCTCGGGGGTGCGCCCGCTCCACGACGATGGGGCCGGCGCGGCCCAGGCGGCCACGCGCGATTACAGACTCGACCTCGATGCACCGGATGGCGAAGCGCCGCTGCTGTCGGTGTTCGGCGGAAAGATCACCACCTATCGGCGCCTCGCCGAGCACGCCCTCGACCGGTTGAAGACTCACCTCCCCGCTGCCCTGGCGCCGCCCTGGACAGCTGGAAGCACGCTTCCGGGCGGTGATTTCTCACGCGACGGGATGCCGACCCTGGTCGCAAGGCTTCGGGGCGCGGCGCCCTGGCTCGCCCCGGGGCATGCAGCGCGGCTGGCAGGGGCCTATGGGACCCGCGCGAGGGAAATTCTCGGGACCGCCACCGCTCCAGCCGGCCTCGGCGAAGTCTTCGGCGCCGACCTGACGCGGGCCGAAGTCGACTACCTCGTGCGGGTCGAATGGGCGCGCACCGCCGAGGACATCCTCTGGCGACGCTCGAAGCTCGGATTGCGCGTCCGGCCGTCCGAGGTTGCCACCCTCGACGCCTATCTCCACCGTGTCGCCAGCGCGGCCTGACGCCGATCGGAGGCTTGCCCATGCCCACTTTCGTCCTCTCCATCGACCAGGGCACCACCTCGACGCGGGCGATGCTGTTCCGGCCCGATCTTTCGGTGGCCGGGATCGCACAGGCCAAGATCGCCCAATCCTATCCGGCCCCGGGCTGGGTCGAACACGATCCAGAGGGCATCTGGGCGAGCGTGCTCACCACCGTCCGGGCGGTGCTGGCCCGCGCCGGGGTGGCGGCGGCGTCCGTCGCCGCCCTCGGAATCACCAACCAGCGCGAGACGACGCTGATCTGGAATCGCGCCACCGGTGCGCCGATCCATCCGGCCCTCGTCTGGCAGGACCGGCGCACGGCAGATGCTTGCGCGCGCCTGAAGGCCGAGGGGCACGAGCCCCTCGTCACCGCCCGCAGCGGCCTGATCCTCGACCCCTACTTTTCGGCCACCAAGATCGCCTGGCTCCTCGACACGGTGCCGGGCGCCCGCGCCAGCGCCGAGCGCGGCGAACTGGCCTTCGGTACGGTGGATTCCTGGTTGCTGTGGCGCCTCACCGGCGGCCTTCACGCCACCGACGCCACGAACGCCGCCCGAACCGCCCTGTTCGACATCCATCGCGGGACCTGGGACGACGATCTCTTGGGCCTGTTCGGCATTCCGCGCGCCCTGCTGCCGGAGGTGCGCGACTGCGCCGGGGATTTCGGCAGCACGCGGGCCGAGCTGTTCGGCGCCGCGATCCCCATCCGGGGTATCGCGGGGGACCAGCAGGCGGCGACCATCGGGCAAGCCTGCTTCACTCCCGGCATGGTCAAGGCCACCTACGGCACCGGGTGCTTCGCCCTTCTCAACACCGGCGCGGAGCCTCGCGCCTCCACCAACCGCCTCCTCACCACCATCGCCTATCAGTTCGCCGGTCGGCGCACCTACGCCCTCGAAGGCTCGATCTTCGTGGCCGGCGCCGCGATCCAGTGGCTGCGCGACGGGCTGGGTGTGATTCGTGACGCGGCCGAGAGCGGCCCCCTCGCCGCAAGGGCCGACCCGGCCTCCGAGATCTATCTCGTGCCGGCCTTCGTCGGCCTCGGCGCACCGCATTGGGAGCCCGACGTGCGCGGCGCCCTGTTCGGCCTCGTCCGCGACACGGGCCCGAAGGACCTCGCACGCGCCGCCCTCGAGAGCGTCTGCTACCAGACCCACGATCTCCTCGCGGCCATGCGGGCCGACTGGCCGCACGCGGAAACCGGAACAGTCCTGCGCGCCGATGGCGGAATGGCCGCCTCCGACTGGACCATGCAGCGCCTCGCGGACCTCCTCGGCCTACCCGTCGACCGGCCGGTGGTGCGCGAGACCACCGCGCTGGGGGCCGCCTACCTCGCCGGATGGCACGCCGGCCTGTATCCGGAACCCGACGACTTCGCCGGCCTCTGGCACCTAGACCGCCGCTTCACTCCCGCCATGCCGGACGCCGACCGTTCGGTGCGCCTCGATGGCTGGCATCGGGCCGTGCGGGCCCTGCGCGGCATGCGGGCGCCCCTGGAGGCGGTCGAAGGCCCCCTGCCCTGAAGGATCTCCGTCGAACGCCCCGACGCACGCCGACCGCGACGTCGTCGACAGATGGCTCGCCGGAACTGGCGACGGGCCCCGTAGCTCCGTTCGCGCCCGGCACCCGGGCGATCGCCGTGATGCGCAACGCAATCCGCGACAGTCAGGCGGTGGCGCCGTAGACCTTGTCGGCGCGGGCTTCGAAAGCATCCGTGAACTTGCGGAAAGCCCGATCGAACATCGTGCCCATGAGGAGGCCGAGGGTCCGGCTCTTGAATTCATAGGTGATGAAGAAGTCGACGTTGCACCCACGCCCGTCCGCCTCCTTGAACAACCAGCGGTTCTCGAGGTGGCGGAACGGGCCGTCGATGTATTCGGCAATGATCTTCAGGTTCGCCGGATCGAGGGTCACCCGGGTCGTGAAGCGCTCGCGGATCGCCTTGTAGCCGACCCCCATCTCGGCCACGAGAATCTCGGTGCCGTTCTCACCCGACTGCCGACGCAGGACGCGTAAGGATTCGCACAGCGGCAGGAACTCGGGGTAGCGCTCCACATCGGCGACGAGGTCGTACATCGCGCGCGGGCTGTGCCGCACGAGGCGGTCGATACGAAAAGACGGCATGCGGGGCTTCTACAGCATCGGTCCGGAGGGTGGGAACCGGTTTTCCGGCCGATGCGTCAAGCGTGCACCATCTCCGGCGCGAAGCGGGCAAGCCGCGCAGCCTTCAAACGAGCGAAGTCTTCGCCGGCATGATGGGAGGAGCGGGTCAGGGGTGTCGCCGAGACGAGGAGGAAGCCCTTGGCATAGGCCGTGGTCTCCAAGCCCTTGAACTCGTCGGGCGGCACGAAACGGACCACCTCATGATGCTTCTTCGTCGGCTGGAGGTACTGACCGATGGTGAGGAAGTCGACGTCGGCCGAGCGCAGATCGTCCATGAGTTGAACCACCTCGTTCCGCTCTTCGCCAAGACCGACCATGATGCCGGACTTGGTGAAGATCGTCGGGTCAAGCTCCTTCACCCGCTGCAGCAGGCGCACGGAATGGAAGTAGCGGGCTCCGGGGCGGACGGTGAGGTAATTGCCCGGCACCGTCTCCATGTTGTGGTTGAACACGTCGGGCCGCGCCGCGACCACGACCTCCAGGGCGCCGTCCTTGCGCAGAAAATCGGGTGTCAGGATCTCGATGGTGGTGGAGGGGCTCATCCGCCGGATCGCC
Organism: Methylobacterium sp. Leaf87; assembly: GCF_001422775.1. Lineage (NCBI taxonomy): Bacteria > Pseudomonadati > Pseudomonadota > Alphaproteobacteria > Hyphomicrobiales > Methylobacteriaceae > Methylobacterium > Methylobacterium sp. Leaf87. The sequence goes on along the minus strand of NZ_LMMI01000059.1, from coordinate 66,390 downwards.
CGGATCGTGCGGGCGAAATGCTCGGCGCCGCCATCGGCGAGGTCATCCCGGTCGACCGAGGTGACGACGACGTGGTGAAGCCCGAGCTTGGCCACGGAATCCGCGAGCTTCTCGGGCTCGTCGGCGTCGAGACCCTTCGGCAGGCCGGTGCGAACGTTGCAGAACGAACAAGCCCGCGTGCAGGTGTCGCCCATGATCATGAAGGTGGCGTGGCGCTTCTCCCAGCACTCGCCGATGTTGGGGCAGCCGGCTTCCTCGCACACGGTGACGAGGCCGTGCTCGTGGACGATGCGGCTCGTCTCGGCCCAGCCGGGGGAACCGGGGGCCCGGACGCGAATCCAGTCCGGCTTGCGCTGGATCGGCTTGTCGGGCCGGTGCGCCTTTTCCGGGTGCCGGGGGCGCTGATCGTTGCGCAGGAGATCGAGAACGACGGCCATCTCACACCAACAGGGTGCGCCCGCGACGGCGGGTGCCACAGGCCAGACTTAAGGGGTCGCCGGGTCGATCGCAAACCGAGCCCGGGGGGTTCGCAAACGCCCGGGCCGATCTGTCAGTCGCGCTTGGCTGCACAATCCGCGCGCATATCGCCGTCGATCGGGGGAACCGACTACGGGCGAACCCGTTACAGACCGCGTTTCCGCGGCGATGAGCGCTGCGAGCTGCCCCAGAAGGTTAACCCCATGGCCCTGAAGACCATTTTCGCCGCTGCCCTCGTGGCGGCGCTGCCGACGCTCGCCTCCGCCCAGGAGACGGTGAAGCCGGCCGTGCCCGTCGCGACCACCGGCGGCATGACCATGGCCGACAAGGCCAGCGTGAAGGTCACCTACGTGACCGCGCAGCCCGCCGACGTGATGTCGTCCAAGCTCATCGGCCTCAACGTCTACAACAACGCCAACGAGACCGTGGGTGAGATCGAGGATCTGGTGATCGTCGACGGCAAGACCGTGAGCGCCGTGATTCTCGGCGTCGGCGGCTTTCTCGGCATGGGCGAGCGCTACATCTCGGTCAGCCCGTCGAGCATCACCCTGGCGAAGAAGGAAAACACCCTTCGCGCCCTCATCGACACCGACAAGGACACGCTCAAGTCCGCCCCGGCCTTCGAGTATTCGAAGAAGAAGTAAGTCTTTCGGCGCCTCAAGCGCCGTCGTTCAACCGTTCAAGGCCGTTCATGCTAGCGCATGGACGGCCTTTCGTTTTGCCGAATCAGGAGTGGATCACTTTGCCGTAAGCGTCGAGCACGCTCTCGTGCATCATTTCCGATAAGGTCGGGTGCGGGAAGACCGTGTGCATCAGATCTTCTTCCGTGGTCTCGAGATTCATCGCGACGACGTAGCCCTGGATGAGCTCGGTGACTTCGGCACCGACCATGTGGGCGCCGAGCAACTGGCCGGTCTTCGCGTCGAACACCGTCTTCACCAGACCGTCCGGCTCGCCCAGCGCAATGGCCTTGCCGTTGCCCGCGAACGGGAAGCGGCCGACCTTGACGGCGAATCCCAGCTCCTTCGCCTTGGCCTCCGTGAGGCCAACGGAGGCGATCTGCGGCTGGCAATAGGTACAGCCGGGGATCTTCGCCTTGTCCATGGCATGGGTCGGCAGGCCCTTGATGGTCTCGACGCAGAGCACGCCTTCGTGCTCTGCCTTGTGAGCGAGCATCGGCGGCCCGGCGACGTCGCCGATGGCATAGAGGCCGGGCACGTTTGTCTGGCCCAAGCCATCCGTGACCACGATCCCACGATCGATACCGACGCCGAGTGCTTCCAGGCCGAGCCCCTCGATGTTGCCGACGACACCCACCGCCGAGATGAGCTTCTCGGCCGTGAGCTGCTGGCTCTTGCCGTCACCGGTCTCGATGGTGGCGGTGACCGCGTCAGCGGATTTCTCCACCTTCGTCACCTTGGCACCCGTGAGGATCTTGATGCCCTGTTTCTCGAAGCGCTTACGGGCGAGGCCGGCGATCTCGGCATCCTCGACGGGGAGGATCTGCGGCAGCAGTTCGATCACCGTCACCTCGGCGCCCATGGTGCGGTAGAACGAGGCGAACTCGATGCCGATAGCGCCCGAGCCCATGACGAGAAGCGACTTCGGCATCGCCTCCGGCACCATGGCCTCGTAGTAGGTCCAGATCTGGTGTCTGTCCGGCTCGATGCCCGGGATCGCACGGGGCCGCGCTCCGGTCGCGACGATGATGTGCTTGGCTGAATACGAACCGGCGGCGAGCGCCCCCTTCGGGGCTGGGGCGCGGGCGGTCTCCTTCACCGTCACCTTGCCGGGCGCGTTGCCCTTGGCCGCCGCCGCGATGGTGGCCTCGCCCCAGATCACGTCGACCTTGTTCTTCTTCAGCAGCATGCCGACTCCGCCGTTGAGGCGCGTCGAGACCGCGCGCGAGCGCTTGACGATGGCGGCCGTATCGAACCCGACCTTCTCCGCCGACAGGCCGTAATCGGAGGCGTGCTGCATGTAATGGTAGATCTCGGCCGAACGCAGCAGGGCCTTGGTCGGGATGCAGCCCCAGTTCAGGCAGATGCCGCCGAGGTGCTCGCGGTCGATCACCGCCGTCTTGAACCCGAGTTGCGCCGCCCGGATCGCCGCGACGTAGCCGCCGGGTCCGGCGCCGATGACGAGGATGTCGTAGGTGTCGGCCATTGTGCGCTCCTACGCCCCTCCCCTCTGCGGGAATGGGCCGGGGTTGATTCAGGTGAGGCGGACTTAGCTCAGACCAGCATGCCCATCGGGCTCTCGATCAGGCTCTTGAACGCCGAGATCAGCTCCGCCCCCAAGGCACCGTCGAGCACCCGGTGGTCGCAGGACAGTGTCGCGGTCATCACCTGCGCCACGGCCGGCTGGCCGTCCTTCACCACGATGCGCTTCTCGCCCGCACCCACGGCGAGGATCGAGGATTGCGGCGGGTTGATCACCGCCGTGAAGTGCTTGATGCCGAACATGCCGAGATTGGACACCGAGGTGACGCCGCCCTGGTACTCCTCGGGCTTGAGCTTCTTGGCCCGCGCGCGGCCCGCGAAATCCTTCATCTCGTTGGAGATGGTGGAGAGCGTCTTCTGGTCGGCCTTACGAATCACCGGCGTGAACAAACCGCCGTCGATGGCGACCGCCACGCCGACCTCGGCGTTGTCGAACCGCAGGATGCGGTCCTCGGCCCAGACGGCGTTGGCGGCCGGCACGCGCATGAGCGCGAGGCCCATGGCCTTGATGACGAAGTCGTTGACGGAGAGCTTGAACAGCGGCTTGCCGTCTTTGCCCTGGCCGGCGCTCCTGTTGAGCTGCTCGCGCAGGGCCATCAGGGCGTCGAGCTCGCAATCCACCGTGAGGTAGAAGTGCGGAGCCACCTGCGTCGCCTCGGTGAGGCGCTTGGCGATGGTCTTGCGCATGCCGTCCAGCGGCACTTCTTCGTAGGTGCCCTTGGCGTAGAAGCCGCGCACCTGATCGACGGACAGGCCGGCCGGGCTCGCGGCCTTGGCGGGCGCAGAGGCAGCCTTCGGAGCTTCGGCGGGGGCCGGCGCTTCCTTGGATGCCGTGCCCTTGGTCTGCGCGGGGCCGGCGGCCTTGGCGGCGCGGACGTCGCGCTCGATCACGCGGCCGCGCGGGCCGGAGCCCGTCACGGCGGCGAGGTCGATGCCCTCCTGCTTGGCGATGCGGCGGGCGAGCGGCGAAGCGAAGACGCGGGCCCCCTCCCCCTGGGTGGCGGCGGGCTGAGCGCCGTCCGGTGCCTCGTTCACCCGCGCATAGGACATCTGGCCGCCGCCGGGCGTCGCGTTCTCGCCGACGGGGTCCTTCGATGCCTCGGCTTTCGGCGCCTCGGCCTTCGGTGCCCCGCCGGCCTGGACGCTCGACGGGTCCTCTCCCTCGCTCGCGATGATGGCGATGAGGTCGTTGACCGGCACGTCGGCCGTGCCCTCGGGCACCAGAATCTTGGCCAGAATCCCCTCGTCGATGGCCTCGACCTCCATGGTCGCCTTGTCGGTCTCGATCTCGGCGAGGACATCGCCGGATTTCACTGCGTCGCCCTCCTTCTTCAGCCATTTCGCGAGGTTGCCCTTCTCCATCGTCGGCGACAGGGCGGGCATCAGGACGTTGATCGGCATGGCATCAGGTCTCGAGCGAGGGGGGCGGCGGGGCGGCCGGATCGTCGAAGGGAAACAGGCTGTCGAGGGGGAACGGGACGGCGTCGAACGGCGGGAAGCCCACGGTCTCGCCGCGCTCGACCGTTCCGAGAAGAAGCCATTGCCGACCGGTGAGCGCGAAGGCTTCGAGCACCCCGTCGCCGGGATCGAGGAGCCAGAGATAGCCGACACCGGCCTCCGCGTAGATGCGGCGCTTGGGGCCGCGATCGAGGCGCGCGGTGGCGGGCGAAAGGATCTCGCAGACCCAGTCCGGCGGGGTCTCGATATAGGCGGTCTCCGGCTCGGCGGAGAGGCGTTCGCGGCGCCATCCTGCCAGATCCGGCACCACGACGTGGGACCCCAGGTGAAGCTCCGGCTCGACCATGAAGATCCAGCCGCCCGGCCCCCCACGCCCGCGACCGAAGGGGTGGCCGAGTTCGGCCGCCAAGCCCGCCGCCGCTATGGCATGCCGCGGGCGCGGCCGCGGATGCGTCTCCAGGGTGCCGTCGACGATCTCGGCCACGAGATGATCCGGCACGGCTTCGAGATCGGCGTAGGTGGCCCGGCGGAACGCGGCCTCGGCCATGCTGAATCCCCCCGCTAGTTCAGATCGCCGGGATCGAGACCCTCGGCCTCCCACCCGGCGCGGATACGCTCGAAGGCTTCCTCGTCCGACATCTCGGTCTCCAGGGCGTAGGTCCGCGCCGCTTGTCGGGCGAGATCGATGAGCAGGCGGCCCCAGGTCGCCGGATCGTCGAACGATCGGCGCAGGGCCACGCTGACCGCGCCGTCCACGACGGCGGCACGCAGGACTTCGATGCCGCCATTCTCGATGGCATCCGGAGGGGCGGAGAGTTCCACGAAGGTCTTCGTCATGTCCTATCCGAACGAAAGCGTTGGCCCACCTCACCCCGGGGGACGCATCCAGCTACCCTAAGCAGGTTTCGCAAAAGTGGTCACCGGTTTTGCGTCGAAAACCTGCGACAGATCAAGGAGCTAAGCTGGGTGAAGCATTGGCTTGCCAACGCGAACCTGCTTAGCGGTAGCAGACCGCTTTCACCGCCTCAATCACCTCGGCGACGTTGGGCAGGGCGAGTTTTTCGAGGTTGGCCGCGTACGGCATCGGCACGTCCTTGCCGGTGACGCGCAGGACCGGGGCGTCGAGGTAGTCGAAGGCGTCGACCATGAGCCGCGCGACGATCTCGGCGCCGATTCCCGATTGCGGAAAACCTTCCTCCACGGTGACGCAGCGGCCGGTCTTCTTCACCGATTCGACCACCGTCTCGGTGTCCATGGGCCGAAGGGTGCGCAGGTCGATGACCTCCGCCTCGATGCCCTGTTCGGCGAGCGCCTGCGCCGCCTTGAGGGCGTAGGTCATGCCAATGGAGAACGACACGATGGTGACGTCCGTGCCGGGGCGGTGGATGCGCGCCTTGCCGATAGGCAGGACGAAATCGTCGAGCTTCGGCACCGGGAAGCTCTGGCCGTAGAGGATTTCGTTCTCGAGGAAGATGATCGGGTTCGGGTCGCGGATCGCCGCCTTGAGCAGGCCCTTGGCGTCGGACGCCGTGTAGGGTGCGATGACCTTGAGGCCGGGCACGTTGGAGTACCACGCAGAGTAATCGTGGCTGTGCTGGGCGCCGACGCGGGCGGCAGCACCGTTGGGGCCGCGGAACACGATGGGACAGCCGAGCTGTCCGCCGGACATATAGAGGGTCTTGGCCGCCGAATTGATAATGTGGTCGATGGCCTGCATGGCGAAGTTGAAGGTCATGAACTCGACGATGGGACGCAGACCCGTGAACGCAGCGCCGACGCCGATGCCGGCGAAGCCGTGCTCGGTGATCGGGGTATCGACGACCCGACGCGCGCCGAATTCCTGCAGCAGCCCTTGCGTGATCTTGTAGGCGCCCTGGTACTCGGCGACCTCCTCGCCCATGACGAAGACGGAATCGTCGCCGCGCATCTCTTCCGCCATGGCGTCGCGCAGGGCCTCGCGGACGGTCATGGTGACCATCTCGGTGCCCTCTGGGAACTCGGCCATCACCGGGGCGGGCGCCTTGTTGGTGATGGTGGCGGGGGCCGCCGGCGCCCTCTGAGCGTCGTCGCCGCTCTTCGCCGTCGCGGCGGGGGCATCCGCCTGCCCTTCCGCCTGCATCGTCGGCGTCGGTGCCGTCTGGGCCGGGGTGTTGGCGGCGGGCTTCGGCGCGGAAGCGGCCGAGACGTCTTCGCCCTCGGCGGTGATGATCGCGATGGGCGTGTTGACCTTCACGCCCTCGCTGCCCTCCGCGACGAGTATCTTGGCGAGCACGCCCTCGTCGATGGCCTCGACCTCCATGGTCGCCTTATCGGTCTCGATCTCGGCGAGCACGTCGCCGGATTTCACCGGATCGCCCTCCTTCTTCAGCCACTTCGCCAGCTTGCCCTCCTCCATGGTCGGAGACAGGGCGGGCATCAGGATGTCGGTCGCCATGAAAGACTCGTCGATCGAGAAGGAGGGGCGCGGTCCGGGGACTCGCGGCTCAGGCGCGCGCTTCCAGCAAAATATCCGTCCACAGCTCGGCGGGATCGGGCTCGGGATCGTGGGTGGCGAACTCGGCCGCGTCGTTGACCGTCTCGCGCACCTTCGCGTCGGTGGCCTTCAGATCCGCTTCGGGCACGCCGTGCGCCTCGATCAGGCGCTTGCGCACCATCTCGATGGGGTCGTGCTCGTCGCGCATCTTCGACACCTCGTCCTTAGTCCGGTATTTCGCCGGATCGGACATGGAATGGCCGCGATAGCGGTAGGTCTGCATCTCCAGGATGTAGGGACCCTCGCCCGAGCGGGCGTGCTCGATGGCCCGCGCGGCCGCCTCGCGGACAGTGCGCACATCCATCCCGTCGACCTGTTCGCCCGGAATGCCGAACGAGATGCCGCGCTTCGAGAAGTCCGTCTGCGCCGAGGCGCGGGCGACGGAGGTACCCATGGCGTAGCGATTGTTCTCGATGACGTAGACCACGGGCAGCTTCCACAACTGCGCCATGTTGAAGCTCTCGTAGACCTGCCCCTGGTTGGCCGCGCCGTCGCCCATGTAAGTCAGGCTGACCTGGCCGTTCTTCCTGTAGGCGTCCGCGAAGGCGAGGCCCGTGCCGAGGGACACCTGCGCGCCGACGATGCCATGCCCGCCGAAGAACTGTTTTTCGCGACTGAACATGTGCATCGACCCGCCTTTCCCGCGGGAATAGCCTCCGCGACGGCCGGTGAGCTCGGCCATCACGCCCTTCGGGTCCATGCCGCAGGCGAGCATGTGACCGTGGTCGCGGTAGCCGGTGATGACCTGATCGCCGTCGATGGAGGCCATCTGCATGCCGATGACGACGGCCTCCTGGCCGATATAGAGGTGACAGAACCCGCCGATGAGGCCCATGCCGTAGAGCTGTCCCGCCTTCTCCTCGAAGCGACGGATGAGCAGCATCTCGTGATAGGCGTGGAGGTCTTCGTCGCGGATGAATTGCGGCGTGTTCGGCGCCGGCGCGTGGCTGCCGGCCTCCGACGGCGTCGGATCGGATTTGGGCTGGCCCGCCTCGGTTGCGGAATCCATCGGCTCTCTCCCCGGGGACCGTCTGTTCTCCCGGAGGTTCTAGGACACGTGTTTTCGGAAAGCGAGATCGGCCGCCCGACAGATCGGAACGGTTGTCAGGTGCGCTCCATCGCCGCCCGGCGAAGCGGCGGAACAGGGCTACGGATTGATGACCACCACATCGTTGGCGTGGACCCGGCCGAGGACGACGCGTGCCCGCTCCTCGAGGAGGTCGCGGTCGATCTGCTCGCTGCGCAGCAGGGTGACGCGGTGCTCCCACTCGGCCCGGTCGGCCTTCACGGCGGTGAGTTCCTGATTGAGGCCGTAGGCCTGGATCTTCAGGGCGCGCTTCGCTTCGAGGCCGCGATTGCCGCCCTCGGCCTGATGCACGAAATAGCCGACGACGAGCCCCGAGACGGCGTACAACGCCAGGGGCATCAGCACGGAACGGACGCGACGACGGATCACCATGGTCAGACCATCGCGCCGCAGGGTTAAGAAAGTCTTCTCGCGAGGCATGGGCGGGGACACGGCGCGATGATGCGCTTCGATCTCGTCGATCTCGGCCTGTTCCGCCACGTGGTCGAGGCCGGCTCCATCACCCACGGGGCGGCACGGGCCAACCTCGCGCTGGCGGCCGCCTCGGCCCGCATCCGCGCCATGGAAGTGTCGCTCGGCGCCGCCCTCCTCACACGCGGCCGGCAAGGCGTGACCACGACGCCCGCCGGGCGCACGCTCCTGGCCCACGCGCGCGAACTCCTCGATGGGATAGACCGGATGCAGGGCGAGCTCGCGGGCTTCTCCGGCGGCACCGTCGGTCAGATCCGGGTCCTGTCGAACACCAACGCCCTGACCGAGTTCCTGCCCGAGGTGCTGAGCGCCTTCCTCGCCCGCCAGACCGGGGTCAGTGTCGACATCGAGGAGCGGACGTCGGACGAGATCGTCGGCCTCGTGGCGGAGGGCGGCGCCGACCTCGGCATCGTGGCCGGCACCGTCGACACCGGAGCCCTCGAAACCTACCCGTTCCGGCAGGACCGTTTCGTCGTCGTGGCGGGCGGCGGCCATGCCTTGCGCGACCACCCGGCCGTGGCGTTCGCCGACGTGCTGGAGCACGACCTCGTCGGCCTCGACCGGACGAGCGCCCTCACCCGCTTTCTTACCGACAAGGCGGCGCGGACGGGGCGGCCCATGCGGTTGCGGGTGCAGTTGCGCAGCTTCGATGCCGTGTGCCGCCTCGTCGAGTGCGGCGTCGGCCTCGGCATCGTGCCGGAGACCACCGCCGCCCGCGCGGCCCGCACCATGGCCATCGCGGTCGTGCCGCTCCTCGATCCTTGGGCGGTGCGCGATCTGACCATCTGCGTGCGAACGCTCTCCGCCCTACCCGCCTTCGCGCGGGACTTCGTGGCCCACCTGCGCGCACCGCCAACTGCCTGAGCGGATTCGAGGATTGACTTCGCATCCGCGAACACGCATATCGCGAATGCAGCGTCAGCGGCCGTCATGGTTCCGCTTGAGAGGGCTGCGTGACGGATCGACGGGTCGCTACGCGCGAATTCCGACCGACCTGAGCCCCTCTCTTCAACGTGCATGCACCCGGACTGCCCCGGCACGCGGGCGGCTCCAGCTCAACGGACCGATTCGCAATCGATCTGCGTACCGACCATAGTTGGACGGCGTGCGCCACGGTCCCGCTGCCTTGAAAGATTAGACTTGACCCAGTTCACCGATTTCGGCCTCGCCCAGCCCGTGCTGCGGGCGCTGGAGGAGGCCGGCTACAAGACGCCGACCCCGATCCAGGCTCAGGCCCTCCGCCCCGCCATGGAAGGTCGCGACCTCTGCGGCATCGCCCAGACCGGTACCGGCAAGACGGCCGCCTTCGCGTTGCCGATCCTGCACCGCCTCGCTCAGAACCCGCGGAAAGCCATCCGCCGCGGCTGTCGCGTGCTGGTGCTCTCGCCCACCCGCGAGCTCGCCAACCAGATCGCCGAGAGCTTCTCGGATTACGGCCGGCATCTTTCGTTCACTAACACCGTGGTGTTCGGCGGCGTCACCATCTCCCGCCAGGAGAAGGCGCTGGCCAACGGGGTCGACATCCTCGTCGCCACCCCGGGCCGCCTCATGGACCTCATCGAGCGCCGCTCGCTGACCCTCGAGGCCGTCGAGATCCTCGTCCTCGACGAGGCCGACCAGATGCTAGACCTCGGCTTCATCCATGCCCTCAAGCGCATCGTGAAGATGCTGCCGAAGGAGCGTCAGAGCCTGTTCTTCTCCGCCACCATGCCGAAGAACATCGCCGGCCTCGCCGACCAGTATCTTCGCGATCCGGTCCAGGTCGCCGTCACTCCCGTGGCGACCACCGCCGAGCGCGTCACCCAGGAAGTCATCTTCGCCCATACGGGTGCGAAGCAGGCCCTCCTCAACCACATCCTGCGGGATCCGAAGATCGAGCGCGTCCTCGTCTTCACCCGGACCAAGCATGGCGCCGACCGCGTGGTGCGTGGCCTGGAGAAAGTCTCGATCAACGCCTCCGCCATCCACGGCAATAAGTCCCAGCCGCAGCGCGAGCGGGCGCTCGCCGCTTTCAAGGACGGCTCGTGCCGGGTTCTGGTCGCGACCGACATCGCCGCGCGCGGCATCGACGTCGAGGCCGTGAGCCACGTCATCAACTACGACCTGCCGAACGTGCCGGAGAGCTACGTCCACCGCATCGGCCGCACGGCCCGTGCCGGCGCCAACGGTCTCGCGATCTCGTTCTGCAACGACGAGGAGAAGGCCTACCTGCGGGACATCGAGCGCACCACGCGTCAGAAGATTCCCGTCGGCGCCTTCCCCGAGGGCTTCACGCCCCCGTCGCGCCAGGAAGCCATGGATGCCGCTCAGGCCGAGGAGCGCCGTCCGGCGCCGCAGGGTCAGCGTCCCGGTCAGCGCCAGGGCCAGCGTCCCGGCGGCGGTCGTCCCGGTGGCGGACGCCCGGGCCAGGGCCGCAGCGAAGGCGGTCGTGGTGGCCTGGGCGCGCCCGGTCGCAACGCCCGTCCGGATGGAGCGGCCCGCCCGCAGGACGGTCGCGGCGAGCGCCGTCCGGCCGTTCACGGTTCGGAGAACCGCTCCGAGCCCCGCAGCGACACCCGTCAGCGCACGCCGCGCCCGCAGGGCACCGGCACCGGCGAGGGCCGCACCATCGGCTGGCTCGACCGTTTCCCGCGCTGAGTCCTTCCGCGCTGAGCCTTGCGGTCCGTCATGACGACACCGCCCCGGGTCTCCGGGGCGGTGTTTTCGTTTGGGGAAGGACCACTTGCCGCGAAATCGCGCGACGCCATCTCATGGCGTGATCGTGAAGCGTGAGGATGCCATGCGGTTCGAACTCTATCGGGATGCGACCGGCGACTGGCGTTGGCGCCTGCGCGCCACGAACGGCAACGTCGTGGCCGACTCCGCCGAAGGTTATGGGCGCCGGGAAGATTGCGAGCACGGCATCGCCCTCGTGAAGGGCAGCCAGGCGGCGTCCATCGTCGACATGACCATGAAGATCGCTTGAGCGCCCCGAACGCTTCGTTGACTTAACCGACATCCGGAAGGATCCGGCCCGGCAACACTTCCGGGCTTCGTGCGTTTCATGCGACCGGGTCCGATTCCGGAACCGTCGGCGTTTCACGTCCTGCCGACTTATCTCAGGGAGTTTGAGAACGTGCTCAGGAAACTCGTGCTGGCCGCGTTGCTGGCCTTAGGCTTCGCCGCGACGGCGCCGCAGGGCGCGTCCGCCGCCCCCATCGGCCCTGCCCTCGCCTTGCAGACCGAGGCCGCACCCGCGGTCGCCCAGAATGTCCAGTACTACGGCTACCGTCGCCGCTTTTACGGTCCGCGTCCGTTCTACCGTCGTCCGTACTACGGTCGCCGCTTCTATGGCCCGCGTCGGTTCTACGGCCCGCGTCGCTTCTATGGCGCGCGTCCGTTCTACGGCCCGCGCCGCTTCTACTACTAAGCTCCGGCGCGGTGTCGCTTTCGTCGGCGCCGCAGCATCGCTCTGAATAGCTTTGCTCGAAAGCCTGGCACTCAGTTCGAGTGACCAGGCTTTTTGCATGAAAATGCATCATAAGATTAGGAACCATGCACGATCGTGCGTTAGGTCTTGGCGGCGATGCGAGCTTCATCCTCGGGGCTCTCGGAGGCAGACCATGACCGAACTCACCGCGACCGAAGTGCCAGCCCATGGCCTCTGGCATTCGATCCCCCTCGAGCTTCTGATGTCGGTCGGCGCAGTGATCCTCGCGGGCGGTCTCAAACTCACGGGACTGCTACCGTGAAGGTGGCGACGCCGCCCCCCGACGGCAGGAAATCTGCCTAGGATCGGGCGGGATGAAACGCGAAGGCGGATTGGTATGACGGTCGAAGAGGAAGGTGGAGGTCCGCGCGGCGATCTCACGGTTCGAACCAGCGCGATGCCGGCGGACACCAACGCCAACGGCGACATCTTCGGCGGATGGGTGATGTCGCAGATGGATCAGGCCGGCGGCATCGCGGGCGTCGACAGAGCCCAGGGACGCGTCGTCACCGTGGCGGTGGACGCCATGACCTTCATTCGGCCGGTTCGTGTCGGCGACGTCCTCTGCGTCTACACCCGCGTCGGGCACGTCGGGCGCACGTCGATGAAGATCGAGGTCGAGGCCTGGGCCAGGCGCTTCCGCACCCAGGTCCGAGAGAAGGTCACGGAGGCGACCTTCACCTTCGTGGCCATCGACGATGCCGGCCGGCCGCGGGCCGTCGATCTGCCCGCACGGGCAAACGATTGAGGCTGCCTTCCCTTCCGCTCGGACGCGCCATGCCGTAAAGGCGCGAGACCCCAGACAAGGTCCCGTGCGCGCATGATCCGCCTCGAAAAAATCGGCAAGCAGAACGGCCGGCAGATCGTCTTCATCGAAGCGTCCGCCGCCCTTCAGAAGGGCGAGAAGGTCGGGCTCGTCGGCCCCAACGGCGCCGGCAAGACCACCCTGTTCCGGATGATCACCGGCGAGGAGGAGCCCGACGAGGGTCAGGTCGCCACCGACAAGGGCATCACCATCGGGTATTTCAGCCAGGATGTGGGCGAGATGTCGGGCTGCTCCGTGGTCTCGGCGGTGATGGACGGCGCCGGCCCCGTCAGCGTCGTCGGCACCGAATTGAAGGCCCTTGAGGCGGGGCTCGCCGACCCCGACCGCGTGGACGAGATGGAGGCGCTCATCGAGCGCTACGGCGAGGTCCAGGCGCGCTTCGAGGAACTCGACGGCTACGCCCTCGAAGGCCGGGCCTACGAGGTGCTGGCGGGCCTGAGCTTCTCGCAAGGCATGATGGACGGCGACGTCGGCAAGCTGTCGGGCGGGTGGAAGATGCGCGTGGCTCTCGCCCGCATCCTCCTCATGAACCCCGACGTGATGCTGCTGGACGAGCCCTCCAACCACCTCGACATCGAGAGCCTGATCTGGTTGGAGGCCTTTCTCAAGAACTACGAGGGCGCTCTCTTGATGACCTCGCACGATCGCGAGTTCATGAACCGCATCGTCACCAAGGTGATCGAGATCGACGGCGGCACGCTCACCACCTATTCCGGCGACTACGTGTTCTACGAGCAGCAGCGGGCGCTCAACGAGACGCACCAGCAGGCCCAGTTCGAGCGGCAGCAGGCGATGCTGGCCAAGGAAATCAAGTTCATCGAGCGCTTCAAGGCGCGCGCCTCGCACGCGGCGCAGGTGCAGAGCCGAGTGAAGAAGCTCGACAAGATCGAGCGGGTCGAGCCCCCGAAGCGCCGTCAATCCGTCGCCTTCGACTTCCAGGCTCCGCCGCGTTCGGGCGAAGACGTCGTGATGCTCAAGAACGTCCACAAGAGCTACGGCAGCCGCCGGATCTACGAGGGCTTCGATTTCTCCATCCGGCGCAAGGAGCGCTGGTGCGTCATGGGCATCAACGGCGCCGGCAAGTCGACGCTCCTGAAGCTCGTCACCGGCTCGACCCAGGCCGATGACGGTACCGTCTCCGTCGGCGGCAGCGTCAAGCTCGGCTACTTCGCCCAGCACGCCATGGATCTGCTCGACGGCGAGCGCACGGTGTTCCAGTCCCTGGAAGATGCGTTCCCACAGGCCGCGCAAGGGTCCCTGCGCGCCCTCGCCGGGTGCTTCGGCTTCTCCGGCGACGATGTCGAGAAGCGCTGCCGCGTGCTGTCGGGCGGAGAGAAGGCCCGTCTCGTCATGGCCCTGATGCTGTTCGATCCCCCGAACTTCCTCGTCCTCGACGAGCCGACCAACCACCTCGACATGGGCACGAAGGAGATGCTCATCGCGGCGCTTTCGGCCTACGAGGGCACCATGCTGTTCGTGAGCCATGACCGCCACTTCCTGGCCGCTCTGTCGAACCGGGTGCTCGAAGTGACCCCCGAGGGAATCCACCAGTATGGCGGCGGTTACACTGAGTACGTCGCCCGCACCGGCCAGGAAGCGCCCGGCCTGCGGAGCTGAGACCGACAGCGCCGGACATCATACGTTCGGTGCAGCGACGCGCTTGCGAAGACCGGTGATGACCGCCTTCAGGATTTCCGATCCGGCCTCCTCGCTGTCCATGCCATGGCCCATGCACCGCATGGTGACGATGCGCTCGTGGACGAAGGACAGTTTGGCGATCACCGCCGGCGTCAGCTTGAACGGGTAGAGCGCCGGCTGCCCCATGCTGCGGCTCAGGGAATTCACCGCGTAGGTGAGCGGCAGCCACGCTTCGACCAGGCGGCTGAAATCCGGAATCTGGTAGGGATCGTAGTCGATCACGACGGGGTCCGCCGGCCCGTTGCGCAGGCGCGGCCGCACGTGGAGTTCGAAGGTGCCGGCCGTCTCCACCGTGTCGACGATGTGGAGATACTGTGCCCAGGTCTCGGCGAAATCCTCCCACGGATGGCTGGTGGCGTAGGCGCTGACGTGGGATTCCTCCCAATCCGGCGGTGCGCCTTCCCGGTAGTGCCGCTGCAGTGCACGGCCGTAATTGTCCCGCTCGTCGCCGAACAGCGACCGGAACGTCCACAAACTCTGGTCGAACCGCACCAGCACGTTCCAGAAGTAATGCCCGATCTCGTGGCGGAAGTGCCCCAGCAGGGTGCGATAGTACTCGCCGAACAGCATCCGCCGCCGCTCACGTTCGACGTCGTCGGCCTCGGCGATGTTCAGGGTGATGATGCCGCTGTGGTGCCCCGTCAGGACGGGCGGCCCGATGCGGTAGCTCTCCGACGGATCGACCAGGAAATCGAAGGCGAGCCCCGTGGTGGGATTCTCCGTCCGGTTCATCAGCGGCAGGTTCAGGCGGAGCAGGGAGTAGAACAGCCGATGCTTGGCCGCCTCGATCTGGCGCCAGCGCGTGAGGTTCCAGGTGATGCCGAGGTCCGGCACCACACGGTTGTGACGACAGGCGGTACAATACCGCTCCGGCATGTCGTCGGGCACGAGCCAGTTGCAGGCGCCGTGCTCCGCATTGGCGCAGAAGCGGTACTTGCGGGTCGGGTTGGCATAGGCGTGCCAGATCTCGCCGACGGGCTCCAGTGCCGACATCTCGTGCACTTCGCCCACATAGCCGAGGCGGCGCTGGCAGCTCTCGCAAGCCGTGCTTTCGAAGCTGACGGGCTGATCGCAGGCCTGGCACTGGAAGATCTTCATGATGCCGTTCCGATGCCCGTCCCTTACCACCCTCAAGCACCACGTGCCCACCGGGAACGACCCGCCCCCCGACGCGGTGAGCTAAGCGGTGGCGTCCGACTATGTTCCCAGACCGGGCCGCCAGCGGATCATGCACGGAACTTGCTTACGGACTCGCTTCGATGCGAGGTCTGTGCCCCACGGCACGACGGCACATCGTCGGCAAGCCCATCGCACAAGCGCGACCGTTGGCGTATGGCTTGAAGACAGCATCCCCCGGGAGCACCGCAGGGCGGTGGCCCGGTTCTCCGCAGCCGGATCGGGCGTGTCCACGCCCCTCCGGCCCCACGCCCTGGTACTGCGGGAGTCCCCGTGTCGATCAAAGCCGCCCTGCACCACGTCACGCACTACACCTACGACCGGCCGATCGCGCTCGGTCCACAGGTGATCCGCCTGCGGCCCGCGCCGCACACGCGCACCGCCGTACCGGCCTACTCCCTCAAGATCCTGCCCGAGAACCACTTCATCAACTGGCAGCAGGACCCGAACGGAAACTGGCTCGCGCGTCTCATCTTCCCCGAGAAGACCACCGAGCTGAAGATCGAGGTCGATCTCACCGCCGACATGTCGGTGATCAACCCGTTCGACTTCTTCGTGGAGGAGTATGCCCAGGCGCGCGGCTTCACCTACGCCGACGATCTCACGGCGGAGCTGAAGCCCTACCTCGTGCTCGACGAGGCCATGGCGCCGGAGGTCGACGAATTCCTGACCCGCCTTCCGGCCGAACCGAACACGGTCCTGTTCCTCGTGGCCCTTAACGCTCAGGTGGCGGGCGAGATCACCTACGGCGTCCGCATGGAGCCGGGCGTGCAGAGCGCCGCCGAGACCCTGACCCTGAAGAGCGGTTCGTGCCGCGATTCCGCATGGCTGATGGTGCAGATCCTGCGCCGCCTCGGGATGGCCGCCCGTTTCGTCTCCGGCTACCTGATCCAGCTCATCCCCGACACCACCGCGGTCGACGGCCCCGTCGGGACCTCCACCGATTTCACCGACCTGCATGCCTGGGCCGAAGTTTATCTCCCGGGCGCCGGCTGGATCGGTCTCGACGCCACGTCCGGCCTCCTCTGCGGCGAGGGCCACATCCCGCTCGCCGCGACCCCGCACTACAACTCGGCCGCGCCCATCTCGGGGCTCGCCGAGCCGGCCGAGGTCGCGTTCGGCTTCGAGATGACGGTGACGCGGGTCGCCGAGGCCCCGCGGATCACCAAGCCGTTCTCCGACGAGATCTGGGCGGCCATGGACGCGCTCGGCGACCGCATCGACGTGGATCTGGCCGAGCAGGACGTGCGCCTGACCATGGGCGGCGAGCCGACTTTCGTGTCCATCGACGATTTCGAATCGGCGGAGTGGAACGCCGCCGCCGTGGGACCGACGAAACGCGGCTTGGCCGACAAGCTCATCCGGCGCCTGCGCACGCGCTTCGCACCCGGCGGCATGCTCCATTACGGCCAGGGCAAGTGGTATCCGGGCGAGAGCCTGCCGCGCTGGGCCTTCGCCCTGTACTGGCGCCGCGACGGCGTGCCGGTGTGGAAGGACGACAGTCTGATTGCCGCCGAGGATGGACCGCGCGACGCCAACGCGACCCAAGCCAAGGCCCTGATCGACGGGGTCGCCAAGCGCATCGGGCTCGGTCCCTATGTCTTTCCCGCCTACGAGGATCCGATCTACTGGACGGAGAAGCGCGATGAGCTTCCCGTCAACGTCACCACCTCGGAACCGAGATTTCCGAATCCCGAGACCAACGCTCGCATGGCGAGGGTGTTCGAGCGCGGGCTCGGCGCTCCCGCCGGATACGCGTTGCCGCTAGCGAGCCTTCCGACAGGCCGGGAGGGTGCTGCGGACCGCGTCTGGGTCTCGGAAGCCTGGGAGTTCCGGCGCGGTCACGCCTTCCTCACGCCGGGCGATTCCCCCGTCGGCTACCGGTTGCCGCTCTCGTCGTTGCCCTACGTGCCGCCGCAGAGCTATCCCTACTACCAGCCCCAGGACCCCCTGGAGGCACGCGACGCCCTGCCGGAGGGCCATCCGGGCGCCGAGACCATCAACGGGTCGGGCATGACCGGCGTCGCGGTGCGCACGGCCTTCGCCGTGGAGCCGCGCAACGGCATCATTCACGTATTCATGCCGCCCCTGGAACGGGTGGACGAGTATCTCGAACTCCTCGGCCATCTCGAGGACGCGGCGGCCGAACTCAAGCAGACCTTGCACATCGAGGGCTACGAGCCGCCGTTCGATCCGCGTATGAACGTCATCAAGGTCACCCCGGACCCCGGCGTCATCGAGGTCAACGTCCATCCTGCTCCGTCCTGGCGCGATGCCGTGACGATCACCACGGACCTCTACGAGGACGCCCGCCAGATCCGCCTCGGCGCGCAGAAATTCATGACCGACGGTCGCCACACCGGCACCGGCGGCGGCAATCACGTCGTGCTCGGCGGCGCCACGCCGACGGATTCACCGTTCCTGCGCCGGCCCGACCTCCTGAAGAGCCTGGTGCTGTACTGGCAACGCCATCCGGCCATGTCGTACCTGTTCGCCGGACTCTACATCGGCCCGACGAGCCAGGCTCCACGCATGGACGAGGCGCGCCACGACGGACTCTACGAGCTCGAGATCGCCATGGCGCAGGTGCCGAAGCCCGACGAGCCCAACATCCCGCGCTGGCTGGTCGATCGCATCTTCCGCAATATCCTCGTGGACGTGACGGGCAACACCCACCGCTCCGAGATCTGCATCGACAAGCTCTACTCGCCCGACGGCCCGACAGGACGGCTCGGGCTTCTCGAATTCCGCTCGTTCGAGATGCCGCCGGACCCCCGCATGAGTCTGGCCCAGCAACTCCTGCTGCGCGCCATCGTGGCTTGGCTCTGGCGCGAGCCGCAGGAGGGTGGTTGTGTCCGCTGGGGCACGGGTTTGCACGATCGCTTCATGCTGCCCCACTTCCTGTGGGCCGACTTCCTCGACGTGCTGGAGGATCTCCGGGGCGCCGGCTACGATTTCGATCCAGCCGCGTTCGTGGCGCAGCGCGAGTTCCGCTTTCCCGTGTTCGGGACCGTGGAGCATGGCGGCGTGAAGCTGGAACTGCGCCAAGCCCTCGAGCCCTGGCACGTGCTGGGTGAGGAAGGCGCCATCGGGGGAACCGTGCGCTACGTCGATTCGTCCGTGGAGCGGCTGCAGGTCAAGGTCGAGGGCTTCGTGCCCGGCCGGCACGTGATCGCCTGCAACGGACGTCGCCTGCCGATGACCGGCACGGGCACGGCCGGCGAGGCGGTGGCGGGCCTGCGCTTCAAGGCATGGCAGCCGGCCTCGTCCCTGCACCCGACGATCCCCGCGCACGCGCCGCTCACCATCGACATTCTCGATGCCTGGAGCGGCCGGTCGCTCGGCGGCTGCCGCTACCACGTCAGCCATCCGGGCGGGCGCAACTACGAGACCTTCCCGGTCAACACCTACGAGGCGGAGGGGCGGCGCCTTGCCCGCTTCCAGGCCCACGGCCACACCCCCGGCAAGGTCGAAATGCCCGTGGAGGAGACCAATCGGGAATTCCCGATGACCCTCGACCTGCGGAGCCCGGCTCCGCGATGAACGCTGCGGCCGAGGCGGAGGTCTCCGGGCGGGCAGAACGGCTGGCACGCTGGACCTCCGGCTACCGGCCGCTTTCCGGCGTACCCGATGCATTCATGGACGCCTCGGGCAAGCCGCGCGCGGTCTGGACGCGCGTCCTCGACCACCTCGGCAACCTCACCGAGGTGGATATCGCCGCCCGGTTCGTCTCGGCGGTACGCCACATCCGTGACACCGGGATCTCCTACCGGATCTACGGCGACAAGCGCGATCACGCTTGGCCGCTCGGCTCCCTCCCGTTCGTGGTGGAGGCGGCCGACTGGCAGGACTTGAGCGCAGGCATCGTCGAGCGGGCGGAGCTGATGGAAGCGATCCTCGCCGACATCTACGGCCCCAACCGCCTCGTCGCCGGCGGTCTCCTCCCGGCCGCGGTCGTTGCGGGCAGTCCGGAATTCATGCGTCCCCTCGCGGGCATCGCGCCGCCGGGCGGTCGCTTCCTCAAGCTCTATGCCGCCGACGTCACCCGGGGACCCGACGGGCGCTGGCAGGTGCTGGCCGACAGGACCCAATCGCCGTCCGGACCGGGCTACGCCCTGGAGAACCGGATGGTGCTCACCCGCGCCTTTCCGGATCTCTACACCGATCTCCACGTCGAGCGTCTGGCGCCGTTCTTTCAGGCCCTCCGGCAGGGACTTGCCCTGGGTTCCCAGCGCAGCGACCCGCGCATCTGCCTGCTCACGTCGGGCCCGTTCAGTTCGACCTATGTCGAGCAGGCGGTGCTCGCGCGCTATCTCGGCCTGCTCCTGGTCGAGGGCGACGACCTCGTGATGCAGGACGGCGCGCTCCATGTCCGCACGGTCTCGGGCCTGAAGCGGGCCGATGCCCTGTGGCGCCGCATCGATTCCGACTACGTCGACCCCCTCGAACTGAACCCGTCGTCCCGCCTCGGGGTCCCGGGCCTGATCGAGGCCCTACGCAATGGAAGCCTCGTCGTCGGCAACATGCCGGGCTCCGGCATCCTCGAGTCCGGTGCCCTCGCCGCCTATCTGCCCGGCATCGCCCGGCAGATGATGAACACCGACCTTCGATTGTCCGGCCCGCGCACCTGGTGGTGCGGGGATCCAGACAGCCTTGCCCATGTGCGCCAGAACCTCGACGGCCTGACGCTCCGGCCGGTGGCGACGCCCCCCAAGGGCATGGCCCGCGACGCGATCATGGCCCCCCTCGCCTTCGGGGCGGACCGCGAACGGGTCGTGTCGGCCTTACGCGACCGACCGTTCGACTACGTCGCCCAGGAGCGGGCGCCCCTCGCGACGACGCCCGGTTGGGATCGCACCGGCGGCTCCCTGCACCTCGTGCCCCGCCCCTTCGCCTTGCGGGTGTTCGCCGCGATGACGCCGGAGGGTTGGCGGGTGATGCCCGGCGGCTTCTGCCGCATCTCGGAGCGTGCCGACCTCGACCCCATCGAGATGCGCGCCGGCATCAAGGCGGCCGACGTCTGGATCCTCTCCGACGGCCCCGTCGAGTCGGTCCCGACGATTCAGCCCGCGACCCAGAAGGTGCGTCGAATCGCCGGACACCTGCCGTCGCGGGCCGCCGACAACCTGTTCTGGTTCGGGCGCTACGTCGAGCGGGCGGAGGCGGTGATCCGTCTCGTGGTCGCGCATCTCGGCAGCGTCGGCGCCGCCGTCAGCGCCGATATCGTCGGTGATGCACGGTCTCCGACCTCGTTGCGGATCCGAGCCCTTCTCGACGATTGGGGGGCGATTTCGGCCCCCGATCTCCCCACAGCCACCTTGGCGCGCGAGGCCCTGAGCGAGCGCGACAATTTCGGTTCGGCCCTGTGCCACAGCCTCTCGGCACGCGCCAACGCGGCGATCCTGCGCGAACGGCTCTCGGGCGAAGCCTGGCGGGTTCTGGCCGATCTCAAGGACCTCCTCGATATCGGCGACGCCCGTGCCTATTCCGAGGCCGAACTCGTCGGTTTGGCCGAGCGGGGCCTCGGTCTCATCGCCGCGCTCGCGGGTCTGGCGCAGGAGAACATGAACCGCACGGCGGGCTGGCACTTCGTCGATCTCGGGCGGCGCATCGAGCGGGTGATCAACACCTGCGCCTTCGCGACCCAGTTCGCCGGAGATGCGGCCACCGCCGAGGATCTCGGCGTGATGCTCTCGCTCTGCGATTCGCATATCGCCTTCGGCGCACGCTACATGCAGGGGGCCGCCCTCGACCCCGTGCGCGACATGGTACTGCTCGATCCGTTCAATCCACGCTCCGTCGCCTTCCAGATCGTCGCCATCGAGCGGCACCTGTCGGGTCTGCCGACGCTCCGCGTCGATGGACTGCCCGAGCCGCATCAGCGCCTCGCCGCCAGGATCGGTGCCGAATTCGCCACGGGCGAAGCGGCCGAGTTCGACGGTGCGACCCTGGCGCGCCTGGAGAACGAATTCGAGCGCTTGGCCGACGCCATCGCGACCCGCTATTTCCCCAATGGTCCGCACGCCCTGCGGCCGGAGAAGCTCGTGGGGCTCGGGTGATCTACACGCTGCGCCATCTCACGACCTACCGCTACGCCCGGCCCGTCCGCTACGCCCGCTGCGGCCTGCGCCTGCGCCCGACGGACGGCGAGGGCCAGACGGTGCTGGGCAGCACCCTCACCATCACCCCCGAGCCGCGCCAGCGCGTGGTCCGGCGCGACTATTTCGGCCTCGACGTGGTGGCGGTCACCATCGACACCCCGCATACGGAGCTACGGGTCGAGTCGCTTTCGCGGGTCGACGTCACGCGCGCCCCCGCACCCGCGCCCGAATCCGGGCCGTCCTGGGAGCGGGTCCGCGACGGCGCGTTGGATCGGCGGTCACTCGCGCCGGACGCACCGGTGCACTTTCTCTTCCCCAGCATTCGCGTGCCCCTCGCCCCCGAGGTGACCGAATATGCGCGGACGAGCTTTCCGCCCGGGCGTAGCGCCTATGGCGGCGCCTTCGACCTGATGCAGCGCATCCGAAAGGATTTCCGGTTCGACGCCAAGGCGACTTCCGTCCGGACCCCGCTCGCCGAATCGTTCGCCCTTCGGGCCGGGGTCTGCCAGGACTTCGCCCACATCATGATCGCGGGCCTGCGCGGTCTCGGACTGCCGGCGGCCTATGTCAGCGGCTACCTGCGCACCATTCCCCCCGTCGGGCGCCCCCGCCTGCGCGGCGCCGATGCAAGCCACGCCTGGGTCTCGGTCTGGTGCGGAGAGGGCTGGATCGGCCTCGATCCCACCAACGGAATCGGCATGTGCGACGACCACATCGTCGTGGCGCGCGGACGCGACTACACGGACGTCTCGCCCATCGACGGCATCGTCTCGTCATCCGGCTCGCAGAAGCTCAAGGTCGAGGTCGACGTGGTGCCGGATGGCGAGCCGATGCCCGAAACGGTGAGTGCGGAAGCAGTGGACTCCGTCTGACGTTCGCTCGCGAACGCACCCCCCGCATGGACACGCGCACCTCGCATGGCTTAATCGCGTCACGTCCCCGCAAGGGCGTCCGGTGGAGTGCGAGCCTTGGTCGAGAGACACAGCGTGGAGACGGTGAGCGAAGCGCGCGAGGCCATCCGCGCGTTCATCCTCGGGCGCAATCCCGGTCTCGCTCCCGACGCCATCACGGGCCGGACGTCGTTGGTGACGAGCGACGCGTTGGATTCCATCGGCGTCCTCGATTTGATGATGGACCTCGGCGAACGCTTCGGGTTCGAGATCGAGGAGGACGCGTTCGCCCTCGCCCATTTCGAGAGCATCGATGCCCTCGCGGCCTATGCCGCGGCCAAGCGGGATCGAGCCTGAGGCGATGGAAGGGCCGACCCGCGTTCACCATTTGCTGGACCGGCCGGCCGGGGACCGCACGGCCCTCGTGGCCGGCGCGGAGCGTCTGACCTACGCAGGCTTGCGTGACCGCGTCGCCGCTTTGGCGGCCCGGCTGATCGAAGCCGGTGTCCGCCCCGGCGATCGGATCGCGGTTCTGTTGCCGAAATCCACCGGCGAATGCGCGGCCCTGTTCGCCATAGCGCAAGCCGGCGCCGCCTTCGTGCCGATCCATCCGAGCCTGCGCGCGGCCCAGATCCGCCACATCGTCGAGGATTGCGGCGCACGCGCCCTTCTGACCGAAGCGGTCTTGCGCGCCGCCCTCGGAGACGGTCTCGCGGTCGAGGCCGAGGCATCGATGCCCGGCGGCGTCCTCCTGATCCTGCCGGAGCGCGACGGGCCGGCCCCGCCCCCGGATCTCGCCGCCATCCTCTACACCTCCGGCTCCACCGGCCTGCCGAAGGGCGTCATGCTCTCGCACGCCAACCTCCTCGCCGGAACCCGCATCGTGCGGACCTACCTCGGCCTCACGCCGGACGAACGCATCCTGTCGGTGCTGCCCCTCGCCTTCGATTACGGCCTGAACCAGCTCCTCACGGCCGTCGAGCAGGGCGCCTGCCTCGTGCTCCTCGACGCCCGGTTCGGCGACGAAGTGGTGCGCGCCATCGAAACACACGGGATCACCGGTCTCGCCGGGGTGCCGACCCTGTGGACCCTCCTGACCCGCGCCGCGCCGCGCCTCGCCACGGCGGATCTGGCGAGCCTGCGCTACGTCACCAATTCCGGGGGGGCGGTGCCCCTGGACACCGTCGCACGCCTCCGCCGGGCACTGCCCCACACGGACATCGTACTGATGTACGGGCTGACGGAAGCCTTCCGGTCGACCTGGCTCCCGCCCGCGGAGCTCGAAGCCCGCCCGGCCTCCATGGGTCGCGCCATCCCGGAGACCGAGATCTTCGCCGTCACCGCCGACGGACGCCGCACCGCGCCGGGCGAGCCCGGAATCCTCATGCATCGCGGCCCGACCGTGTCCCTCGGCTACTGGAACAGGCCCGAGGACACCGCGCGCGTGCTGGTGCCCGATCCGTTCGTTCCGGGCGGACCACCCGTGTGCCGCTCGGGCGACATCGTCGTCGAGGACGCGGACGGCTACTTCACCTTCGTCGGCCGCGACGATGCGATGATCAAGACCTCGGGCTTTCGCGTCAGCCCGACCGAGGTCGAGGCGGCGCTGATGGCGACGGGCGGCTTCCGTGCCGTGGCGGTCATCGGGCTGCCCGATCCGAGTCTCGGGCAACGCATCCATGCCATCGGTATCGCCGCCGAGGGCGGCCCGGACCCCGAGGCGGCCCTCCGCGCCCTGCGGGAAACCGTGGCGCCCCACATGGTCCCCCGCACCATCGAAACGGTGACGTCCCTGGCCGTCACGCCCAATGGCAAGATCGACTACAAGCGCCTCGCGGCGGAACGCCGGGATGTCTGACGACGGTCTCGCCCAACACCTGATCGCCGCCGATTTCCCGAGGCACGATGGGGTGATTCACGTCGGTGGACTCGATCTCGCCGCCCTCGCACGGGCCCACGGCACGCCGCTCTTCGTCTACGATGCCGATCTCATGCGACGGGCCTACCGTGCCCTGTCGCAGGCCGTCGCGGGCTTCGCCGAGGTCGATTATTCCGTCAAAGCCAATCCGCGCCCGGCCGTCATCCGCGTGTTCGCCGAGGCGGGAGCGGGTGCCGAGATCGCATCGGGTGCGGAATACGAGGCGGCCCTGGCCGCCGGCGTGCGATCCGAGCGGATCCTGTTTGCCGGACCGGGAAAGAGCGCGGCCGATATCGATCGGGTCGTCGCCGGCGGCATCGGCGAGATCCATCTCGAGAATATCGAAGAGATGGAGCGCGTCGCGGCGGCCTCCGCCCGGCACGGATGCAGGACCGCCGTGGCGATCCGGGTCAATCCCGGGCCGGACGCGCAGGGCGGGGCCATGCGCATGGGCGGCAAGCCGTCGCCCTTCGGCTTCGACGAGGAGGAACTGGACGCCGTCGTCGATCGGGTCGAGGCCGAACCCGACCTCCGCCTGGTCGGCCTGCACCTGTTCGCCGGGACGCAGGGGCTTTCCGCCGCGACCCTCCTCGGCCAATGGGCCTACGGCCTGCGGCTGGCCGCCCGGGTCGCCGCTCGGATCGAGCGCCCCCTCGAGACCGTCGATCTCGGCGGCGGCCTCGGTATCCCGTACTTCGCGGGCGATACAGCCCTCGACCTCGACGCCGTCGGCGCCGGCATCCCGAACCTTCGCGCGATGGTGGCCGCCGCTCCCGGCCTCGCGACCGCGCGCATCGTCCTCGAACCGGGACGCTATCTCGTCGGAGCGGCCGGGATCTACGTGGCGGAGGTCCGCGCCGTGAAGATCTCGCGCGGGCAACGCTTCGCCATCACCGACGGCGGCATGCATCATCATTTGGCTGCGTCGGGCAATCTCGGGCAGATCGTCAAGCGCGACTATCCGGTCGCCGCGGTCGTCGAACCGCAGGGTGGCGTGCGCACGCCCTGCACCGTGGTCGGCCCCCTCTGCACGCCCCTCGACATGCTGGCGCGCAATGCGCTCCTGCCCGATCTCGCCGCCGGGGACCTCGTCGCCGTGCTGCAATCGGGTGCCTACGGCCTGACCGCGAGCCCGACCGGCTTTCTCAGCCACCCCCTGCCGGCGGAAATCCTCGTCGATGGCGGACGGGCGGTGCCGATCGGGCGGTGACGCCCCTCAGACCTTGCCCTCCGAGAAGCGCCGGAAGGCTTCCAGGGTCTCGGCGCTGACATGGTGCTCGATGCCTTCGGCATCGCGCCGGGCCGTCTCGGCGCTGACGCCGAGGACGCACAGGAATTTCTCGACGATGCGGTGGCGCTCCCGGCTCTGCACCGCAAGCGCCTGCCCGGCCGTGGTGAGGAAGACGCCACGATACGGCCGCTGCTGGACGAGGCCGTCTTCCACCAATCGCTTGAGCATCTTCGCGACGGTCGGCTGGGCCACGCCGAGGCGCGCGGCGATGTCGACCTGGCGCGCCTCGCCGCCGTCACCGATGAGGTCGGCGATGAGTTCGACGTAATCCTCCACCAGCTCCAGGCGCCTCGCCTC
The DNA here is from genome assembly GCF_001422775.1 of Methylobacterium sp. Leaf87. Lineage (NCBI taxonomy): Bacteria > Pseudomonadati > Pseudomonadota > Alphaproteobacteria > Hyphomicrobiales > Methylobacteriaceae > Methylobacterium > Methylobacterium sp. Leaf87. The sequence goes on along the minus strand of NZ_LMMI01000059.1, from coordinate 40,476 downwards.
GCGGGCCTGGCGAAAGCTCTCCACATGCACGTCGGGATCGACGAGCGCGGTGGCGGGATCGGATCGCGACGAATCCTGCATGTGACCGGCCGTCTCCCTTCCCGTGGATGCGCCGGATGGGCGTCCGATCTCCGCTGTGTAGCGAAGGCGGCGCGCGAAAGGGACCCCCCATCGGCACCGTCTGACTGCGTTGACACCTCGGCAACACCGGCGTGCTAGGGCTCGATGCGGCTCCAGCGGGTAAGCCCGCGTCGACGACGGGTGGAACAGAACGGTGGAAGCGACGGGACGCCATCGACGTCCAGCAACGCCCGCCCGATCCGTGGATCATCGATGATCGCCCGCCACACCCTCACCTATGTCGGCTCGCGCGGAGTTGGAGCGGCCCTCAACATGGCATCCCTGGCGGTCTTCACCCGGCTCGCACCGGTGGAGGCTTATGGTGGCTACCTTCTGATGCTGTCCTGGGCCTTGGTCCTCTACGGCGCCACCTGCCAGTGGCCGAAGTTCTCGTTCTTCGCCCTCTACGAAGAGGTACGCGCGCCGGATCAGGTCGGTACCGTCGTGCGCCTGCTCGGGGCGATGATCGCCCTCGCCGCCCTGGCGGCCGCCCTCGGAGCCTGGCTCGGAATCGTCGCGCCCGCCGCGGCCGCCGCCATCGTGGCGGCCGTCCTCGGCATGATGGTGTTCGAGGGGGCCTGCGAGATCGCCCGTACCCGTCTCGAGGTCGGTGCCGTGGCCGCCGCCATCGTCCTGCGTGCAATCCTGGTTCTCGTGCTCGGAAGCGGCGTCCTCCTCTGGACCGGGCACGCCGTCGATCTTCTGCTCGCGACGGCACTCGCCAACATCCTGGCCGCCCTGTCCCCGCTGTTCGCCATCGGACCGCTCCTAGGCGGGCGCGGGAGCTGGGCAGAAGCGCGCCGCCTGCTGAGTTATGGATGGCCCCTGGTCCTGTCCTTCGCCGCCGCGGCCCTGGCTCAAACCATCGACCGCCTCATCATCGGCCAGAGCGTCGGCGTCGCCGAACTCGGCGCTTACGGTGCGTTCTCCGATTTTCTCCGACAGAGCTTCGTCGTGTTCGGCGACAGCATCGCCCTCGCCCTCGTCTCCATCGCCAAACGGGAGGCGCGCAGCGGCGGCATGGAGGCCGCCCGCCCGGTTCTGGAGGGCGCCGCGCGGCTCATGACGCTCATCGCGGCTTTCGGGGGCGTCTTCTTCCTCGCCTTCGACGATCTCGTGGTCGCCATTCTCCTCGGGCCGGATTATCGCGCCGCCGCCCTCGGCGTGGCCCCCCTCCTCGTGGCCGCCAGCGTCCTTCTGATGCTGCGCTCGTACTATTTCGGGCAGGTGATCTACTTTTCCGCGTCGAGCCGCCTCGACGCCGTCGCGTCCGTCACACTCCTAGTCACCATCACGGGCCTCTCGGCCGTGCTGATCCCACCGTATGGGATCACCGGCGCCGCCATCGCCGTCGTCGTCGGACAGGCCTTGGCGTGCCTCGTCTTCATCGTCGGCGACCCGAGCGGCATCCGGATGCCGGTGCCCTGGCGCGACGTTTCCATCATCGCAGCGACCGCCCTCGCCTGCAGGCTCGCCATCGGGTGGATCGAGGCTTCGGGCGCCGGGCGGACGGTACCGGCCGTCGTCCTCGAACTCGTGATCCTGCTCTTCGGGGCCGGCGCCATGGCGTGGCGCTTCGACATCCTCGGAGTCGCGACCCTGATCCGACGCAGGCGCGGCACCTGATGGCCGGTCGCAGGGACACCCCGCCCTTGCATCGGGCCGATGACTGGGTCGCCGCGTTGCGCCCCCTCGATCCGACGGCGCCGTGGATCGCGGCCTGGCGGACCCTGAGCCGGCGTCCCTTCATCGAGAACCTGTTCTACGACGCCGATTTCGCCCTCTCCGCCCGGGAGGCCTTCGGGGCCGGCGTAGAGGTGCTGCTGGTGGGAGATCGCCCGCCGGAAGAGCCAGGCCTCCGCCTCATTGCCGTGTGGCCGTGCCGACGCGGACGGCGACGCTGGGGCTTTCCCCTGCGGCTCGCCATGGGCTGGATGCACGGGTTCGGTGTTTTCGGTGTTCCCCTCCTCGATCCGGACAGGCCGGCCCACGCCCTCAATGCTCTTCTGCGCGCGGCCGGTCACCTCGCCGGCCGGCGCCTGATGCTGACCTATGTGCCCACACGCGGCCCCTTCGCGGAACTGCTGTCGGGGGCGTGCCGCGCATACGGTTTGCCGCGTGCCGATTTCTGGGCCCATGCCCGCGCCGTCCTGGAGCTCTCCGGCCGGACGGAGCCCGAGCGCGCCGCCGCGCTCGACCACCTGTCCTCGCGACGCCGCCGGCGCCTCCGGCAATCGGCCGAACGCCTCGGGCCCATGACGTTCGAGATCGTGCGTGATCCGGCGAACCTCGGCGCGGCCCTGGACGACTACGTCGCCCTCGAAGGAAGGGGTTGGAAGGGCCGCGCCGGGACCGCCCTCGGCGATTCTCCGGAGCAGGTCGCGTTCCTGCACGCATCCGTGGCCGCCTTCGGGGCGCGCGGCACGGCCCGGATCGACCGGCTACGACGCGGGGACACGACGCTGGCCAGCGCGGTGACCTACGTCACCGGAGGTACGGCGTGGTGCCTGAAGATCTCGTTCGCGGAAGCGGAGGCCCGCGACTCCCCCGGCGCACAACTCGTCCATCGCATGACCCTGAGCGTCATCGCGGATGCCGGTCTCACCGGGGCCGATTCCTGCGCACCACCGGATTTCCGCCTCGCCGAGACGTTCTGGGCGGGACGGATGCCCCTCGCGCACGTGCTTGTTGCGACGCCGGGGGGCGACCCGCTGTTCGGACTTGCCCGGCGGCTCGAAGCCTTGCGTGCCTGGCTGAGCCGTTCCCTCGCTCGCCGAAGCCCGGCTTCGGTCCTCGCAAGCGTGTGGCCGTGGAGACGTTCGGCGCCCCCTACCAGCCGAAGCGACTGATCCGTGCCTGCGCCGCCGAGACGGAAGCGGGATCGCGGCCGAAAGCAGCGATGCGCTGCGACAGGTCGTGGCAGGTGACGCAGAACGGCAGGGACGCCAGCACCACGGCCTCCCGCGAACGGGCGACGGAAGCGATGAGGCAGGCGATGGGGAGATCGGACGCGGGCTGCCCAAGGCAATCGCCGCGGGGACTTCCGAAGAACGGCCGGTTCGGCCAGTCGAGAACGACGACCGTGCCGCCGCGCCGGTCGGGCGCCGGCGGCAGGCTGTAGCTCCGCACGAACAGGGCGCAGAAGGCCAGAACCAGGGCCGGGATCAGGAGAAGACGGGACAGGCGTCGCATCGCTCCTCAGCCCGGCTCGTCGAAGCGGCTTCGGCGAAACACCTCGGTCCCGGCCCCGTCGATGACCCGTACGGCTTCGGCGGGTCCGCCGCCGCGCTGCGGCGCGCGGGCGCGGGCGAACAGGCTCAAGGCATGCTCCGTGGCACTTTCCAGACTGCCGACGCGGACGGAGACCCGCTGGCGCACGGGGTCCTCGCCGTCCGCCACCGGTTCCGGGCTCAAGATCTCGATGTGGAAGGTCTCGCGTGGGGTCAAAGGTGGAACGCTCCGGCTTTCCGAAGGGGGCGACGGATGACATAGGGCATCGCGGGCGGCTTCGCCCGTGAAACCATGGCGGGCGGCTTCGCGCGTAAAGCTCGGCATCGTTCCGCGGGATGTCGATCGCCCGGGCGCCCGAATTCCGGCGATGGATGCATGTCGCGCCGGGATATGGTTGAGTGTGCCCATCCCCGAGACTGCATGGATTCAGACAAGATGGCGACGACGCCTTTCGTGACCGCCGAATGGCTCAAGGCCCGGATCGCGGCCCCCGACATCGTGGTCCTCGACGGCTCATGGTACCTGCCGGCGCAGGGGCGCGACGCGGCGGCCGAGTACCGGGCCGGGCACATCCCCGGCGCCGTGCGCTTCGACATCGATGCCATGAGCGACGGGACGTCCGGCCTGCCGCACATGCTGCCGCGGCCGGAGGTGTTCGCCGCACGGATGGGGGCGCTCGGCATCGGCGATGGCGCGCAGATCGTGGTCTATGACGGCTTGGGGTTGTTCTCGGCACCCCGGGTGCGGTGGATGCTGCAGGTGTTCGGCGCGCGCGACGTCGCGATCCTGGAGGGTGGATTTCCGGCCTGGGTCGCGGCGGGTGGGCCCGTCGAGGACGGCGAAGGGCGGGCGCGCGAGCCCCGGCCCTTCACGGCCCGCCTCGACAACGGGGCCGTGGCGGATGCGCAAGACGTTGCGCGCGCTCTCGAATCCGGATCGGCCCAGGTCGTCGACGCGCGGTCCGGGCCGCGCTTTCGCGGCGAGGAAGCGGAGCCCCGGCCCGGGGTCCGTCCGGGCCATATGCCGGGCGCCCGGAACGTCCATTATTCGGCGCTGCAAGCGGGGGGCCGGCTGAAGGAGCCCGACGCCCTGAGGGTGGTGTTCGCCGAGAACGGCGTCGATCCGGGCAAGCCGGTGATCACCACCTGCGGATCCGGCGTCACGGCCGCCATCGTCTCGCTCGCCCTGGAGAGCCTCGGACGGCCGGCACGGGCCCTCTACGACGGGTCGTGGTCGGAATGGGGTTCGGACCCGGAGCGCCCCGTCGCCACCGGCGCATGAGGTGTCGGCGCGCCGGCGCACGCCCTGTTGTGACGGACGGCGACCGTTCCACGCCGCCCATGCGCCAGCGCTCGGACGGGCGCGTGCACCTGCGCGTCGGACGGCTCGGTTCCGACACGCGAATCCTCGACATCGCCGAAGCCGGCCCCTTGCGCGTGCGCCTGCCGCGCGGGCCGGCGGGGCCGTGCGAGGCGGTGCTGCTGAACAGCGCCGGCGGCATCGCCTGCGGCGACCGTTTCGCCGTGTCCGTCGCCGTCGGGCCGGGGGCGGAGCTCGTGCTCACCACCACGGCGGCGGAGAAGATCTATCGCTCCGACGGGCCGAGGACGATCATCGAGACGCGGGTCGCGGTGGGTGCCGGCGGCCACCTCGCCTTCCTGCCGCAGGAGACGATCCTGTTCGACGGAGCCAGTCTGGAGCGCAGCCTCGTCGCCGATCTCGATGGCGATGCGGGCCTGCTCGCGTTCGAGGCGGTGACGTTCGGGCGGGTGGCGCGCGGCGAGCGGATCCGCGAGGGCCGCTTCCACGATCACTGGCGGATCCGGCGCGACGGGCGCCTCGTCTACGCCGATTCGGTGCGCCTCGAGGGCGCGATCGCGGACGCCCTGGAACGGGCGGCCATCGGGGACGACGCCCGGGCGATGGCGACTCTGGTTCACGTGGCGCCCGGGGCCGAAGGCCGCCTGGACGCCATACGGGCGCTGCTCGACGGAGCGGGCGCGCGGGATGGCGTCGAGGCGGCGGCGAGCGCCTGGAACGGGAACCTCGTGGTGCGGTTCCTCGGGAGCGACCCGGCGGCCCTGCGGGCGCTGGCCCAGCACATCCTCGTCGGTTACCGCGGCGGCCCCCTCCCCCGGGTGTGGCAGGCCTGATGCAAAAAGGGGCCCCAGCATCGCCGGAGCCCCTCTCACGAACCGGATCAGGCGGTTCGAATCAGTAGGCGGCCGGATCGGGGCTGTCGCTCGGGTTGGCGAACGCCTTCACCATGGCCTCGCTCATGGGCAGGTTCAGGTTGATGCCCCGCGGCGGGATCGCCTTGGTGAACCAGGTGTCGTACAGCGCCTTGCCCTCGGGGCTCTTGTAGAGCTTGGCCGTGGCTTCGTCGACGACCGCCTTGAACGGGGCATCGTCCTTGCGCAGCATGATGCCGTAGGGCTCGGGCTTCGACAGGGCCTCGCTGGAGATGCTGTAGGCGCCCGGCTCCTTAGAGCTGGCGGCGAGCGAGGCGAGGAGCACGTCGTCCATCACGAAGGCGACGGCGCGGCCGGTCTCGACCATGAGGAAGGCCTCGGCATGATCCTTGGCCGGCAGGATGGTCAGGCCGAGGTTGCGGGCCGTGTTGATCTCGTTGATCTGACGGATGTTGGTCGTGCCCGAGGTCGAGACCACGGTCTTGCCCTTGAGATCGTCGATCTTGTCGAGCTTGGCGGTCTTCTTCGACACGAAGCGGGTGGCCGTGAGGAAGTGGGTGTTGGTGAAGGTCGCCTGCTTCTGGCGGTCGGGGTTGTTCGTCGTCGAACCGCACTCGAGATCGATGGTGCCGTTGGCGATGAGGGGGATACGCGTCGCCGAAGTGACCGGGTTGTACTTCACCTCGAGCTTCGGCAGGCCGAGCTTGACCTTCACCGCATCGGCGACCTTCTTGCAGATCTCGAACGCGTAGCCGACGGGCTTCTGATCGTTGTCGAGGTAGGAGAACGGCACCGATGCATCGCGGTAGCCGATGGTGATCCCGTTGGTTTCCTTGATCTTCTTCAAGGTGCCGGTCAGATCGTCGGCCTGGGCAGAACCCACGGCCGTGGCCGAGACCGCAAAAGCAACGAAAGCCGCCGTGACGGCGGATCTTGAATGGCGCGAACGCATTGTCAGGCTGACTCCCGGGGGGCGATTGGCACGACGTCCATCGCTGAAGGCGCTTATAGCAGGTTAGCGACGGCCACCGCCGACGCAATCGGTGATTTCCACGGATCTCGCGGAATGCGCACTGTTCGGCGCAACTTGTAACTCGCAACTCGCGTGCCGGACTGGGCCAGGCCGAGACGCAAAAAGGCCCGGCTTCGCAGCCGGGCCAGTTCGTATTCTCGAAGGTAAGGTGATACCGCCGGTCGGATGTCGCAGCGACACCGACCGGTCGAAAGCGGCTTAGAAGTCGCGCTGGATGCGCATGCGCATCTGGTAGGTGTCGTCGGCCGTGACCGTCTTGACGTTGCCGTTGGCGAGGTTGATCGCGTTGACGGCACCGTTGGAGCGGGTCTGATCGACCACGCGGCCGCTCTGAACGCCGACCTTGGTGTAGAGGCCCTCGACGCCGATATCGAGATCCTTGACGGGCGACCAGATCAGGCTGGCGCCGGCGACGACCTGGTAGGTGTCACGCAGCACGGGGCTGACGTTGTAGGACGGCGTGCCGATGATACCGGTGAACTGCGAGCCGGCGAGGGCATTGACGGTGGCGGCGCTGGCGCCGGGGGCGCCGGTGGCGGTGGCGTAGGCCAGGGCGTTGTTGAAGCGGGCGCCGCGGGCGAAGCTCAGCTCGCCGTAGCTGGCGAAGATCGCCGAACGCCACTCGGGCGACCAGTAATGCAGGAACGAACCGACGACGGTGAACGAGGTCGAGAGCTCGATCTTGCCCGTGAGCGGGTTGAGGGTCGCATCCGACATGTAGGGGTCGAAGGCGGCGCCCGCGATGGTGCTGACGCGGGAGGCGTAGGACCCGTTGTACGAGGAGTAGCCGGTGTAGAGGGTCGCGCCCTCGCCGTAGGCGCCCTGGAGGTAGAAGGTGTCGCCGGGGGCGATGAACGGCATGTTGATCTTCACGCCGCCCTGCACGGCCCAGCCGAACTCGGAAGCGGGACGTGCGGTGAAGCCGCCGAAGTTGGCGATGGGCACGCCGGCTGGAGCGCCGAAGGTAGCGGCGTTGTAGCCCTGGATGAAGTTGGCGGTGTTGAGCTCCTTGGCGGCGGCCGAGAGCTGGGCCGAACCCCAGGCGGCGTCGTAGCGCAGGACACCGACGAAGTCCGGCACGCGGTTGCGCTGGGACACGTCGACGGCGCCGAAGACCGGGCGACCGAAGGCATCGGTGCTGATCAGGACGCGCTGGGGTGCAGGCGAGGTGGTGGCCTCCTGCGAGTAGATGGTGTTGCGGCGGAAGCTCGGGTCTTCCAGCGAGACCGTGGCGGAGAAGCCGCCGGTGCCGAGCTTGGTGGTGTAGGCGAGCAGGTTGGTGGAGGCGAGGTCCGAGCCGCCGGTGGCGGAGCTGATCTCGAAGTCGTGGGCGTAGAAGTCGAAGAACGAGGAGGCGCGACCGGCGGTGAGACCGGCGAACTGGATGAAGGCCTTCTCGGTGCTCACGAACTGCTGGACGCGGCCGAACTGATCCTGACCGCTGGCGCCGAAGGCGTTGCCGATGCGCTCCTGGGTGCCCGAGCGCAGGCCCTGGGTCGAACCGGTGCGGGAGGCGAATTCGAGGCGGGTGAAGGCGCGCAGGGTGCCGTAGGCGGTCTGGGTGCGGGCGTCGACGTTGATGCGGGCGAGGCCGCGGTAGCCGGTGGTGTCACCGTTGCTGCCCGAGCGGCTGTCCTGCTGCTGGTAGCCGATTTCGAGGCGGGCGCGGCCGGAGAGACGGATGCAGGTCTCGGTGCCGGGGATGTAGAAGAAGCCGGCGCCGTAGGCGGAGCAGACGCGAACGTATTCGATGGGGGCAGCCTTCTTGACCGGAAGGTCGGCTGCGTGTGCTCCAGCGACGGCTGCAAAACCAGCAGCAGAGGCAAGAAGCGAGCTCTTCAAGAGCTTCATTGATATCTCCAAAAGCTTCGAGACCCGAGGGATGAACGATTTCGGGCATGGTGATCCGGCGGACCACGACCCGTGTCGTCCTTATTTTTCAACAGCCGAGCGATGTTCGCTGGTTTGCAGAAGTGTTGCGCTGGCGATGCCCCCAGTGCCCAGTCACTCTGTGCGAGCCGGTTCCGCCGGGCAACTCGAAAACGTGATCAGCACAGCGGTTCCGCTGCCGTGTTGCGGCCATGCAACGTTGCACAGGCGGCTAAGCGTATGACGCACAGGCGGTTTCCGGGCCGCCGCGACGCGCGCCTAGACCTGGACCAGGGAGAACAAACTGCCCTATAACGGCTCAAACTTGAATTATGATTCCGCTTCTAGATTGAAAAAGGCCTAAAATCATTCTCCCGTTGATTTGAATGGCGTTTTCCGAGGCAGGCACGGGATTATTTTCAAGATGGGTGCCGATTCGGAGCTGACGCTTGGCATACCAAGCGATCCCGTCGGGCGATCCCGGTGGATCGGCCATCACGGCCCGGCGGCGTCCACACCCCCTGTGGATGACGCGGGGCCCGGCCTCCCAGCTCCGGGTAAGCCCGTGCGAATCGGGCGACGCCGGGGGATCGGGGTCCTGAGATCCGAAGGCGGCCAAGCGGCTTCGTCCCCCGGGCGTCCCGGGTGACGCAATACCGACGGTCCCCGGCCTGAGGCCCGACCCCGCGCTGTCGAGGCCATGCCCCGAGCGGTTCCATGGCGACGATGGGCCGGGTGGGACTGCTCGGTCCCCCTCAGGCGGCGCGCAGGCGAGCGGCGGCCTCGGCCGAGCGGCGGATCACCGCTTCCTCGGGCAAGCCCGCGGGCACTACCCAGGAGCCGCCCACGCACAGCACCGGCTTCAGGGCGAGCCAGTCGGGCGCGGTGGCCTCGGTGATGCCGCCGGTCGGGCAGAAGCGGACGGCGTGGAACGGCCCGGCCAGAGCTTTGAGGGCCTTGATGCCGCCGGCGGCCTCGGCCGGGAAGAACTTGAACCGATCGAGGCCGTGATCGAGGCCGCGCATGATGTCGGCCGAATTGGCGATGCCCGGCAGGTAGGGCACGCCCCGGTCGATGGCCGCGCGGGTGAGGGACTCGGTGAGGCCCGGGCTGACGACGAACCGGGCGCCCGCCTGCAGGGCGGCGTCGAGATCGCGCGGGTTGAGCACGGTGCCCGCGCCGACGACGGCGCCCTCGACCCCGGACATGATGCGGATCACCTCCAGGGCGGCGGGGGTGCGCAGGGTCACCTCCAGGGCGGTGAGGCCGCCGGCCACCAGCGCCCGGGCGATGGGCTCGGCATGGGCCACGTCCTCGACCACCAGCACGGGGATGACGGGAACGGAGCGCATCAGCGCGTCGATGCTGGTCATGGGGCGGTCCTCGGGGTTCGGGAAGCGGAGGCTATCATACCAAACGCGTGCGCTCGCCTGGGATCGGGCGGTCGCGACGGGCTCCCCCTCCCGGGAGGAGAGGGAGCCCCCGCCTTGCCTCTCCCTCGCGGAGACACGCGGCGAACCGATGGGCCGGAAAGGCCATCCTACAATCCGGCGGCGGCCAGCATGGCGGAGGCGCCCTGCTCGGCGCCGTCGGCGCCGTGGCGCAGGAAGGCGAACAACTCGCGGCCGGTGCCGAAGGCGGGCGCGGGGGCCGCGGCGTCATCGCGAAGATCCCATTCGGCGGGATCGACGAGGACTTCGAGGCTGCCGTCCTCCGCGCTGAGGCGCACCCTGTCGCCGTCGCGGATCTTCGCCAGGGGGCCGCCGCCGAGGGCTTCGGGGCTGAGATGGATCGCCGCCGGGACCTTGCCGGACGCCCCCGACATGCGCCCGTCGGTGACGAGAGCCACGCGAAACCCCCGGTCCTGCAGCACGCCGAGCTGGGGCGTGAGCTTGTGGAGTTCGGGCATCCCGTTGGCGCGCGGCCCCTGGAATCGCACCACCACCACGACGTCGCATTCGAGTTCGCCGGCCTTGAACGCCGCCAGGACGTCGTCCTGGTCGTCGAAGACGCGGGCGGGCGCCTCGATGGTCCAGCGCGACGGCTCGACGGCGCTGGTCTTGAACGTCGCCCGGCCGAGGTTGCCCTTCACGAGGCGCATGCCGCCATCCGTCTGGAACGGGTCGGCGGGGCCGCGCAGGATGCTCTCGTCGTGGGATTTTTCCGGCGCGTCCTCGAACACCAGCGCGTCGTCGACGAGCTTGGGGTCGCGGGCGTGATCGCGCAGGCGCGTGCCCGCCACCGTCAGGATGTCATCGTGCAGCAGCCCGGCGTCGATCAGGCTGGCGATGACGTAGCTCATGCCGCCGGCGGCGTGGAAGTGGTTCACGTCGCCCGAGCCGTTGGGATAGACCTTGGCGACCTGGGGCACCACCGCCGAGAGCCGGTCGAAATCCTCCCAGTCGAGGACGATGCCGGCGGCCCGCGCCATGGCGGGCAGGTGGATGGCGTGGTTCGTCGAGCCGCCGGTGGCGAGCAGCCCCACCACGGCGTTGACGATGGCCTTCTCGTCGATACAGTGGCCGAGCGGCCGGTAATCGTTGCCCGTGGCGCCGATCTCGGAGAGGCGGTGCACGGCGGCGCGCGTCACGGCCTGGCGCAGCTTCGTGCCCGGATTGATGAACGAGGCGCCGGGCATGTGCAGGCCCATCACGTCCATCATCATCTGGTTGGAATTCGCCGTGCCGTAGAAGGTGCAGGTGCCGGCCCCGTGATAGGAAGCGGATTCGGATTCGAGCAGTTCGTCGCGCCCGACCTTGCCCTCGGCGTAGAGCTGGCGGACGCGCTGCTTCTCCTTGTTGGCGATGCCCGACGGCATGGGTCCGGCCGGGATCAGGATCATCGGCAGATGGCCGAAGCGCAGGGACCCGATGATGAGGCCCGGCACGATCTTGTCGCAGATGCCGAGCAGGGCGGCGGAATCGAACATGCCGTGGCTGAGCGCGATGGCGGTGGAGAGCGCGATGGTGTCGCGCGAGAACAGGGACAGCTCCATGCCGCGCTGGCCTTGGGTGACCCCGTCGCACATGGCCGGCACGCCGCCCGCCACCTGCGCGGTGGCGCCGACCTCGCGGGCGAAGATCTTCATCTGCTCGGGGTAGCGGCCGTAGGGCTGATGGGCCGAGAGCATGTCGTTGTAGGCCGTGACGATGGCCATGTTCATGGTGCGGCCGGCGCGGATCGCCGGCTTGTCCTCGCCGGAGGCCGCGAAGCCGTGGGCGAGGTTGCCGCAATTGAGCATCGGCCGGTGGACGCCGTGGTCCCGCTCGCGGGCGACGAGATCGAGATACGCCGTTCGCGTCGGCCTGGAGCGCTCGATCACCCGCGCGGTGACGGCGGCGATCTCGGGGTGAAGCTCGGTCATGTCTGGTCCTCGCGTGGTGCGAAGTCTGGCGCGAAGTCTGGAACGCCTTCAGACCACGGCGGCACCGCCGTGGCTACCGGGGCGTCCGGTCAGTGCCCTGAGGCAAGGGTCGCGCCGGGCTTGTCGTGGGTGGCGAGACGCTCGACCAGGGTGGCGGTCGCGGCGTTCATGCCGACGATCTCGACGGTTACGCCGTGGTGGCGGAACTTCAGCACCACCCGGTCGAGGGCGTTGACGCCGGTGATGTCCCAGAAATGGGCCGCCGTGAGGTCGATGACCAGGCGCTCGAGGCCGTCCTCGCGAAAGTCGAAGGCGTCGTGGAAGGCTTGCCCCGTGGCGAAGAAGATCTGCCCCGTCACCCGATAGGTGCGCGTGCCGCCGGTGCGCTCTGAGGCGACGGCGAAGAACCGCGTCACCTTGTGGGCGAAGAACAGGCCGCTCAGCACCACGCCGAACAGCACGCCGCGGGCGAGGTCGTGGGTCGCCACCACCACCGCGACGGTGCCGAGCATCACGACGCTCGAACTCTTGGGGTTGGTCAGCAGGGTGCGGACGGAGCCCCATTGGAAGGTGTTGATCGACACCATGATCATCACGGCGACCAAAGCCGCCATGGGGATCTGGGCGACGTAGGGCCCGAGCACCACGATGAGGAACAGCAGGAACGCGCCCGCCCACAGAGTCGAGAGCCGGCCGCGCCCGCCCGACGAGACGTTGATCACCGACTGCCCGATCATGGCGCATCCGGCCATGCCGCCGAAGCACCCGGCGGTGATGTTGGCGAGACCCTGGCCGGCGCATTCGCGGTTCTTGTTCGAGCCGGTGTCGGTCATCTCGTCGAGGATGGCGGCCGTCATCAGGCTCTCGAGCAGGCCCACCATGGTGAGGGTGAGCGCGTAGGGCAGGACGATCCGCAGGGTCTCCCACGTGAACGGCACCTGCGGCAGGGCGAAGAACGGCAGTTCCGTCGGCAGGGCCCCCATGTCGCCGACGCGGTGGATCGGCAGGCCGAACGCGACGGCGACGATCGTGAGCAGCACGATGGTCACCAGCGGCGAGGGCACGGCCCTCGTGAGGTACGGCAGGCCGTAGATCAGGGCGAGGCCGGCGGCCGTCATGGCGTAGACCGTCGCGCCCTGGCCCAAGAGTTCCGGCATCTGCGCGAGGAAGATGAGGATCGCGAGCGCATTGACGAAGCCGGTGACGACGGAGCGCGAGACGAACCGCATGAGGTTGCCGAGCTTCAGCGCCCCTGCGCCGATCTGCAGGAATCCCGTCAGGATGGTGGCGGCGAAGAGGTAGCCGAGGCCGTGCTCCTTCACGAGGGTCACCATCACGAGCGCCATGGCGCCGGTGGCGGCCGAGATCATCGCCGGGCGCCCGCCCGCGAAGGCCGAGACCACGGCGATGCAGAACGAGGCGTAGAGGCCGACCTTGGGGTCGACCCCGGCGATGAGGGAGAACGCGATGGCCTCGGGAATGAGCGCGAGGGCCACCACCGTCCCGGCCAGGAGTTCGCGCGTGACATCGGGAGCCCACTCGCTCCGCAGGTTGCGTCGGGTCATGGAAGATCAGTCCGTTCGCCCCGTTCGCGGGCCGGCCCGTTCGGGGCCGCGGCGTCGGGGGATGCCAGGAGGAGGCGCGGCGCCCATGCGGGCATCCGCGCGGAGACGCGGTCCGGTGCGGGCGCCCTATGGCGGCCCGAGACGGCAGTAGAGTCTTGCGCGGTCCTTCAGCATGTCCGCCCCATAACACGCGCCTCTCGCGAAGGGAAAGAACGGCCGAAAACCATTGCGTGATACAAGGCCGCGCGGCGTTTACGGTCCTGCAAGCGAAATGTACGAAATTAAACCGAGTCGTACTGCCGGAAGAGACGTGTCGCCCCGATGTTACAGAGCGAAATCGATGCGAACCGGTTTCGTCCCTGGTACAGACTTTCGTTGCCGCCCGACCTCGAAGCGCGGTTTCGGGCCGGGGACGACGGGGGCTCGGGCACCTACATCCGCTCCTGGCTCCTCGTCTTCATCCTGTTCAACATCCTGTCGCTGAAGCTCGACTACGAGGTGTTCGGACCGGACGCGTTCGCCGTTCCGGCCTTCCTCACCCTCGGGGTGTTCACGCCGGTCGCCTGCCTGGCGATCCTGTCCCTGAAGGACCGCCCCTCACCCCTGCGCCGAACCGTGGCGGCGACGGTGACGAGCCTGCTCGACATGGCCATCGTCCTCAACGGCGCCCGGACGGTGCCGGACGGGCATGCCGACGTCTACATGGTCCTCGCGGTGATCGTGCCCCTCGTGGTCGGCCTCATCGCCGCCCTGTCGTTCCGGCACAGCCTCGTGTTCTGCGGCCTCTCGTTCGCGCTCTACCTCGGCTGGGTGGTGGCCCTGCACGAGGGTGACCTCGCCGGGAACGGCCTGCCGCTCCTCGTGGCGAGCCTGATCCTGGTTCCGATCAAGGTGAGTTTCTCGCGAGAGCGGCAGGAGAAGCAGGCGTTCCTCCTGCGGCTCTCCGTGGAAGCGCAGGCCGCCGAACTGACGCAGGCCAATGCCCGCCTCAAGGTCCTGTCGGAGATCGACGCCCTCACGGGCCTCGCCAATCGGCGCGTCTTCGACGCGACCCTGGCTGCGGCGTGGGACCGGGCCGAGGATTGGTGCTGCGTGGTCGCCATCGACATCGACCGCTTCAAGGACCTGAACGACACGGCGGGCCACCCCGAAGGCGACCGCTGTCTCGCCGCCATCGCGGCCGCCCTCGACGGGCCGACGCGGGCGGCGGGGGGCCTCCTCGCGCGCTACGGCGGCGAGGAGTTCACGGCCTTCGTTCCCGCCTGCACTCCGGAAGACGCCCTCGACTTCGGCGAGCGCCTGCGAGCGGCCGTGGAGACCATCGGCTTCCGCTATCGCAAGAACGGCCGCGACCGGACGGTCACCGTCAGTGTCGGGATCACCGCCGCCCATGGTGCGACACGGGCCTGCGGCGTTCGGCCCTCCGGTTTGCTCAAGGTTGCCGATCTCGCGCTCTACGACGCCAAGAGCCGGGGCCGGAACCGCGTCGAGGCCCGACCCGTCCTGCCTGACGCCGCCAACCGCGATGCCGGACCGCGAGACGGGATCTCGGGCGCGTACTCCGATGCCGGGTCCGGCGCCTATTCGGCCGCGTTCTCGTAGGGCGCCGCCGCCTCGCCGAGGAAGCCGCCGGACTGGCGCTGCCACAGACGGGCGTATAGACCGCCCGAGCGGATGAGGGCCGCATGGGTCCCCTCCTCGACGATGCGCCCGGCCTCGATGACGATGAGCCGGTCGAGGGCCGCGATGGTCGAGAGGCGGTGGGCGATGGCCAGCACGGTCTTGCCCTGCATCAGGGTGTCGAGGCTGTCCTGGATCGCCGCCTCGACTTGGCTGTCGAGGGCCGAGGTCGCCTCGTCGAGGATCAGGATCGGCGCATCCTTGAGGATCACCCGCGCGATGGCGATGCGCTGGCGCTGGCCGCCGGACAGCTTGACCCCGCGCTCGCCGACCTGGGCGTCGTAGCCGGTGCGGCCCTTGTGATCGACGAGGGCGCGGATGAAGGTATCGGCCTCCGCCAGACGCGCCGCCCGCTCGACCTCCGCCAGGGTGGCATCGGGGCGTCCGTAGGCGATGTTGTCCCGGATCGAGCGGTGCAGGAGCGAGGTGTCCTGGGTCACCATGGCGATGGCGCTGCGCAGGGACCCTTGCGTGACCTCGGCGATGTCCTGGCCGTCGACCAGAATGCGGCCACTCTCCAGGTCGTGCAGGCGCAGCAGCAGCGCCGTGATGGTGGTCTTGCCCGCGCCGCTCACGCCGACGAGCCCCACCTTCTCGCCCGCCCGAATGTGGAGGTTCAAACGCTCGATGATGCTGGAATCATCGCGCCCATAGTGAAAACTCACGTCCTCGAAGCGGATGTCGCCGCCGGTGACCCGCAGGGTGGCGGCCTCGGGCCGGTCGGTGATGGCGTGCGGACGCGCGATGGTCTGCATGCTCTCCTGGATCACCCCGACATTCTCGAAGATGCCGCGCACGGTCTGCATCACCCAGCCCGACATGGCCATGAGGCGCAGCACCAGGGCGAGGCCGGCCGCCGCTTCGCCCGTTGTCATGCCGCCACGCTGCCACAGGACGAGACAGACGCCCGCCGTGGAGACGATGAGGGCGCTGTTGAGGACGCCCAGCACCGTGGTGGTGGAGCTGACGAGGCGGAACTGGTGCAGGTAGGCGCGTGTGTGAATGTCGACGGCGTCGCGCACCGCCGCGCGCTCCTCGCGGTCGCGGGCGAACAGCTTCACGGTGAGGATGTTGGTGTAGCTGTCGACGATGCGCCCGATGAGGGCCGAGCGGGTGTCGGCCGTGACCAGCGACCGGGTGCGGGCGCGGGGCACGAACCAGCGGGTGAGGAAGCCGTAGGCCAGCACCCACAGGACCACCGGCAGGGCGAGCCACAGGGAGATGGACCCGAACAGGCCCACCGCCGTCACGGCGTAGATCGCCACGTACAGGAGCGTGTCGATGAACACGACGGCGAGTTCGCGCACCGCCGGCCCGACCTGCACGACGCGGTTGGCGAGCCGCCCGGCGAAATCCGCCTGGAAATAGGAAAGCGAGTGGCCGAGCGTGTAGAGATGCGTGCGCCAGCGGATCTGGTTCGTCACCTGGGGCACGATGAGCTGGTTCGACAGGATCTCGTGCAGCCAGATCGTGATCGGCCGCACCACCAGCACCAACCCGGCGGCGAGCAGGATCTTGGTGCCGTGATCGGCCCAGAACGTCGCCCGATCGGCGGTGTTGAGGAGGTCGATGAACCAGCCCATGAGCAGGTAGAGCGACGCCTCGACGGTGCCGGCGACGATCGCCACCAGGAACAAGGCGAGGAGCGCCGCCCGCACGGGCTTCAGGTAGAAGCCGGCGAAGCCCAGCACGGTCTTGGGCGGCATGCGCCCGTCATCGAACGGCGCGAACGGTTCGATGCGGCGCTCGAGCCAGTCGAGAAACATGAGATGTCCGATATGCGGTTGCGGCAGCGCCCTTATAGCTAGGCAGCGTAGGGCCCCTGCCAACCGGAGGCGATGCCGCACGAGAATCCGCCTGCCTTACTTGGTGCTTCCATCCGATACGCCAGCCACCCCTTCCCCAACCGCGACGTCGCCCATGCTCCGCCTCGCCCTCTACCAGCCAGATATTCCGCAGAACACCGGCACCCTGCTGCGCCTCGCGGCCTGCCTCGGGATCGCCGTCGAGATCATCGAGCCGGCCGGGTTCGACGTGTCGGACCGGCACCTGCGCCGCTCGGGGCTGGACTACCTCGACCACGTGACGATCACGCGCCACCGCTCGTGGACCGCGTTCGACGGGTGGCGCCGGCAAGCCGGCCTGCGCCTCGTCCTGGCGACGACGCAGGGCGCCCTGCCGTACGGCGACTTCGCCTACGGCTCGGACGATTGCCTGCTCATGGGCCGGGAATCCGCCGGGGTGCCGGATTCCGTCCATGCGGCCGCCGATGCCCGGGTGGTGGTGCCGATCCGGCCCGGATTGCGCTCCCTCAACGTCGCCGTCTGCGCCGCCATGATCCTCGGCGAGGGCCTGCGCCAGACGGACGGTTTCCCGGGCGGCGCGCAAGCGCCTATTTGAACGCCGTGCATAAACGCACTTGAACACTGTTCAATCCGTGGCAATCTCCTCCTCGACGGCAGCGCCCGTCGCTCGGGAGACCGCCCCATGTTCAACCTGTTTCGAACCCTCGCCCGTGGCGCCGCCGCCCAGGCCCGGGAAGACCTCATCGACCGCAACGCCCTGCTGATCCTCGACCAGCAGATCCGCGAGACCCGCGTCTCCCTGGAGCGCAGCCGCATGGCCCTGGCGACGGCGGTGGCCGGCGACACGTCCGAGGCCCGCCGCCTCGCCGAGGTGGAGAGCCGCGCCAGGGACCTCGAAGACCGGGCCGTCGCCGCCCTCGACGCCGGCCGCGAGGACCTCGCTCGGGACGCCGCCGACGCCATTGCCGAACTCGAATCCGAAGCCGAGGCCATCCGCACCGCGCGGACGCGGTTCGCCCGCGAACTCACCCGCATCCGCGCCGTGGTGAGCGACGCCACCCGCCGGCAGGCGGAACTGGAGCGGGGCCGGCGCATCGCGGCGGCGGCCGAATCCGCCCGCCGCCTCGGCGTCGCCGCCGCACCGGAGGACCGCGCCACCCTGCGGGAAGCCGAGGCGACCCTGGCCCGCCTGCGCAGCCTCCAGGCGCACGCCGCGGACACCGAAGCGGCCCTGGCCGAAGCCGAGTCGGGCGCCGACATCGCCGAGCGTTTGGAGCGCGAAGGGTTTGGGAAAGCGACGCGTCCGACGGGAAGCGCGGTGCTCGAACGCCTACGCCAGCGCGCGACCGCCCAAGCCTGATCCACGCACTTGCCCTGCGAAATAACCCCTTCAAAAAGGACCGATCCCATGACCAACGAAACCACGCAGCATTCCGGCGCCTGGGTCGCCTTCACCTACGCGTCGTTCCTCGGCGCCGCCCTGATGGTGGCGCTCGGCATCCTGTTCATGCCCATCGACATCTGGATGAAGGGCTACTTCGCCATGGGGGTGATCATGCTGGTCCAGTCGTGCATCACCGCCACCAAGACGGTCCGCGACGTCCACGAGGGCCGCCGCATGGTCAACCGCATCGAGGACGCCAAGACCGAGCGCCTGCTGATGTCGGTCGGCAAGGATTGAGGGCGCGGTGACGGCGAGGCGACGGCGAGGATTGAACCGCCGGGATCGATATGGGACATCGGGGCCATGACGCGCCCCGACACGCCCTTCACGCCCCTGCCCGAAGCCGAGCTGACGGCCCTCAAGGGCGAGGCGACGGCGTGGTTCACCACCCTGCGCGACCGCATCGTCGCCGCCCTGGAGACCCTGGAGGACGAGGCGACGGGGCCGTTCCACGAGGACGCGCCGGCCGAGGCCGGACGATTCGAGAAGACGCCCTGGGAGCGCACGGATCACACCGGCAAGCCCGGCGGCGGCGGCACCATGGCGATCCTCAAGGGGCGGGTGTTCGAGAAGGCCGGCGTCCACGTCTCGGCGGTGCACGGCGAGTTCGCGCCGGAGTTCCGGGCGCAGATGCCGGGGGCCGCGGAGGATCCGCGCTTCTTCGCCACCGGCATCTCGCTCATCGCCCATCCGTGGAACCCGAACGCGCCCACGGTCCACATGAACACCCGGTTCGTGGCCACCACGCGGACGTGGTTCGGCGGCGGCGCCGACCTGACGCCGGTCCTCGACCGCCGGCGCAACCAGGACGACCCCGACACGCTCACCTTCCACGCCGCCATGAAGGCGGCCTGCGACGCCCATGCGCCGGCCGCCGACTACGCCCGCTACAAGGCGTGGTGCGAGGAGTACTTCTATCTGCCGCACCGCAAGGAGCCGCGCGGCATCGGCGGGATCTTCTACGATTATCATTGGACCGGCGATCCGGCGGCGGATCTCGCCTACACCCGCGACGTGGGCGGGGCCTTCCTCGAGGCCTATCCGGCGATCATGCGCGCCAACATGGGCACGCCCTGGACGGAGGCGGACCGGCTGGAGCAGCAGGTCCGGCGCGGGCGCTACGTCGAGTTCAACCTGCTGCACGACCGCGGCACCATCTTCGGCCTCAAGACCGGCGGCAACGTCGCGTCGATCCTGTCGTCCCTGCCGCCGACCGTGCGCTGGCCGTGAGCGAGACCGCGCTGCCGACCCGGTTCGCGCCGCAGCAGGATGCGGCGCTGAAAGCCATCGCCGACTGGCGCAAGGGCGGGGGCGCCCAGGTGTTCCGCCTGTTCGGCTATGCGGGCACCGGCAAGACCACGCTGGCCCGCCGCATCGCCGACGACGTCGACGGTACCGTGGTGTTCGGCGCCTTCACGGGCAAGGCGGCCTCGGTGATGCGGTCGAAGGGCTGCCACGACGCGGCGACGATCCACAGCCTGATCTACCGCACCAAGGAGACGGAGGACGGCGGCCCCGCCTTCACCCTCAACCGCACCGGGCCCATCGCCAAGGCCGAACTCGTCATCATCGACGAGTGCTCCATGGTGGATTCCGACCTCGGCAACGACCTCCTGTCCTTCGACAAGCCCGTGCTGGTGCTGGGCGATCCGGCGCAGCTGCCGCCCGTGCGCGGCGGCGGCTTCTTCACCGAGGCCGAGCCCGACGTGATGCTCACGGAGGTCCATCGCCAGGCCGCCGACGACCCCATCGTCCGCATGGCGATGACGATCCGCGAGGGCGGCCGCCTCACCCTCGGCGAGTACGGCCGCAGCCGCGTGGTCTCCCGGCGCAGCCTCGACCCCAACGAAGTGATCGCGGCCGACCAAGTGCTCGTCGGCATGAACAAGACCCGGCGGCTCTACAACAATCGCCTGCGCGAGATCGCCGGCCACACCGACCCGATGCCGGCGGTGGGCGAGAAGCTCGTCTGTCTCCGGAACGACCGCACCAAGGGCCTGCTCAACGGCTCGACCTGGACGGTGCAGGCCCAGCGCGCGGCCCAGCGCCCCGACACGATCCGCCTCGACGTGGTGCCGGACGACGATCCGGCGCTCCGCCGCCGCCCCGTGGACATCAAGGTGCTGCGCGCGGTGATGTCCGGCTCCGAGGAGGAGATCCCGGCCTTCCTCCGCCGCGAGACCGACGAGTTCACCTACGGCTACGCGCTTACCGTCCATAAAGCACAGGGCTCGCAATGGGACAGCGTGGTCCTGTTCGACGAATCCTTCGCCTTCCGCGAGCACCGGGCGCGCTGGCTCTACACCGGCCTGACCCGGGCGGCGCAGGCGATCACGGTGGTGATGTAGGACCGCGCGACGCGGCAAGAACGCCTCGTGAAACCAATCGCGAAGGTTGCGGACATGCGGGATTGTTGCCCGACCAAAGTCTGTCCGAAGACGAGCGGCCAGCTCATCAAATCCTCGCCACGACCGGATATAAACCAATGAATTCATGGACCGCTTGCGTCCGGATCGACGCCGACGCTCCGCGGAACTCAACACATGATCGAGCCGTATCGCAGAACACATTTACGTTCCTGTACTTCCGATCGCCGATGCCGAATGGTTGTGCGAAATAATCACCTTGGGTTGATGGCCGTCCATGACTGCAACCACGCCAAACGAAGCCGACCGTCTGGCCGATCTTCGTGCACTCGCCCTCGTCGGGACGCCGCCGGAGCCGCATTTCGATGCCGTCTGCCGGACGGCTCAGGCACTGTTCGGCGTTCCGATCTGCCTCGTCACCCTCGTCGATGAACACGAGCAGTGGTTCAAGGCCAAGTGCGGTCTGGCCCTGGAAGGCACGTCGCGCGCGGTGTCCTTCTGCAGTCATGCCATCCTCTCGGACGCGGTCATGGTGGTCGAAGACGCGGAGAACGACCCTCGATTCGCCTCGAATCCCCTTGTCACGGGCGCGCCGCATATCCGTTTCTACGCGGGCGCCCCACTGATCCTGCGACCGGGAGTCCGGGTCGGCACCCTGTGCCTGATCGGCACGAAGGCTCGGGCCCTCACCGATGCGGAGGCACGCCAACTCGAGGATCTAGCGCGCGTCGTCGTGGCTCACCTGCGCCTCCGCGGCGCCTTGCGGGCCGGAGAAGCCGCCGCCGAGCAACGTGCCCTCGATGTCGCCGCCCGCAGGAACGCCGAGCAGGCGGCGGCCGAGAGCGAGGCGCGCTACCGTGAAGCCCTGGACTCGACCCACGATGCCATCCTGGGCCAACTCGTCGAGGGGGTCATCGTCACCGACGGCAACGGCCGCATCACCCTCGTCAACGAAGCAGCGGGCAGGATTCTCGGGACGGTCCATCTCGACGTGACGCCCGATCAGTACAGCGACGCCTACCGCGTCTTCACCGAGGACGGTGCGCCCTACGATTCGCAGAACCTGCCCCTGGCACGTGCCGTTCGGGGCGAGACGGTCCTGGATGCCCGCTGGCGGGTCCGGCGGCCGGACGACACCGAAGTGCTGGGCATCGGCAGCGCCCGGCCGCTGCTGACCCGTGACGGACGGCAGATCGGCGCCGTCATGACGCTTCGGGACGACACCGCGCGCGATGCCGCCGAGCGGGCGCTTCGGGCGAGCGAGACGGAGCTGCGCGGATTGAACGCCACCCTGAGCGAGCGGGTCGCCGCCCGGACGCATGATGCCGAAACGGCCAAGCGGGAGGCCGAGCGGGCGAGCCTCGCCAAGACCGAGTTCCTGGCCTCCATGAGCCATGAGATCCGGACGCCCCTGAATGCGATCATCGGCTTCACCGACGTGATGATCGCCTCGGATCGGCTTCCCCCGGACCTCCGGCACCAGGCCGAACTCGTACGCACCTGCGGGTCGGCGTTGCTGACGATCGTCAACGACATCCTGGACTTCTCGAAGGTCGAGGCCGGAGCCGTCGTGCTGGACCGGCAGGCTTTCGATCCACGGGTGCTGATCGACAACTGCCTCAGCATCGTTCGAGGCTCCGCGGACCAGAAAGGCCTGGATGTCAGGGCGATGATCGACTCCGCTTTGCCCCCAAGCCTGAACGGAGACCAGGCGCGCCTCCGGCAGGTCCTGCTGAACCTCCTGAACAACGCGATCAAGTTCACGGCGCACGGCTCCGTGACACTCAATGCCCAGTACGAGGGTACCGGGGAAACCGGCGAGCGCCTGCGCTTCAGCGTGGAGGATACGGGGATCGGCATCGCCCGCGCGAAGCAGGATCGCCTGTTTCAGCGCTTCTCGCAGATCGACGGCTCCATCGAGCGGAACTTCGGTGGGAGCGGCCTCGGCCTTGCCATCTGCAAGCAGCTGGTCGACCTCATGGGCGGCGAGATCGGCGTCCGCTCCGAGGAGGGCATGGGTGCAAGGTTCTGGTTCGCCCTGACACTGCCGCTCGGGACCGGCGAACCGTCGGCGCCGCGCGCCAGTTGCCCCCCCATCGCGCAGCGGCCCGGGCGGATCCTTCTCGTGGAGGACAACCGGATCAACCAGGACCTCGCCCGGGCGGTCCTCGAGGTCGCGGGCCATGCCGTCGAGATCGTTGCGGACGGAGCCTCCGCCATCCGCGCCGTGGCCGAAGGGTGCTACGATCTGATCCTGATGGACGTGCAGATGCCGGGTATGGATGGCATGACGGCGACCCGGCACATCCGTGCGCTCGGGGCCGAAGCGGCCACGATCCCCATCCTGGCGATGACCGCCAACGTGCTGCCGGACCAGATCCGGATGTTCCGGGCAGCCGGCATGGACGATCACGTGGGTAAGCCCTTCGCCCGGGCGGACCTCTATCGCATCATCGATCGGTGGCTGTCGCGGGCGCCGGCCCGGACGACCCGATCCGACCCGCTTGCCACGGGCGTCGATCGGAGCGGCGAGGATTTGAGCCTGCTCGATCGAAGCGCCTACGACGCCATGATCGGCGTGATCGGCCGTGGGCCCGTCCACGACGCCCTGGGGATGCTCGCCGAGGAACTGGACGCGCGCTTCACCACGGCCGGGGAGACCGCGGCGGACCGGGATCAGCTGCGCTTCGAAGCGCATACCTGTGTGTCGTCCGCCGGCACGCTGGGTTTCCTCGCGCTCTCGAATGCCTGCCATGCCGTGGAGCTCTGCAGCGAGCAACGGATCGCCAGCGAAGGATCGGCGGTCTTCCAGGACCTGTTGGACGAAGCCCGTGGTCTGGCCCGGAGATCGGCGAGGCATGCCTTGCGGGTGGCGGCCCAGCCGCCAAGCCACGCGTCGGTCCATGCGGGTGTCGAGCGTCGCAACTGACGCCGATGCGCTTCACGCAGCGACGGAATCCGGTCCCGACGGCGCCGGTACCCGCATCCGCTCGGTGATCGCCGCCAGGGTGTCGGTGGTCAGGATTTCGATGGTCGCCAGGGTCTCGGCGTCGGGCGGGACACCGCCCGAGCGGGCGTCCTCCTCCAGGACGGCGAGGCGTGCCGCCAAGGCCCGGCCGCCGATGTTCAGACTCATGGACTTGAGGCTGTGGGCCGCACTGGCGAGCGCGGGCGCGTCGCCCGCCGCGCAAGCCGCCGCGATCTCCACCAGGGCGACGGGGGCGTGCTCGGCGTAGAGGGCGACGATACGCTCGGCGAACCCGCTGCCGGCGGATAGTGCCATTTCGACGAGGCCGTTCACCACCTCGTCGTCGAGGAGGCCATCGGGCTCGGCACCGGGGGCATCGGGCGCGACTGCATCGCAACCCATCCCAGCGGGATCGAGAACGCGCGACAGCATCGCGGCGAGGGCCGCCAGGGTGAAGGGTTTGGTCAGGGTCCCGTCCATGCCGGCGTCGCGCCAGGCCTCGGCCGCCGCGCCGATCACGTGGGCGGTGAGCGCCACGATGGGGATGCGCCGGCCGGACGAAGCCTCTTCGGCCCGGATCGCGCGGGCGGCGTCGTAGCCGTCGAGCACCGGCATGCTGCCGTCCATGAGGACGAGATCGAACGCCTGCGCGCGGCACGCCTCCACGGCCTCGCGCCCGTCGACCACCGTGACGATCCGCGTGATGCCGCAGCGTGCCAGGGCCGCGCAGGCAACCTCGCGGTTGACGGCGCTGTCGTCGGCCACCAGCACCCGTGCGCCGGGGAACTGCGCCAGGGCGGCACCGGCGAGCGCGGTCCGCGCCGCTGCGGCGAAGGGGGCGCCGCTGGCCAGGGCGCCGAGGGCCCGGTCCCATTCGTCCTGAACCACGGGCCAGCGGAGGAGGTCGTCGGCGAAGCCCGCCCCCAGCACCGTGCCGGCGGCCGGATCGCCCATGCGGGCGATTGCGAGCACCCGGCCCGTCGCCGACGGACGGCGACCGAGGGCGACGAGATCGGCCGCATCGGCGATCCAGTGGGCGGTCGCGGCCTGCGGCGCATCGGCGGCGACCGGCACGAAGCCGGCCGCGACCAGGCGCTCGCACAGGCTCGCGACGCTGGCGGCGCCCGCGTGCGCCACGACGACGAATTCCGGGATGCCGTCGGCGCGCCGATCTGCCCGGACCGCATCGTCCACGGCCTCCAGGGGGAGTTCGGCCCAGAAGGTCGAGCCCTCGCCCAGGACGCTGTCGACCCCCATGGTGCCGCCCATGGCCAGCGCGAGTCGGTGGGCGATGGAGAGGCCGAGGCCGGTGCCGCCGAAGCGGCGTGTGGTGGATTGGTCGGCCTGCGAGAAGGCCGAGAAGATGGTGCCGACCTTCGACGCGGGAATGCCGATCCCGGTGTCGCGCACGCTGAGGCGCAGGCGGTCCGGGCCGGCGCGTTCGAGGCGCACCAGCACGTGGCCTTGCGGCGTGAATTTCAGGGCGTTGTTGACGAAGTTCGAGAGGATCTGCCCCAGGCGCACGGGATCGCCGACGATCTGACGGGGCACGTCGGGCGCGATGAAGGCCGCGAGATCGAGATTCGCTTCGCGGGCCTTCTCGGCGAACAGCGACACCACCGTATCGACGATCTCGGCCGGCGCGAGTGCGATGCGCTCGAGGTCGATCTTGCCGGCCTCGACCTTGGCGAAATCGAGGATGTCGTTGATGATGGCCAGCAGATTCTGGCCCGAACGGGCGATGACCTCGGCGTAGCGCTTCTGCCGGTCGGGCAGGTCGGCGGCGGCGAGCAGTTCCGCCATCACCAGCATGCCGTTCAGGGGCGTGCGGATCTCGTGGCTCATGGTGGCGAGGAAGGACGATTTCGCGCCGTTGGCGGCTTCGGCCGCCTCCTTGGCCTCGTGCAGGTCGGCCGTGCGCGCGGCGATGTCGCTTTCCAGGCGCTCCATGTGGCGGGCGAGGCGGTCGCCGCGCTCGCGCACGGTGCCCAGCAGGGTGTTGAAGGTGCGAGCCAGCACGCCGACCTCGTCGTCGCGCACGATGCGGGCGACCTCGCCGTAATCCTCGGCCGCGCGGACCCGGTCCATGGTGGCGGCGAGTTCGGCGATGGGCTGTGTGATGGAGCGGTGCAGGCCGTACGAGACGGCGAGGCCGAGGGCCAGCGCCAGGGCCGAGGCCAGAGCCGACGCCTTCAGGATCGTGAGGAGCCGGTCGATCAGGTCGGTGGTGTCGGCGACGAGCACGAGGGTTCCGACGGTGAGGCCGGCATGCAGGATCGCGACGCGCACCTGCGCGGTCCGGCTGCCGAGCAGCCACAGGGGCGAGCCGCCGGCATCGAGGTCGATGTCGCTGTCGAGGCGGATGGCGAGCCCCTGGTCCGCCAGGGTCGAGCCGTCCGGGCGCTCGATGCCCGCGTAGACGAGGTCGGGCCGGCGGGCGATGGCGCTGAGCGTGCGCGTCGCCTCCGCGGCATCGCCCTCGGAGACGGCCCGGGCGCTCGACGCGGCGAAGACCTGCGCGATGGTCGAGAGGGCGTCGCGCTTGGCCTCGGCGTAGCGATGGACCTCCTGCCACAGGTTGAACGCCGCCGCCGCCGCGAGGGCGAGGGCGACGGACGCGAACACCGCCAGCGCCAGCCGCCCCGCGAGGGAGCGGAACACGGGCAGGCGCCGAGGGCGCGCGGACGCGGCCGGCGCGGTCACTGGGAGAGCTCCGTGTTGGCCGAACTCGGGCCGACGCCCCGGGGCACCGGAACGTCGGTGGCGCCGTACCGGGCGTTGAGGACGAGGTTGGGGCCGTCGTACAGGTTGATGAGCCGGGCGATGATCACCGTGTAGGCGGATTGATCGGCCACCGGCCTCTTCGAATCGATGATGAGGCGACCCGAAGGCAGGTAGATGGTGCCGAGCAGGGTCCGCGCCTCGTCGCTGATGATGCGGTATTCGCGCAACGGCAGCGGCCCGCCGGGCGGCGGCTTCGGCTTGCCCTTGCCGCCCAGCGGCGGCGGGAGTTCCACCACGAGGCCGACCACACCCGTGGCGAGATTGCCGACGCCGTTGACAACGCCGCCGACGCCCCCGAGGAGGGAGCCGACGAGGGAGCTGGACACGGCCTCGGCGACGAGGTTCCGCTCCTCGAAGAACAGCAATCCGCGCATGGGCTCTTCCTTGGGCGCGGTGAGGCTGATGACGCTCTTCTCGTCGAACAGCAGGCCCGCCCGCGGGCCGGTGAAGTAGAAGCCGACGTTGACCCCCTCCAGGGAGCTCTTCTTGTCGACCACCAGGGGCCCGTCCTTCATCACGTAGACCCCCGGCCGGAGCGTCACCGTCGCGCCCTTGGTGATGTGGAGGCCGCCGCAATAGGTTCCCGGATTCAGGGTCGCCACGGTGGTGACGATGTTCTTGCCGTAGGCCGGATTGTCGGGGTCCTCGACGTACTTCTTCGGGTTGAGCAGGCTCCCGAGGTCGAGGCACGGCTCGATCCTCGGAGCCGGGAGGTGCGCGAGGGGGTCGCGCATGACCGGACAGCCCGTGGCGGGCTGGGGTGAGAAGTTCGCCCGTCCGGCATAGCCGCCGGCCGAGCAGATCGAGATGGCCTGCGCCACAGCGGCGTTCTCGCCCTGGATGCCGGCGGGATTGATCGAGTTCGAGTAGAGCGAGCAATCCGAGGCGGTGATCCGCGCGGCACTCTCGAGGTGGAACGCGCCCATGGACAGGCCGTCCAGGGCGAGGAGGCACAGGCGGGTGGTGCCGGCGAGCTTGGCCGTCGACTGGACCCGGACGTCCAGGCTCGGCAGGTTCAGGAGCCGGCCGAGGGTGAGGACGATGGTCTCCGAGAGGGTGACGCGCACGCCGGAATGCGTACCCACCACCTCCGCCGCCGCCGCGACGGGACGCTGGTTCCCGGCCTGGGCGCGGGCCATGGCGATGGCGGTGCGGACCGCGCTGGCATCGTCGGTGTTGGCGAGCTTGAACTGGTTGACGCCCGCGATGGCGCCGCTGTCGGCCGCGCGCTGGAGCTCGGACCGGCGCTTGACCAGGGACCCGTATTCCACGGCCGCGGCGCTCATCCCCGTCACGACGGGAAGCAGCAGCGCGAAGATCAACACGATGCCGCCGCGCTTGTCCCTGGCGAATTCGGCGAACGACCGGCTCATCTTTCAGCTCCCATGCCTAGGAATGGGCACGGACCGGTTGAGATTGAATAAACCTCGCGAAGTTGCGCCGCCGAGGCGAGACAACTTCGAACATCTATCCTGATAAATTTTAAGGTTATCGGATAACGAACACGTTATCGTCGGCGGATCGATGCTGGCGCACACGGTGAATTAACCGCCGCCATGCGATCCCGTTGCGAGCGTGTCGCCGTCGCGCCGCGCGCAGGTTCCCCTCACGCCCGTGTTTCCGCCCGCCGCTCACCGCCGAACACGAAGCTGCGCGGCTCCGGATGCAACGGAGGCCGGGCACGCGGGCGAGACACGTCCCATCGGGGCGCATCGACGAGTCCGGGGTCTGGCCGGGCGGTTGCGCCGGGACACGGGCGGGGCCGCGGCCGTCGAGTTCGCCGTGGTGATCGTCCCGCTCTTCGTGGTCATTCTGTTCGTCCTCGAGAACGCCCTCGTGCACTGGATCACGGCCTCCCTCGACAACGGCCTCGACAGCGCGATGCGGCAATTCTACGTCCGCGCCGACGGCTCGGGCGGCTCGCCCCTCGACGGGGTCCGCACGGAGCTGTGCCGGCAGGTCGCTCCCTTCGTGAAATGCGACGCCCTCAAGGTCGATGTCGCTGCCTACGACAGCTTCGCCAGCGTCGACCGCGCCTCTCCGGTCGATGCCGCCACGAAGGACTGGCGGCCGGGCTTCGGGACCCAGCACGGGTGCCTGCTGAAGGGCAGCGTCGTCGTGGTCCAGGCGGCGCTGGCCCAGCACACGTTCCAGCCCTTCGGGATCGCCCCGGGCCAGTTCCGAGACGGCAGCCGCCTCATCAATGCGGCGGCGGTGATCCAGCTCGAAGGCAATTCCCCCGTCGCGAGCGGATGCTGAGCCGGGCCGCACGGAGCGCAGCGCGTCGCCTCGCCGGGCAACGCGACGGCGTGGCCATCGTCGAGTTCGCCCTCCTGATCCCGGTCCTGCTGCTGCTCTACTTCGGCACCGTCGAGATCACCAACGTCCTGCGCCACGCGCGCAAGCTCGACATCCTGTCCCGCACCATCGGCGATACCCTGTCCCAGCGCACCCGTCCGACCTCGGCGGAGGTCGAGGACATCTTCCGGGCGGCCGCCATCGTTCTCGCGCCCTACGCCGCCGACGGGGTCCGCATCACCATCAGCGCCGTCGGCGTCCCCGGCGTCCCCGGCGGCACCGAGCCCGGGCCCCTGCGGGTGTGCTCGAGCGCGGCGGCGTCCGGTTCGCCCCTGCGCGCGCCCGAGGCCCCGGCGCCGGTGAGCGACGCCGAGGCGACCCAGCCCGCCGGCACCCGGCTCATCCTCGTCGAGATCACCAGCACCTACCGGCCCGTCTCGGGGCCGGGCGTGTTCCGGGACGCGGTGTCGGGCCTCGACCTCGTGCGCAAGACCCTGTGGCCCGTGCGCTACGGCCGGCGCTACGCCAGCGAAAGTCCCGAGATCGTGCTGCCGGGTGGGCTGCCCTGCCCGCCCTGAGGCCCGTCCGGTGAAGCGAAATGGCGCCGGCCGGAAGATTTCATTCACCCTGTGGCACGCGACGGGCAGCCAAGACGGCGCCGATAGTCCAGAAAACGAGCGCGGCCGCACGGCACGGCGGGGGCTCGGCCCCCGGGCGTACGATGGCGGTCCGGGATCTCAAGGCCACGCGATGTTCGTTCTCGTCCTCGACGACGCCCCCCTGAACAACATGCTGATGGCCGAGGCCATCCGGACGATTCCGGACTGCACCGTGCGCGACTTCACGCGGCCGGCGGACGCCCTGGCCTTCGTCGCCGCCAATGCCGACGCCATCGGGCTGGCGATCTCGGATTACGACATGCCGGGCATGAACGGCGTCGCGTTCATCCGCGCCGCTCGCGCCGTGCCGGGCTTCGAGCACGTTCCGGTGGTGATGGTGACGAGCCTCGACCAGCGCAGCCTGCGCCGGGAGGCCCTGGAGGCCGGCGCCACGGATTTCCTGGCCAAGCCCTTCGACCCCATCGAGATCCGCGCACGGGTGTCGAACCTGCTCGCCCTCAACCGCGCCCGCATCGGAGAACGGGAGCGCGCCGCCTGGCTCGACCGCGAGGTCAAGGCGGCCACCGCCCTCATCGCCGCCCGCGAGCGCGAGATCGTGCTGATGCTGATGAAGGCCGCCGAGCATCGCGACAATGAGACCGGCAACCACGTCGCGCGGGTGGCCGGGCTCGTCGCCCTCATCGCCCGCGGCCTCGACCTGCCCGACGCCGAGGTCGAGCAGCTCAGCCTCGCCTCGACCATGCACGACGTCGGCAAGATCAGCGTGCCGGACACCATCCTGCTGAAACCCGGCCCCCTGACGCCCGAAGAGCGCACCGAGATGGAGCGCCACGCCGAGCGCGGCCGTCGCATCCTCGAGGGTTCGTCGTCCCTCCTCATGCAGCGCGCCGCCGAGATCGCCGCCACGCATCACGAGCGCTGGGACGGCAGCGGCTACCCGGCGGGCCTCGCCGGCGAGGCGATTCCCCTGTCGGGCCGCATCGTCGCCGTGGCCGACGTGTTCGACGCCCTCACCTCCGACCGGCCCTACAAGAAGGCCTGGAGCGAGCGGGAAGCCCTCAACCACATCCTGGCCAACGCCGGCTCGCATTTCGACCCGGCCTGCGTCGCGGCCTTCGCCCGGATGCTGCCGAAGGGTGGGACGCCGGCCTGATCCCGTCCCCGGTTGGCGCCCGGCGGCCCGACGACCTATCTCCCGGTCGGACACGCACACGGGAGAGCCCCTTTGACACACGAATCCGGCGGCCCGCCGCAGATGCACGCGACGACGATCTTGATGGTGCGCAAGGGCGGGCGCGTCGTCATCGGCGGCGACGGTCAGGTCAGCCTCGGCCAGACCATCGTGAAGGGCAACGCCCGCAAGGTGCGGCGGCTGGCCAAGGGCGCGGTGATCGGCGGCTTCGCCGGCGCCACGGCCGACGCCTTCACGCTGTTCGAACGGCTGGAAGCCAAGCTCGAACAGTATCCGGGCCAGCTCACCCGCGCCTGCGTCGAGCTCACCAAGGATTGGCGCACGGACCGCTACCTGCGCCGCCTCGAAGCCATGATGCTGGTCGCCGACCGCGAGGTCAGCCTGCTGCTCTCGGGGTCCGGCGATGTCCTCGAGCCGGAGCACGGCGTCATGGCCATCGGTTCGGGTGGCAACTACGCCCTTGCCGCCGCCCGCGCCCTCGAAGATGGACAGCACGACGCAGAAACCATCGTCCGGCGGGCGATGGGGATCGCGGCCGAAATCTGCGTCTATACGAATCACAGTCTCGTCATCGAGGCTTTGGATGCATGATCGACTGAGCGAAGTCTCGTACGATTAACGAACCTTTCCGAGATTCCCCCCAAACTGACGCGAAAAGCTGTTCTGGGGAGTCGAAGATCATGCGGATCAGGGCGAAGATTCTGGCGTTCGTCATCGCCTGCAGCGCGGTGACGCTTCTCGTGGCGGGCGTCGGGGTCTTCACCCTGCGGGCGTTCGACACCGCCATCGAGCAGGGGCGTCTCGCGACCCAACGCGCCCTCGACGCCGCCCGGCTCAACCGCCACGTCACCACCATCGCCCTCGAGTCCCGCGGGATCTACGCCGCCAAGGACACCGCCGATGCGGTGAAATACGCCGCGCGCCTGCGCCAGAACCTCACGGACATGAACGCGGTCCTGGCGGCCTGGCCGGCCCGCCTCACGCCGGCCGAGGAGGCGCTGTTCGCCAAGGTGGCCGAAGGGGCCGCCGCCTTCACGCCGCTGCGCCTCGAGACCGCGCGCCTCGGCACCGAGGTCTCGCCGAAGGCCGCCGCCGACCAGGGCTTCACGGAAGCGAACCGCGCCAATCGGCAGGCCTACCAGGACAGCATCGACGCCCTGGTGGCCGACAGCCTGTCCCGCCTCACCGCCATCGAGCGCGCCACCGACAGCCTCTACGATCAGCGCATCGTGCTCCTCGTCGCCCTCGCGATCGGGGGGCCCCTCGCCTGCCTGCTCATCGGCGTCGGCGTCGGCAACAGCCAGATCGCCCGCCCCCTGGTGGGCGTCGCCGCCGCGATCCGGCGCCTGTCCGAAGGCGATCACCAGCTCGCCGCCATGACGCCGCGCCGCGACGAGATCGGCGACATCCAGCGCAGCATGGCGGTGTTCGCCACCGCCATGCGGCAGGCCGAGACCCTGCGGATCGATGGGGACCGGGCCTCCACGGATGCGAGCGCGCGGCGCCGGGCCGATCGGGTCGACCTCGCCGATCGGTTCCAGGGCAGCGTCGGCGGCCTCGTCGGCACCCTGTCGGGGGCGGCCGCCGCCCTGGAGGAGACCGCCCGGACGATGGCCCGCAACGCCGAGCACGCCGACGCCCAGTCGAGCGCCGTCATGCAGGCGGCCAATGCCACCGCCCTCAACGTCCAGGCGGTGGCGGCGGCGACCGAGGAACTCGCCGCCACCGCCGACGCCATCGGCCAGCAGGTGGCGCACACCTCGGCCGCCGCCGCCGGCGCCGTGGAGAGCGCCCGGCGCACCCATGCGCGGGTCGACGTGCTCGCCGGCAGCGCCGCCCGTATCGGCGATGTCGTTGCCTTGATCTCGAACATCGCCGGCCAGACCAATCTTCTCGCCCTCAACGCCACCATCGAGGCGGCCCGTGCCGGCGAGGCCGGGCGCGGCTTCGCCGTGGTCGCCGCCGAGGTGAAGGACCTGGCGTCCCAGACCGCCCAGGCGACACAGGAGATCACCGCCCAGATCGCCACGATCCAGGCCGCGACCCGCGAGACCGTCGAGGCCATCGCGGAGATCGGGACCACCATCGGCAGCGTCCACGGCATCGCCCAGGGGGTGGCCGCCGCCGTCGAGGAGCAGCAGACCGCCACCCAGGCCATCGCCCGCAGCATCTCCGACGCCGCCCACGGCACCCAGGAGGTGACCCGGACCATGGGGCAGGTGCGCGCCGCCGCGGCCGAAGTCGGCACGGGCGCTGCCCGGGTCCTCGGCGCGGCGGCCGAACTCGCGCGCCAGACCACCACCCTCGACGGCGAGGTCACGGGCTTCGTCGGCACCATCCGGGCGGCCTGACCCCGCGTCCGGGCGGCGTGAGCCCGGCCGCACCCTGGTAAGGCAGCCCCGGCGCGCTTAAGTCGGCAGCGTGGAACAGCCCCCGACCGCCTCCGCCCTCGCCCTCCCGGGCGACGGCCCGCTGCCGAATCATGCGGTGCTCCTGCGCGCCGGGGTGGCACGCGGGATCATCACCGACGATCAGGCCCTGGCCCTCGACCGATTGGCGCGCGAGGACGTCGCCGCCCAGGACGAGCCCCGCGACGACGAGCGCCTGCGGTTCGTCACGGGGTTCGCCGATATCTTTGTGACCCTTGGCCTCGTACTGTTCTTCGGCACCACCGGTCATCTCGGGATAGATCGGCTGGGGCCGGTCGGCGGTTACGGTCTAGTCGCCCTCGAGGCCTGGATGCTCGCGGAGTTCTTCACGCGACGCAGACGCATGGCCTTGCCGAGCATCGTCCTACTCGTGGTCTTCGCACTGGCGACCTATAACGCCGCCGGCTTCACACTGGTCGATCCGGATACGGAGGCCTCACGGGGGACGACGTTGTTCGATCTCGTGTTTCGCGGTCATCCGGAAGCGCGGCCGTTGATTGGTGCCGGCCTCGTCACGCTGCTTCTCGTGGGGCTGCATTACTGGCGCTTCAGGGTGCCCATCACCATCGCGGCGGGAACGGCGGCCCTGATCGGCCTGCTGCTTGGTCTCGTCGCCGCCGTCGATCCGTTCTTCGCCTACGACCGGCTGCCCTGGCTGCTGAGTGCCGCGGGCCTCGGGACCTTCGCGCTTGCGATGCGTTTCGACCTGTCGGATCCCCGGCGGTTGACGCGCCGGACCGACATCGCCTTCTGGCTCCACCTCCTTGCGGCCCCGATGATCGTCCATCCGGTACTCAGCGCTGTCGCGAATGGGAACACCTCGCAGATCGGCTTGGCCTTTCCAATACTCGCCATCGTCCTCGGGTTAGCCTGCGTTGCCCTTGTGACGGACCGGCGGGCGATTCTCGTGTCGAGCCTGGTCTATGCCGGCCTTTCGTTCGACGCCCTCCTGCGTGAGATCGGAATCACGGGCAACGTTCTGCCCTTGGCGCTCCTCGCCCTCGGCACCTTCATCCTTCTTCTGAGCGCCGGCTGGCATCCCCTGCGGGCCCGAATCCTGCGCGCCCTCCCCCGCCCCTGGGCAGCCCGGCTGCCGCACCCGATCGGAGCGTGATGACCAGTTTCTCCCCCCGCGAGATCGTCTCGGAACTCGATCGCTTCATCGTCGGCCAGGCCGACGCCAAGCGCGCCGTCGCCATCGCGCTGCGCAACCGCTGGCGCCGCCAGCAACTGACCGGCCCGCTTCGCGAAGAGGTCGCGCCGAAGAACATCCTGATGATCGGCCCCACCGGCTGCGGCAAGACCGAGATCGCCCGCCGCCTCGCGCGCCTGGCCGGCGCGCCGTTCCTCAAGATCGAGGCCACGAAGTTCACCGAGGTCGGCTATGTCGGCCGCGACGTGGAGCAGATCGTGCGCGACCTCGTGGAGGTCGGCATCGGCCTGAAGCGCGAGGAGAAGCGCCGGGCCGTGAAGGCCAAGGCCGAGGCGGCGGCCGAGGCCCGCATCCTCGATGCCCTGGTGGGCCCCACCTCCGGTCAGGCCACCCGCGACAGCTTCCGCAAGAAGCTGCGGGCGAGCGAACTCGACGACAAGGAGGTCGAGATCGAACTCAGCGGCAACCCGTCCGGCGGCCTGCCGATGTTCGAGATCCCGGGCATGCCGGGTGCGTCCATGGGCGCGGTCAACCTCGGCGACATGCTCGGCAAGGCGCTCAGCGGCCAGAAGGGCAAGCCCCGGCGGATGACCGTGAAGGAGGCCTACGCGCCCCTGCTGGCCGAGGAATCCGACAAGCTCGTCGACACCGAATCCCTCACCCAGGAGGCGATCCGCGAGGTCGAGGACAACGGCATCGTCTTCCTCGATGAGATCGACAAGATCTGCGCCAAGGAGGGTCGCTCGTCCGCCGACGTGTCCCGCGAGGGCGTGCAGCGCGATCTGCTGCCGTTGATCGAGGGGACCACGGTGGCGACGAAGCACGGGCCGGTGAAGACCGACCACATCCTGTTCATCGCCAGCGGCGCCTTCCACGTCTCGAAGCCGTCCGACCTCCTGCCGGAATTGCAAGGGCGCCTGCCGATCCGCGTCGAGCTGCAGCCCCTCACGGTGGAGGATTTCAAGCAGATCCTCACCACCACGGAGGCGAGCCTGCTGAAGCAGACCGTGGCGCTGATGCAGACCGAGGGCGTGACCCTCGAATTCAGCGACGACGCGGTGGATGCCCTGGCCAAGGTCGCGGTGGACGTGAACAACTCGGTGGAGAACATCGGCGCCCGCCGCCTCCAGACGGTGCTGGAGCGCGTCATCGACGAAATCTCGTTCACCGCCACCGACCGGTCCGGCGAGACCGTGCCCATCGACGCCGCCTACGTCCGCGCGCGGGTCGAGAGCCTGGCGGCGAATGCGGACCTGAGCCGGTTCATCCTGTGAGGCGGCAGGGCGTCAGCCGGTTCATCCTGTGAGGCAGCAGGGCGTCAGCCCTGCCAGACCTCGCCCGGCCGGAACGCCCGGAAGCGCTCCGGCGCGATCCCGTTCTCGGCGCACGCCACCGCCAGGGCCTCGACGGGTTGCTCGATCCCCTCGTCGGTGAGCTGGAAGCTCCCCCAATGGTGGCCGATCATCTGGTCGGCGCCGAGGAGCAGGCCGGCCGCCACCGCCTCGGCGGGGTCCATGTGTTGGTCGCGCATGAACCAGCGCGGCTCGTAGGCGCCGATGGGCAGGGTGGCGAGGCGCGGCGGCCCGAACCGGGTGCGGGCCTCGGCGAAGATCGCCCCGCCGCGAAATCCGGTGTCGCCCGAATGGTAGTGCACGCCCACCGGCGTCGTCAGCACGAACGAGCACCACAAGGCCATGCGCTTGTCGTTGAGCCCACGCGCCGACCAGTGATTGGCTGGCGTGACATGCACCGTGAGGCCGCCGCCGAGGTCGATCGCTTCGCCCCAGTCGCGGGTCTCCACATGCATGGTGTCGTCGTAGGCCCGCAGGATCGCGTCGTTGCCCAGCGGCGCCAGAATGAGCGGCTGATGCGCCTGCCACAGGCGCGCGACGGTGGGGCCGTCGAGGTGGTCGTAGTGGTTGTGGGTGATCAGGACCACGTCGATGGGCGGGAGGTCGGCATAGGCGATGCCGGGCGGGTTGACGCGCTTGGGGCCCGCGAACCGCACCGGGCTGGCCCGGTTCGCGTAGACCGGGTCGACCAGGATGTTGCGCCCCGCCACCTGGAACAGGTAGCTCGCGTGCCCGATGAGGGTGACGCGCAGTCCCGCGAACCGCTCGGGCGGCCGGTCCTGGAACGGGCTCGGATGGTGCTTCGGCCACAGGGCCCGCACCGGACTGTAGATGCCGCGCCGGCGGCGCCAGCGGGCGATGTCCGAGAGATCCTTGTCGGCGGGCTGGTCCGGCCCGTGGAAGCGCAGGCCGTCGAAATGATCGCTCTTCGGCCCCCGGTAATACGGGTTGCGCGTGCGCTTGTGCGCCGCATAGCCGACGCCCCCGAGGGTCATCACCGTGGCGGCGCTGAGGGCCGTGATCAGATCGTTGCGCTTCATCCACCCGAGATGGCTGGTGCACGCGGCCGTTCAAGCGGCCACGCTGCGGTTCAAGAGCGCCAGCGCAGTTCCTGCGTCGCTAGGGGATTGCGGAACGGCCGGCCCTCGCGGGCGGCGGCGAGGGCCTCGCGCTTCAGGCGGAAGTACCATTGCGAGGGCAGATCGCCCTGGCCGAACAGCACCATGGTGGGCTTCCGGTCGAGGCCGGCTTGGGCGTGCTGGAGCACCTGCTGGTCCTGGGTCAGGAACTGGCGCATCAGCGGGCGGGCCACGGGCTTCAGCAGGTTCAGCGCCGGCATGTTCCAGTACAGGGCGTTGGTCAGCAGGGTGCGGTTGTGGGTGAGCGGCGTGGCGAAGGTGTAGTTCGCCACGCGCTTGGCCCCCGCCACGATCCGCTCCAGCCGCACGCCGGGCAGGCGGAACTCGATCTCCACCGCCGGGGCGCCGCCGAGCAGCCGATAGACCGGCGAACTCGTGGTGGTGGCGTGGCTCGTCATGGTGAAGCCGTGCGGCGTCGGCGTGAAGGTCTTCACCTTCTCGCGCAGTTCCTTCGACGGGCGGAACCACCAGGAATCGTGCACGAACGCGACGTGGCCGGGATCGACGAGACTCAAGGTGGTGAGATCGAACGAGGCCTCGACTACGAGTTCGATGACGACACGGCCGGCGGCCTCGAACCCGAGTTCGGGCAGGGCCGGCACGTCGGTGCCGGACGGGCTCCCAAGATACGAATTGACCCAGGCGAAGCCCGCGCTCTCGCGGACGGGGAAGCGCTGCACCGCGATCTTCGAAAAATCGGCGGCGTCGGAGGAGGACAGGGTCGGCACGTCGCGGCAGCGCCCGTCGGTGCCGAAGCGCCAGCCGTGGAACGGGCAGGTCAGGGCGCCGCCGTCGAAGCGGCCCTTCGACAGGGCCATGCCGCGGTGGGGGCAGCGATCCCGGAGTGCGAAGGCGGCTCCGGCGGTGTCGCGGCCGAGGACGATCTGCTCGCCGTTGAGTTCCACCGCCTTGAGGCTGCCGGGCTTCAGACCGTCGGAGCGGGCGACGCAGTACCACGCGTCGCCGAGCGGCTGGCGCATGGCATCGGGATCGAGGGCGGCCTCGTCGGGCGCCGGAGCGCGCGGGCTGGGGCTGGCGGACATGGCGGGTTCCGGGCACGCCCTCCCGGGCGGGTGCCAGCGTCTTAGACTTGGGGCCTCGCCGTGGCCAGTCGACTTCAAGTCCACCTCGGCCCGCCCGGGTCTGGAGGGGAGCGGCGGAAGGGCGCAACCGAGGCCCTTTTCAAACCCCGATCCGACCCCTACCTTGCCCTCAGTCGCAACGAACGAAAGGAGGTGATCCAGTGTCTCATTGTCATCAGCCGCTCTCCCCGGCCACCCTGACCTGGACCGTCGCCTCCGGCGCTGCCTACTAGCGCCTCGGCGGGAAGAACAAGGGATCGGCCGGACAACGAGTGGTCCGGCAATGGAAGGCCCGCCCCGAAAGGGGCGGGCCTTCGGCCTGTCTGGCGCGCCTGCGGCTTGCCTGAAGACGAGCCTGCGGCTTTGCCTTGGATGTCGGTTCAGCGACGCTGGAACAAGGGCTGGGCCAGGGTCTCGGCCCGGGCCATCCAGAGATCCCGCTCCGAGCGGGCCTGAGCGAGCTCCTCGGCGTTGGCGTTGATCTTGGTGCGCATCTCGCGCATTTCGCTGGCGGCGGCGGCCGTGAGGGCCTTGAGCTGATCGCGCTCGGCGCGGACCTCGTCGAGGGCCTGCATTTCGGACTCGACATGGCCACGCAGGCCCCGCAGCTCGTCCGCCAGGACTGCCTGGAGGCTGTCGTAGCGCTCGAACTCGACCTTCAGCTTGGCCTTCAGCATCAGATTCTCGGCCATCAGGTCCGAGAGATCGGTCTCGGAATCGACGAGGGGCGCCGGCGTCGCCGCGCTCGGTGCGACGACGCGGGGGGTCCAGGCCGGGGCCTCGGCCTGCGGCTCGGCCACCTCTTCGACGGGCTGCGGCATGCCGGCGGGGCGCGAGGCCTGCGCCGCCTGGGTGGCCGTCACCGCCTTCATCGCGGCGAGCCAATCCCGGAGCGGACCCGGCTGGGGACGACCCGGCTGATCGTTGGGCGGGAATTGGCGGGCGGGTTCCGACATCGGATGTGTCCTCGGCTTTCGCGAGCATCCGATCAAAATATGCTTAACGAAGTGTGAAATTCGGCGCGCGAACCGTTACGGGCGGCTCCGATGTTTGGGGTGGCACCCGGCGAATGCCGGGATGGTCGTCGCGCTGTCCGGAACAGGGTATCGAGGCCTCCCCGTCGCCGGAGCCAACGACCATGTTCCTCGAAGCCCCAGAATTGCGGGCCCTGCCGGGCCTGCGCCACGCCTTCTTCACCCGGGAGGGCGGCGTCTCGGACGGGCTCTACGCCTCTCTCAACGGCGGCCTCGGCTCGGCCGACGATCCGGCGCGTGTCACCGAGAACCGGTCCCGGATGTGCACGGCCCTCGGCGTGGCACCGGAGAACCTCGCCAGCCTGTATCAGGTCCATTCCGCCAAGGCCGTGGTGGTGGAGGCCCCCATTCCCCACGCGGCGCGGCCGCAGGCCGACGCCATGGTGACGCGGGTGCGCGGCCTCGCGCTCGGAATCGCCACGGCCGATTGCGGACCGATCCTGTTCGCCGACGCGGAGAATGGCGTCGTCGGCGCCGCCCATGCCGGCTGGAAAGGCGCTCTCACGGGCGTGATCGAGGCGACGGTCCAGGGTATGGAAGGGTTGGGCGCGCGCCGGCCCGGCATCGTCGCCGTGCTCGGGCCGACGATCGCGCAGGCCGCCTACGAGGTCGGCCCCGACTTCATCGCGCGCTTCCGGGTCGAAGCCCCCGGATGCGAAGCGTTCCTGGGTGCCGGAGAACGGCCCGACCACGCGCAGTTCGATCTGCCGGGGTTCATCGCCGCCCGCCTGGCCGAGGCCGGCATCGTCCAGGCCTCCAGTCTCGGGCTCTGCACCTATGCCGACGCGGAGCGCTTCTACAGCTTCCGCCGCGCGACCCACCGCCACGAGGCCGATTACGGCCGGCTGATTTCGGCCATCACCCTCGTCTGATCACCTTGAGGCCAGGTGCGACAATCTGGCAGAACTTTTGATGCAACGAATCGCGTCGAGGGTTGAACCTTGGCCATTGGCGCGCGTTGGCCCGGCGAGTTACCAGAAGATCGAGGCGGGCACCGCCACAATGGGGCCGCCTTCCCGGCAAGCGACGTGTTCGCAAAGCCACAGCTTCTTCCGGTCGACTGGACTAAAGACGGGGAACTGCACCGGATGCCTCCAAAAGGAGCGGCGGGGCGAATTGGTAGAGGACCATACTATGAAATCCATTCTTCGCGGCGCCACCGCGCTCGCCGGCATCCTTATCGCCGGTTCTTCTTTCGCCGCCGACCTTCCGCGCCGTGCGGCTCCGCCGGTGTTCGTGCCGGTGCCGGTGTTCACCTGGACGGGCTTCTACGCCGGTTTCAACGCCGGTTACGGCTTCGACGCTTACGGCTTCGACGCNCGAGGCCGTGACCACCGCGCTCGTTCACAATGCGAGGGACGTCGCCAGACCTTCCGCGCCGTGCGGCTCCGCCGGTGTTCGTGCCGGTGCCGGTGTTCACCTGGACGGGCTTCTACGCCGGTTTCAACGCCGGTTACGGCTTCGACGCTTCCAGCAACAGCGCCCCGACCGTCATCGGCGTGAACAGCGCCAGCACCCTGGTTCTGCCGGGCACCACCCAGGCGATCGCCTTCGGCAACGGCCGCAGCAACGACGGCTTCGTCGGCGGTGGCCAGATCGGCTACAACTACCAGTTCACCCCGGGCTCCGGCTTCGTCGTCGGCGTCGAGGCCGACGCCCAGTACGTCGACTTCGGGCGTGAGCGGAACCGCTTCTCCGCCACCGGCCCCCTCGCCGCCCAGCAGGTCTTCAACCCGGCCGGCTTCAACCCGGCCGG